>JBMNOI010000189.1:0-4028 GCA_050942995.1 Anaerolineae bacterium
GTCGTTCAGCGTCATCAGCAGATCACCCGACTGCACCCCGGCCGCAGCGGCCGGCGCGCCGGGGCGTATCTCGACCACCAGCAATCCGGTCGTCTGTCCGTCGGCGGCCTGACGACGCAGCGCATCGTTCAGCGGAACGGGCCGCACCCCTACACCGAGCATCACCTGCCGGTCAAAGGTCTCACGGACCAGAGCATCGATCTCGTGAGCCGGCAGCGCCACGCCCATATCGCCGCCAACCACCAGGGTATTCATGCCGATGACGGCGCCCTGTGCATCCAGCAACGGCCCGCCCGAATTTCCGGGCGCCAGTCTGGCATCCAGGCGAATCACCCGAATGCGACGACCGTCCGCGGCGTACGCCTCACCCAGGCCGCTGATGACCCCGGCAGTGGCCACATTGCGCTCGCCCCACGGATTACCCAGAGCGAACACCATCTGCCCGACACGCAGGCGGCGCGAATCGCCCACCCGAACATGGGGCAGGTGATCGTTCACCACGCGCAGCACGGCCAGATCCACCTGAGGATCGGCGCTCACCACAACAGCGGCTTCCTGTCGACCATCCTGCAGCGTCACGCTCACCTGCCTCAGGGCTCTGGGGCCGTACATCACCACATGGGCGTTGGTCACCAGAACGCCATCTCGGCGCCACACGATGCCGGTGCCCACACCCCGGTCACCGCTGGATATCAGCGCCACCGACGGCAACGCATCCGTCACCAGCACATTCATAGCCTCTGCCATACGGCGGGCCAGATCGGTATCTATCCGATTGTGCATCGTTCGCCTCGTTTCATACCGTCAAGCGTGTTCGCCCACACGCACCGGCAACAACACGCTCTTCCCACCGCGAAGCACCTGAATCTGTGCCTCGTGTCCGGCGCCCACAGTCAACAGAATGCCCTGCAATTCGTCGGTATCGCCCACCGGCCGGCCGTCCATCGCTACGAGGATATCGCCCACCATCAGGCCGCCTTGTTCTGCCGGCGTATCGTGGCCCACCCATACGATCAACAGGCCGGTCTCTTGTCCACGCCCCAGGGTCTCCCGTTGCGCCGCCGCCAGTTCCACGGGCTGACTACGAACGCCCAGATAGGCACGACGCACCCGCCCGTGATCGAGCAGATCGCGAGCAGTTTGCCAGGCCTGCGCCACCGGAATGGCCAGCGATGCCCCCATGGTCAGCCCTGATGTATTGATCCCTACGACACGTCCTTCACCGTCTACCAGCGGACCACCGGAAAATCCCGGATACGAGATGGCGTCGGTGCGGATATACCGTTCCAGCAATCCGCCGCGCCGTGTGCGCACCGGCCCACCGACGACGCTGATGATGCCCAGACTGGCCTGTATTCCCTCGGCGGTCGGCCGCCCCAGCGCCAGAGTAAACTGTCCAACACGCGCCTCATCGGTAACCGGCTCGGCCGGCAAAAGGCGCCCCTCACGCAGACGAAGCAGCGCCAGGTCACTCCCCGGATCACGCCCCACCAGATCGGCCGCGACCTCGGTCCCGTCGGGCCGTCCGACGATGATCCCCTCATCGCGCTCGATCACATGATCGGCCGTCAACACCAGATCGTCCGCGTAGGCCAGCCCGCTGGCCGCAAACCGACTGCGGGCATCGACCCGCACCGTGGCCTCTCCGGCCCGCTCCACCGCATCGGCCAGCGCATCGGAAAAAGCCACCAGAACTCCCCTATCGCTCCGTTCCATCCAGAGCCTCCTTGATGTCTCGACAGCACCCGGATGAATTCGGCGCCGTCGTTCCGGGATATGCGGTCACATCCCCGGTCATGATTATACCTGCGATGTCTCTGACGGCGCGCCACGCCATCAGAGCAAGTCTCTCAATGACATTATACCGCGTATCACCGGGCAACCGCCTCCCCCAAACGAGGGGGATGGGGCCTGGAAAAACGGCGAGGATCATCATCATAAAAACCAAACCCGGAATCCGGCGTTTGGCTCGGATTCCGGGTTTATATATCCTCAGGACCTTCTCACGGCCTATTTACGGGGCAGGTACTCTTTGGCCCAGCTCACACCCAGCTCGTCCAGGGTCGACGGACGGGGCTCGCCCGTCTCTTCATCCCAGCCCATCATGCCGTAGTAGGTTTGCATAGCCTCGCGCAGTTCCTCACGATCAATGCCCCCATCGGCCAGAGCGCCGCCGGTGGTCGGGCCATAGCTCCGCTCGGCCAGGCGATCGTCATCGGCGGTAAAGCCCTCGCGCATGTTGTACACGCGCGCCAGAGTCATCGCGCGCTGTCCTACCTTGAACAGCTCGAACGCGCTCACGTCCCAGCCGGTGGCCGCCCTGACCAGCTTGACGCGCTCGTCCATGCTCCAGGGCACAAAGTTGCACATGGGCAGGCAGTTGTTCGTGATCTGCCCTATCGTGTTATAGAGGGTGGCACGCACCTTCTCCGGGCCCAGGTTCTCGATATCGACGGGCTCGAGGATGCCCATGCTGCGCAGAGTGGCGTTGCCCAAAAAGCCCTCTTCGGTGGCCGCCATCAGGCCGGCATCGTGCAGCGCGTGGCAGTGATCGGCGCCGGTGGGCGAAATCGCATAGCCAATCGCCAGACCGCGCTTGAAGCGGGGCTCGTGCATAGGATACTCCTGCCCCTTGACCTCCATGGCAAAGCGCTCCGCGCCTCTGCCGATCTTGGCTGCCGCGCGCTTTGTCCCTTCGGCCAGCAGTGCGCCGATCCCCTCACGCTTGGCGATCTTTTCCACCATCTGTATCACCGCATCACCGTTGCCAAAGCGCAGGTCGATGCCGTCGGTATCCTCCAGCGTCAGCAGACCGTTCTCAAAGCACTCCATGGCGAACGCGATGGTCACGCCCGTTCCGATGGTGTCCAGCGAGTAAGCGTTGCACAGCTCGGTCGCCTTGGAGATGGCGACGACATCATCGACGCCACAGCAAGAGCCCAGCGACCCCACCGACTCGTACTCGGGCCCGCCATAGTCGGGATCCAGCTTGTAAGGCGTCTCGGCGCTGACGACCTTTTTGCAGCGAACGGCGCAGGCGAAGCATCCCTCCATGCCGACGCCGATTCTATCCAGGAACACCTCGGCGCTGATGTCATACGCGCCGGGGAACTCGCCATCGCGGAAATTGCGAATGGGCAGGTTACCCTGCAACACCGCATCGGGCAGAGCCGCGCCGGTGCCGTGCTTGTGCATACCGGCGGCCTTTTCACCCGCCGCCACACCACGGGCAAGTTCACGAGCCATCTCGCGGATAGTATCGGGATCCTCTCCATCGAACGGCAGGGTGCCGCGCGAGACGACGGCCTTGAGCCTCTTGGAGCCCATAACGGCGCCCAGACCGGTGCGGCCGGCCGCATCCTTGAGTCCGTTCATCACACAGGCATAGCGCACGAGATTTTCGCCACCGGGGCCGATCATCGAGGCGCGCACTCGCTTGTCACCCAGCTCCTCTTGCAGCGCAAGCCATGTCTCTTTGGTGGTCTTGCCCCACAGGTGGGTGGCATCGCGAATCTCGACCTCACCGTCTTTGATCCACAGGTACACCGGCTTGGGCGAGACCCCTTCAACGATGAGCGCGTCGAAACCCGCCCGCTTGAATTCAGTCCCCCAAAAGGCGCCGACTTCGCCCGCACCGAAACCGCCGGTGAGAGGCGATTTCGCGCCCACGGCGTTTCGCGCGGCGCCCGAGACGGCCAGCCCGGTGAGCACGCCCGGCGCAAAGATCAGCTTGTTCTGAGGGCCCAGCGGATCGACCTTGGGGGGCACTTCGCGCAACAGGACGTCGGCGATAATGTTCCAGCCGCCCATGTATTTGCGCATATACGTCACACCGGGCTCTTCCACCTGGATAGTGCCTTTGGTCAAGTTGACGCGCAAGATCTTATTATGAAACGAGCGGGGCATCGGAACCTCCTTTTAAGCAGGTAAACGTTGTCATTGGGCATTGTACACGCAGTAGAGAAAAAGTACAAGAGCAAGCGCATAACAGGGCCACTTTTGACGATGTGATACGTAATCTTGCCGAG
>JBMNOI010000063.1:0-21745 GCA_050942995.1 Anaerolineae bacterium
GCGAGACTTGCGCCCCTTTCATCCCTCACGGGATCACATGCGGAATTAGCCGCCCTTTCGGACAGTTATTCCCCACTTTGGGGTAGATTACCCACGTGTTACTCACCCGTTCGCCACTAACCGGCCCGAAGGCCGATCCGTTCGACTTGCATGTATCAGGCACGCCGCCAGCGTTCATCCTGAGCCAGGATCAAACCCTCCGTAAAATCTCATCCCCTCCAACGAGGGGTCGTCTTACGTCAGTTATTGATCTTGCATTTTCGCTCGGCGCCTCTCAAAGGCGCTTCACGGGGCTCGCACGCTTCTTTCGTACGCGTGTGTTCCTACCACTCTGCGGTTGTTAAAGTGCCGTTTTGCAGGACAACCATATTAACACATTCACGCTGCCCTGTCAAACTGCCGGGAGAGGGGTTTCGGGCTTGTTCGGCGAGCATCGCTCACCGACCACCCACCTGACAGAGCACCCCCACCGAGACAACTCTTCGAGCCCGGCCCGGTGAGCGCTGTGCTTTGCCTCCCAACCACGAGGAGGCATTCTAGCACGATGGCGTTTCCCTGTCAAAACCCCATTTTTCTTGCTTTTCAGTGTGCTATGCGGCCTTTCGACCGCCCTGCTCGTCCCCCGATCCTGCCGGTAGTGCCGATCCTCTCGGTGTCGCGCACCTCCCGCACGTCGGGCAACGGTATACGATTGTACTCACCCTGGAGGGGTCTGTCAAATCGCATTTTCGGCCTGTTTTCGACTCGTATGGTGGGGCATGTCATAAGCGAACGGGTCCGTTCGAGCCCTTAGCGCGCGCCCGCCGACGACAAAAAAGATCGGCTCTCCACCTGTTCGCGACCGCTAGAGGCAGAGAGCCGATATGCCCGAAAACTCGTCAGAGGCGGATTGCGCGCTACATCCGCCGACGCCCTGCCAATGCCTCGGCCAAGGTCACCCGGTCGGCATACTCCAGATCGCTGCCACGCGGCAAGCCGAGCGCCAGTCTCGTCACCGAAATACCCATCGGCCCGATAAGCCGCGCCAGATACATCGCCGTGGCATCTCCCTCCAGAGTCGGGTTCGTCGCCAGAATCACCTCGCGCACAGTGCCGTCCTCCAGGCGCTTGAGTAGCTCCTTGATGCGCAGATCATCCGGCCCGATCCGCTCCATGGGCGAGATGTGCCCGTGCAATACGTGGTACAGCCCCTTGTACCGACCGGTATTCTCCACGGCCAGCACATCCAGCGGCTCTTCGACCACGCAGATAACATCCCTCTCGCGCGCTGCATCGGCGCAGATGGCGCAGGGATCCTGCTCGCTGATATTGCAACATATCGAGCAGATGATGGTCTGCTCATGAAGCTCCAGCAGCGCATTGGCCAGCGCCTGCGCGTCCTTCTGCCCGGCGCGCAAAAGGTAATAGGTAAGCCGCGACGCCGTCTTGGGACCGATGCCCGGCAGGCGGCTGAATGCATCCACCAGACGACTCACGGCTTTAGGTGTTGCTGCCATTCTAGAACAATCCCGGTATATCTATTCCCCCCGCCAGCGGGCCCAGTTTGGACGCCGCCAGTTCCTGGGACTTGTTTTGTGCTTCTTTAATCGCGGCGACAATCAGGTCCTGCAGCATCTCGACATCCTCAGGATCCACCACCTCGGGCTGGATCTTGATCGACTTGAGTTCCTGTGTGCCCGACATGACGACCGTAATGGCGCCGCCCCCCACCGATACGGTGACGGTCTCTTCCTCCAGAGAGGATTGCGCCTGAGCCATCTGGTTCTGCAGCTCCTCCAGTTGTCGCATCATGTTGCCGCCGGGACCCTTGGGCGCTTTGAAGCGCCGCTTGCCTTTACTCCCCATGACGGGTTCCTCCTTCATCCATCTATATGTCGCGCGCCGCGTCCGCCCTAATCCTCGTCATCCTCGTCGTCAACGGCCTCGTAAGTGACCGCATCATCCGTCTCGTCCTCATCGGCCGCCCTGGGAGGGGGCACCGGCAGAATCTCGCCATCCTCATACAGCCGCACCCGGGCAACCCGCCCGCCCCGTCGCTCCAGCTCTTTGACGATAGGATGATTGCGCAACTGTTCGCGCTCGTCCCCTTCCGTAGCGCCCCGTCCCCCACCCGACGAGACCGCTCTCGAGGGCGAAGCGTTCGCCCCATCCTTCTGCGCCGCCGCATCCTGACCCTGTGCCGCCGCATCGAACAGATCTCCGGGCGCGGACGCCGCTGCCTGTCGCAAGCTGTTCATCGTCTCTTTCAGGTCGGCCTTGACGACACACTCGACCCGGCAAGGCACCCCCAGCACCTCGGCCATTACCGATTCTACCACTTCGAGACGCTTGGGGTCGGAGAGCATGTTGGCGTGAAATTCGGCCTCACAGCCCAGCGTAATCAGATCGCCCCGCACCGCCACCGGATAGGCCGACAATAATAACGCCCGCACCTGGTGGCTGCGATGCCGCACCTTCATCAACACCAGGTTCCAGTTGTTGCACACCCACTCCAACGTCAACGTGCGGCCGGATGATGCGTCGGACGGCGGGACGTCTGTACGCTCCTCAGGTGCCGGAGCTTTAGCCGGCGGCGCCTCGCTGACCCTGCGTGGCTGCCGTTGCTTGCGCTCTTGTGCCGGAGCGCTCTGCGAGTGCGCCTCCTCCGATTCCTTCGTCTGACTCGCCCGGGGCGCCTCTACCGACGCGGGCGGCGCAGGCGGCGCCTGCGCCGGGGTATCCACCTGTTTAGGCGGGGCCGTCGACGACGGCCCGTCATCGGCCACGCCCGTCGGTGCGATGACCGGCTGCGCGTTCGCCACAGCAGGGGACGGCTCCGGCGCTCTGGATGGCGCAGAGGGCGCCTGTACCGTCGGTACCGCGACGGCATCGTGCCCCGTCGATTGGAGCACCACTTCGATGAACGCCAGCTCCAGCGGAAGCTGCGGCCGCGCCGCCGTACGCAGGCCCTGCCCGGCCTCGTTGAACAACCGAATCGCCCGAATCAGCACATCCGGCGAAAAGGCGCCGTCGCCGACCACGCGACGCATATCCTCCAGCGTCTCGGGTCCCAAATGCTGCAGATTCTCCTCTGCTCCCACCCGTACCAGCAACAAGCCCCGCAGATGGTCGAGGATCTCGCTCAGAAACTGGCGCGGCTCGGCGCCGTTGTCGATGGCCTCATTGATCGCCCGTATGCCCGCCGGCACATCCCGGCCGATCAACGCCTCCACCAGGCGATTGATGAGCGCCAGAGGCACCGCTCCCAGCACCTCCTGCACCAGCGCCAGGTCGATCTCACCGGTCTGATAGGTGGCGAGTTGATCCAGCAAACTCACCCCATCGCGAAAGCTGCCCGTCGCCCGGCGGGCGATATACTCCAGCGCCTCATCGGTGATCGAGATTCCCTCGCGCTCGCAGATCATCCGCAGGTTGGCGGCCACGGTCGTCACCGACCCTCGCCTAAAATCAAAGCGCTGGCAGCGCGACAGGATGGTATCGGGCAGCCGATGCGGCTCGGTGGTGCAGAGAATAAAGATCACATGCGACGGGGGCTCTTCCAGCGTCTTGAGTAGCGCATTAAAGGCCTCGTTCGTCAGCATGTGCACTTCGTCGATCACATACACCTTGTATCGCGATTCGTGCGGCGCAAACGACACCCTGTCTCGCAGATCGCGGATCTCGTCGATACCCCGGTTCGACGCCGCGTCTAGCTCGATCAGATCCAGCGAGTTCCCCGCCGTAATACTACGACAGATGGGGCAGGCGTTGCACGGCGGATCATCCGTCTCGCCCACACAGTTTACGGCCTTGGCCATGATGCGCGCCGTGGAGGTCTTGCCGGTGCCGCGCAACCCGGTAAACAGATAGGCGTGACCGATACGCCCGGCCCTGATCTGATTCTGCAGGGTGCGCGTAATATGCTCCTGCCCCAGGATGTCGCGGAAGGTTTGTCCGCGCCACTTGTTATACAGAGCCTGATTGGCCATGGATCGGTCTCATCCTCATGATGCTCGACGGTCGTTGATCGATAATGGGCGATGCCTCGGGCCGGAGATCACACGCGGGGCAACCGCATTTGAAACTTGTACAACCATATGCCCGCTTCTAGGCTCCCGTCCGGCTCGCCGGGTGAGGGCGATTTGGGAACACGGTCAAGCGGCTTTAATCCAAATGCAATCGCACCGAGAACATGCGCTCTACCCGACCTGAACATGATTAGTTTAGCACCGACGGGGTGCGCTGGCAAGCTTCGCCGATCGTCCCTATCGTGCCGGTCGCTGCGGCGACGTTCCTCGACGCCGGAATCCAATGGCGCGCACAACAATTCCCCCACACATGGCCCGCCGCATGCTCCCCTTCTGGCGCTGGACGTCTCTCTCCGGGGGCGGTATACTGCCCTCGATCTCTTGTTCTTCGCCATTTCGCCATAGAAAGGTGATTGTGTCCATGTCCACGTCCTGGGTCTCACCTTTTTCACTGCCCGGCATCTGGCTCAAAGGCAATCTCCACACTCACACCACCCGCTCCGATGGACTCTACTCTCCCGAGAAGGCGATGGCATGGTACAACGAGCAGGGCTATGATTTTGTCGCCCTCACTGATCATTGGGTCCATGCGTCGGGCCGCACCTGGGAGAATGGCATCCTCAGCATCTCGGGCGCCGAATTGCACGGCCGGGGCTACCACATGCTGACCCTGGGGATCACAGAGGTCCCCGATCGCACTCTGGAGCACGATCCGATCACTCTGGCCCGCCTGATCAACGAGCAGGGGGGATTGGCCTATATCGCCCATCCATACTGGACGGGACAGACCTCTGCCGAGATCGCCACTATCCCCGGTATCGCCGGCATCGAGGTATACAACGCCGTGTGTGAGGCGATGGTGGGACTGGGCCACGCCCGCGTGCACTGGGACGAACTGCTGGCGCAGGGAATGCGCCTCTACGGACTGGCCGTAGATGACAGCCACTGGCGGCATGACACCCAGGGAATAGGTTATGTCATGGTGCGCGCCGAACGGGCCGACGAGGCGTCCATTCTCGAGGCGTTGCGTCAGGGCCATTTCTACTCATCCACCGGGCCGCGCATCGACGACATGCGACTGGTGCGCGATGCCGACGGACGGCTCAGCCTGCGGGTGCGCTGCAGCCCCTGCCGCCACATCACTTTTTACGCCTGTGGACCACTGGGCCGCCGTTTTACGGCTCCGGAAGGTCGCTCGCTGGACGGCGCCGAATACCCCCTGCGCGAGGAACAGGTCTATCTGCGCGTTGAATGTCAGGACGATGCCGGGCGCACCGCATGGAGCAACCCGATCTATATCGCCGATCTGGATATGGCGCGCTAGACGGTGTCGGCTTTTTTTGACAGGAGGTGAATATGGCTCGTAGAACCTGGCCCTGGATTGTGGGGGCCATCGTCGTACTGCTGCTGGCCTGTGGCGGTTGTGCCCTGAGCGTCATGATCGCCAGCGCCCTCTCGCCGACCGATGCGGCATGGCGAGGTGGCGATGCCGTAGCCGTCATCAATGTGACGGGCGCCATCACCGGCGGCTCCAGCCCCTATGTCGACCGGAACGTTGCCTATGCGGATAACATCAAGGGCTACATCGAAGAGGCCGTCGAGAATCCGTCCGTGCGGGCGATCGTCGTTTTCGTCAATAGCCCCGGCGGAGGCGTGGTGGCCACCGTCGATATCTACAACTCCCTTTTGGAGGCGCCCAAGCCGGTCGTCGTCAGCATGGGCGAAATGGCCGCATCGGGCGGTTATTATATTGCCTGTGCCGCCGATCAGATCGTCGCCCAGGCCGGCACGCTCACGGGCAGCATCGGCGTCATCGCCCAGTTCATTCAGGCCGGTGAATTGCTGGAAGAGCTGGGCATTCAGACGCAGACGATACAGACCGGGCCGTACAAAGATCAGGGCGGATGGCATCGCCCGCTGACCGAGGAAGAAGTCGAGATGTTCCAGGCCATCATCGACGAGTCGTACGGGGATTTTGTCCAGGCTATCGTCCAGGGGCGCAACATGCCCGAAGATCGAGTGCGCACACTGGCCGATGGGCGCCTCTTTAGCGGGCGCCAGGCCGTGACTCTGGGGTTGGTCGATAGAGAGGGCGATCTGGATGACGCCATCGCTCTGGCCGCCGAGATGGGCGGCATCGAGGGGGAGCCACGGATCATCCGTTACGAAACGCCGCCCGGCCTCTTTGATCTGTTGCTGAGTTACGCTTCGCGTATGGGGCATCCTCCCGAGTTGACCCTGGCTCAGGAGCTACTGGGTGTGGGGCGTGCGCCGCAGATCATGTACATCTATGCCGGCCCCTGAACGGAGGCCCGATCGGTCACGAGGACAAGTCGATGAAGGGATGGCGCTTTCGTCGTTCTAAAAAGATCCTCCCCGGCGTTCGCGTCAACATCAGCCGGGGAGGTCCCAGTATCTCGTTAGGTCGCCGTGGGGCACGCATGACTATCGGCCGCTGCGGGATCACCCGCACGGTAGGGATCCCCGGCACCGGCGTATACCACACCCGCCGGATCAGCAGCACAGGCAGCACGGGATCGGGATGCGTGGGCTGTGGCTGCGTTCTGCCGACCCTGCTTGCCCTTTTAGCGGTGGGGCTGGCGCTGCTTACCGGCGCATAGCCCCGACGAGGTACCGGCAGGTTCTAGCGGCGCAACGAGATATCGTCCCGGGCCATGATCTTTAGGAACGCCTCGGCCTCTTCGGCGGGCATCGGGTCGCTCACCGAGAGCATGAACCCCTTGCCGCCCAGCTCTTTCACGATGCGATGGGCCCCCTCGGCGCTGACGCTCACCTGACACAGTTTGCCGCCGTCGATGATCCGCTTGAGCAGATCGAGCCGGCGATCCGGCGGCGGCGCCCCATCGCCCGGCACCCACTGGATGCCCCGTAACCGCTCGATAGAGAGCAACATATCCAGATGCGGGATCTGCCCCTGTCCGTCGAGATGATAAAAGGCGTGATCCAGATGGTCGCAACAGGCCACCAGATCGGGCATCACGAAACGCTCGAACATCGCCGGAGAGATCATGTATGAAAAGTCACACTGCAGCATATAGGTCTTGCCCGGCGACCAGATGGGCGCCCACGGCGTGGTGGCGCGGCACACCGGCGCGATGACGTCGTACAACGCGTCATAGTAGCATATCCAGAGCGCCGTGATCTCGCCCGCCAGTCGCTCCACCTCATCCGGCGCGTCGTAGAGATCGTAGAGCAGCCCCTCGGTGGTACGCAGTGAGGCCAGAATATCCAGGTTACCGCCCAAATCGGTATGGCCCACCTGCACCCTATCGCCCCAGGCCCGCGCCGCCGCGGCCGTCAAATCCACCACCCGCCGCCACCAGATATTGTCGGGATCCAGAATTGGATGCAGATCGGCGATGGGTTGCCGTTCTACCGGCTCGAACCACACTGTCTCCTCGACGCTATGGACTTGAGCCCCCAGAAAACCGGCCATGATCCCCGGGCCAAAGTTCACCCACCATCGAGGATAGGCGTCGCCATAGTAGCGCATCGTCTCCAGATGCGGCGTGATCCGGGCGATTACCTCATCCGCCGGCATCTCCAGAGGATAGTTGCTGACGAATTCGTGCAACACCGGCAATTCAACGGTCGGATCGATCTCCTGCCCCATCACCAGAATCAGAGGACGATCCAGCTCGTGCGCCCACCAGGCGGGGTAATCGCGTTCGATCCGTTGCCAGTCTGCATCATCGAAATGCAGGTTGATGCCCATGGGCTCTTCCTCCATCCTGTTGGCCTCCGATTAGCGTCGTCGGCGGCTGCTCCTCCGCGGCTGCAGCGATTCTACCGACGGATGCGGCAAATGTCAATGTACAGGCTGTCAGCGCCGGGGCTGCACAAGTCGTAAAACACCCTTCCGGAGGAGCGGCAGAGACCTTCGGAAGGTGAATCGAACCATGATGCGACCCTGCATCAGTGTGCCCTGGTTTTTGACGTATCTTTCGCTCTCTCTATCGTTCTGTAGCGGTGGGGCGAATTGACATCCTGCGCTCTTGCCGCTATAGCAAAGGGAGCTTTTTTCGACATCTCTTCATCGCTCCGGAGGCCGTATGCGTCGCCCATCATCTGGTATCACGACCACCAGGTTCGTCTCGATCATCCTGCTCGTCGTCATCCTGTGCGCGGTGATGCTCGCCCCCTCCGGCAGTGCGGCCTCGCCGGCCCATACCGCCGCTCCGGGTAGCGCCTCCTCTCGCGGGAATCTCTCCACCAGAATCGAACCACAACTTGGTGAACAGATCCGGGCTGACGGATCGGGCGGCTATATGATCTACTTCCACGACCAGCCCGACCTCTCGGCCGCCCATACTCTCGGTTGGGCCGAACGAGAGCAGTTCGTCACACAGCGGCTGCAACATGTGGCGGACCGCTCTCAGGCCGATGTGCGCGCCTACCTCGACGCGCGAGGGGTGACCTACAAAGCGTTCTGGATCGCCAACGTCATCGTCGTCGAATCGTCCGACCTCGAGACCCTCCAGGGCGTCGCGTCATTTTCCGGCGTGGCCTCGCTGCGCGCCAGCCCCCAGATCGTCCTGCACCAACCCGAATCGGTCAGCGATGTGGCGCCAGGCGATGTCTCGCTCCACAGCGGGATCGAGCCCAATCTGCTTCGGGTCCGGGCGGATCGGGTCTGGGAGATGGGCTATCGCGGACAGGGCATTGTGGTGGGAAGTATCGACTCCGGCGTGCATTATACCCACGAGGCACTCAAAACTCAGTACCGGGGCTACCTCGGGAGCGGCGTCTACAGCCACGACTATAACTGGTGGGACCCTTACGGCATCTATCGATGGGCTCCCGGCGACGACCACGGCCACGGCACCCACACCATGGGCATCATCGTCGGCCGCGACGGGGGCGGGTATACTATCGGCATGGCCCCCGAGGCCACCTGGATCGCCTGTCGGGGATTCTCCGACGACTCAGCCGGAGTGGGACCGCTTCTCGAGTGCGCCGAGTTTATGGCGGCGCCGTGGGATCTCAACGGCCAGAATCCCGATCCGGGCCGGCGCCCCCATGTGGTCAACAACTCCTGGGGCGATTGCGCTCGAACCTACGACGATTGGTTTCAGGATGTGGTGGATCACTGGGTGGCGGCGGGCATCTACCCCGTCTTTTCCGCCGGCAATGCGTCGACCTGTAGCCATCCGTCGCCCCCTCCCTGCAACACAGTGGGCAACCCGGCGCGTTACGGCAACGTCACCGCCGTGGGATCCACCGGCACAGCCAATGGCGCCTACGCCAGCTTTTCGAACCGCGGCCCCACCGACGTGAACGATCCCCTCAACCCCATGGGCTATCCCGACATCAAACCGCAGGTGGTGGCGCCCGGCATCAACATCAACTCTGCGAGCAACCGCAGCAACGTGGCTTATCAGGAGATGACCGGCACCTCCATGTCGGCGCCTCATGTGGCCGGCCTCGTCGCCCTGATCTGGTCGGCGGCGCACTGCCTGGCTCGTGATTATGTCGCCACCGAGACGCTGATCATGCAGACGGCCAACCCTGTTACCGCCGGATTGCCCGCCGAGACCTGCAGCGGTGAGGCCCCCGGCGGCGTGCCCAATCAGAGCACCGGCTGGGGTGAGATCGATGCCCTTCGGGCGGTGAATGCTGCCATAGCGATGCCGCCATGTCCCTGGGTACGTCTGCCGATCGTGTTCAGACAACATCCGGGCCGATAAGCTTGCGCTGAGGCGATACGACAATCGAGCCCCGATAGAGCCGCTCCTGTGTCGGGGCCTTGATTTACCACTCGCCCATGTGTTATAGTCATTCGCGATATATCATCGGCCATGCAAGCTCTGCCCAATATGTAAAGGGAGGCACATCATGCTGAAAGGCATTCAATGGTTGGGCCATGCCAGCTTTCGCATCACCGGAGACGATACGGTGATCTATCTCGACCCCTGGAAGCTCAAGGGCAAGCCCCCCACCGCCGATCTGATTCTCGTCAGCCACGATCATCACGATCACCTCTCGCCTGAGGATATCGCCCGTATCACCGGAGAGAACACCGTCATTGTCTGCCCCGCGGTATGCGCCGACCAGGTTTCGGGCGATGTGTGCATCGTTGCAGCGGGCGATTCGCTGCAGGTCGGCAATATCGCCATCGAAGTGGTGCCGGCATACAACACCAACAAGCCCAATCACCCGAAAGAGGCGGGCCATGTGGGCTATGTGGTGACGGTCGAGGGGCGACGCATCTATCATGCGGGCGACACCGACCTGATTCCCGAGATGGACGACATTCGCTGCGATGTGGCGCTGTTGCCCATGGGCGGGCGCTACACCATGGATGCCACCGAGGCTGCGGAAGCGCTGGCGCGCCTTCGTCCGCAGGTAGCGGTTCCCATGCATTGGGGCGGCATCGTCGGCACCGTCGATGATGTCGAGGTGTTCAAATCGTCGGCACCCGAAGGCGTGCAGGTGGTGCCGCTAGAGGTTGAGGAGTAGCCCCCGGCGCTCTGGCTATGACCGATTCTGTCACACTGGATGGTTCGTACGGTGAAGGTGGAGGGCAGATTGTGCGCACGGCGCTGGCCCTTTCGGCCCTCACCGGTCGCCCGCTGCGTATCGTCAATGTGCGTGGCGGACGCGAGCAGCCCGGCCTGCGGCCGCAGCATCTGTCGGCGGTTCGCGCCGTAGCCGCCCTGTGTGATGCTCAGGTCGAGGGCGACGCCGTCCATTCGCGAGAGCTGTTCTTCGCGCCTCGCACCGCCCCACAGCCCGGGAACTATACGATCGACGTGGCCGACGCCGCACCCGGCGGCAGCGCCGGATCTGTGACCCTGATCCTGCAGGCGCTGCTGATTCCCCTGAGTATGGCATCGGGTCCATCGACGTTGCGACTCATCGGCGGCACTCATGTGCGCTGGAGCCCACCCTATCCCTACATCACCGACATCTACATGCCCGTTATGGAGCGCATCGGCTTTCGGGCGTCGTTAGAGGTCGCCGATTGGGGCTGGTATCCTCGAGGGGGTGGACAGATCACCGCGCGCATTGCACCGGTTCCCGGCGGAGCAATGGCGCTGCGCGGACTCGACCTGACCGAGCGGGGCAAACTGCTCGGCGTCTCGGGGATCTCGGCCGCGTCCAGGTTGCCCGAGCATATCATTCAGCGCCAGCGCGACCAGGCCGTCGCCCGCTTGCGCGCCCGACATATCAAGGCCGAGTTCGAGATGATCGATGCGCCCTCGCCGGGCCCCGGCACCCTCCTCTTTATTCGCGCCCAATACGAAGGAATCACGGCAGGATTCAGCGGCTTTGGCCGATTGCGCTATCCCGCCGAAAAGGTGGCAGAGGACGCCGTGCGCTCGTTCGAGGCGCATCTCACCCGCAAGGCGGCGCTGGATCCTCATCTGGCCGATCAGCTGCTGTTGCCGCTGGCCCTGGCGCCCGAGCCGTCGCGCTATACCACCACAGAGGTGACGCGCCATCTGCGCACCGTGGTCTGGGTGGTAAATCGGTTTATCGAACGTGAGATTCGCATCGAGGGAGAGGAAGGCGCCCCGGGCTATGTGCAGATCCTGTAACCCACGGACAAAAAGACCGGCGACGCCGCGCCCGAATCAGGAGTATCGGGTGACCTGAAAGCGGAACAGGTGGTACTTTTCCTGCGGACTGATCCACGCCTTGCGCAGAGCGATGAGCAACTGTTGCTCTGCCGTATCCACCCCCTCAAGATCGGGCAACAGCAGCCCCCGCCGATCTCCCGCCTGCACAATGATGCCGTACCGTTTGGGATCCAGCTCTCCCACCGACTGGATCGGCTCGGACTCGTCCAGCACATCCACCGAGATCTCGAGGTCGGCAAGTTCTTCGGTCGAAACCGGCGGAAAGCGAGGATCGCGCGTGGCCGCGCTGATGGCGTTGGCGATAATCTCTTCTGCCAGACTATCCCGCACCGGCTCGATGGTGCCGATGCAACCACGCAGCTCGCCGCCCCGGTGCAGTGACACAAAGGTGCCGGCACGTCTGCCCAACTCACCGGGCAGCTTCTCAGGCAGGCCGATCACCTGCCCCGTACGGACATAGTGTTCGATGGTAGTGCGAGCCAGCCGGACGAAGGGGTGTTCATCTGCCATTGCCGTCTCCTCCTATCCGCCAGGGAGTAGGCGTTATGGTGGCATCATGGTAACACACAACCGGGCAAAACGCAATGAAACCTGCAGACCCGAGGCTACGACAGAGGCACTCGAGAGGTCATCTTCGCAGTCACGCAGCTCCGAGGGCCACCTGCGAGGTTATCACGCAATGGCCCGAAAAGTCAGCTCTTCCAGCAACGCATCGAACGTTTGCGCCTGGACCAACCGCCGGCGCAGATCGGTAGCGCCGTCCAGCGCCGCCACATAGCGCACCACATGCTTGCGAAAAGCCGGCAGGCCACGGACCTCCCCGTGAAAGGCGATCATCGCCTGCAGATGGCGGCGGATCATGGCCACGCGCTCGTCTACCGGCACATCGTCGAGGTCGCGCCGCTCGAATATCCAGGGATTCCCGATGGCGCCGCGCCCGATCAGCACCCCTTCGCAACCGGTCGCCGCCTTGACGGCATCGATATCGGCCACCTGCCGCACATCACCGTTGGCCAGCACGGGGATATTCACCGCCGCCTTGATCTCGGCGATGGCCGCCCAGTCGGCGCGCCCGTTGAACCCCTGCTCGCGAGTGCGCCCGTGCACGGCAATGGCCGCCACGCCCGCATCCTCGAGCAATCGCGCCACAGTCAGATAATTGCGATTCGTGTCACCAGGCCCCAGCCGGATCTTGACCGTCACCGGCACCGGCAGCTCGTCCACCAGTCGGCGGGCCAGGTGCGCCGCCTTTTCGGGCGTATCCAGCAGCGCGGCCCCCCGACCGCGTCCCGCCACCTTGCGCGCCGGACACCCCAGGTTCAGATCGATCATATCCGGTTCGAGGCGCAACACCTCGCGACAGGCCGCCAATAATCGCTCATCCTCTTTGCCCAGCATCTGTATCGCTACCGGACGCTCGCTCTCGCCGAACGCCATCAACGATCTGGTACGCGCCGCATTGTTCAATACGGCATCGTCCAGAATCAACGGCACATAGCTCATGGCCGAACCCATCTCACGGCAAATCATCCGATAGGGCAGATCGGAATATCCCGACATGGGCGCCAGGATCAGATCGCCATAGATGGGCACTGTTCCGATGTAAAAGGTCGGCCGCTCGGACCGTGTGGTCATCTGGTCATGGTTCATCGTCGCAAGCTCCGTCGAACAACCATCGAACAATCATCTATGTCGCAGCCCATTCGGACGCGTTCGAAAAGGAGCCGTCGGCCGGCTCCTCGCTTATCGTGCCCGTATGCGCATATTCTCTGACTATATCCTAGTATGACGGTCGCTTACGGTCAAACAGTGAGGGACGACCCATCGATATGATCGGTCGCCCGCTTGCGTCGGTTGTGTCGACAGGTCATACTGCACTCTGAAAGCCATCCATCGCCGATGATTCCTACGAAGGAGAGCTCCCAATCTTGACCGAACCACTGCTCGTCATCATCACGGGTCCTGTGGGTGGCGGCAAGAGCACTGTCGCCCTGGCGCTGGCGGATCATTTCCGCGCCACCGGCCAGATGACCGCCGTCATCGATCTGGACCGGGTATACATCATGGCCCGCCAGATCGACGGCTATGGTGAGGCATCGATCTGGGCCGTCGCCCGCCGTGGAGCGGCGGCGCTGGCCGATTCGTTCTATGCCGATGGTATCCAGGTCGTCATCGTCGAGGGCGAGTTCTTTACCCGGGATGAACTCGAAACCCTGTACGACGCCCTGTCCACGCCGGTGCGGCACTGCTTTGCCACCCTCGCCGTCACCTACCAGACGGCCCTCTGCCATGTGGCGGGCGATCCCACTCGTGGCATGTCTCGCGATCCCGAATTTCTGAGACGCCTGTATGCCCAGTTCGAGGCCGCGCGGCCTTTTCTGCATATTGTAAGCTTCATCATCGAGGCGGACCATCTTGCCCCCGGCGAACTGGCCGAGATGATCCATGACGCAGCGATATCCCGCTCCGACGCACTATGATACCGCGGCCACCCAAGGTCAGACGCCCTGCTATCGACGAGGAGAACCATGCGCAGCGAAAAAGAAATGCTCGACCTGATTATCCGCACGGCTCAGGATGACGTCCGCATACGCGCCGTAATCATGAACGGGTCGCGCGCCAATCCCAACGCGCCGCGCGACATCATGCAAGACTTTGACATCGTCTATATCGTAACCGATGTAGAGTCGTTCCGGGAAGATGAGGGCTGGATCGAGCAGTTCGGCGAGATCCTCATCATGCAGATGCCGGACGCCATGGACGATCCGCCGCCCGCCGACGATGGCTCGTTCGCCTATCTCGTCCAGTTCGCCGGCGGGAACCGCCTGGATCTCACCCTGTTTCCGTTGGATCGCCTCGACGAGATGCACCGCGACAGCCTGAGCATCCTGCTGTTGGACAAGGGGAGCATTCTAGACGGAGACGCCCTCATCGCGCCCTTTCCGCCGCCCAGCGAAGCGAATTACCTGCCTTGCCCTCCCTCTGCGCAGGCCTATGCCGACTGTTGCAACGAGTTTTGGTGGCTCGGCCCGTACGTTGCCAAGGGCCTGTGGAGGAGGCAGCCGATCTATGCCCGGCACGTTCTGGACAGCCTCATGCGCGATCAGTTGATCAAAATGCTGACCTGGCACGCCGGCATCCGCACTCGATTTGCCGTGAATCTTGGCGGGTACGGCAAGTACCTGCATGAGCATATCGATCCCGATTTGTACCCCCTGCTCTGGCAAACCTATGCGACTGTCGATGGCGATAGCAGTTGGGCCGCTCTCTATGCCATGTGTCGCCTGTTTCGCACCGCCGCCCGGCATGTTGCAGAGCACTTTGGTTTTGATTATCCTTCCGCCGATGATGAGCGGGTTAGCGCCTACCTACGACATGTGCAGGCACTGCCTCGCGATGCGCACAGCATCTTTTAGCGCATCATCCATCCCGATCCTTTCGATGGCTGCCGTCCGCCGACAGAAGGAGGTTCACGCCATGATCGAGCTCCCCGAAGCGATCGTGATCGCCCGGCAAATCACCGAGACGGTGAGTGGCAAACGAATCGCACGAGCCGTCGCCAACGCCTCGCCCCACAAATTCGCCTTTTATAGCGGCGATCCCGCCGAATATGGCGACCGACTGTCGGGCAAAACGGTCGGCGGCGCGCAGGGCGTCGGTCCTCACATCCAGTTCACCGCCGATGACATGATGCTCTCCATCAGCGCCCCCATCCGCTACCATGAACGGGACGCCAAACGCCCCGGGAAGCATCAGCTTCTCATCGAATTCGACGACGGCACGGCCATCAGCGCCGGCGCCCAAATGTGGGGCGGCTTTTTCTGCTTTCCCATCGGCGGGCAAAGCGGCTATCCCGACGTCGACAACGCCCACAAGTCGCCGTCACCGCTCACCGATGCCTTCGACCGGACCTATTTCGATACGCTGTTCGACGAAAAAACGCCCAATCTTTCGGCCAAGGCGTTCCTGGCGACGGAGCAACGCATCCCCGGCCTGGGCAACGGCGTATTGCAGGACATTCTGTGGGCGGCCCGAATCCACCCCAAACGCAGGATGAGCGAGTTGCCCGCAGAACGGATCGACGCCATGTATTCCTCGGTCAAAGAGGTGCTGGCCGCCATGACGGCGCAAGGAGGTCGCGATACCGAGCGCGATCTTTTTGGCCACCCGGGCGGCTACCGGACCATCCTGAGCAAGAACACGGTGGGCGGCCCCTGCCCGGCCTGTGGCGCCCTTATCGAAAAACAGGCCTATCTGGGCGGCAGCATCTATTTCTGCCCGGGGTGTCAGAGCCTATAGCGTCATCCTGAAGAGTTGGGGCAATGCCACAACTCTGGCCCTCCTCTCGGGTGTGCCCCATCCCCTCTCCCACTTGTGTGGGAGAGGGGATGGGGGTGAGGGCCGGCGATGCCCCCAACGCTGTTTGACCCGTTCCCCTCCCCGGCGTACAATGGCGCCGTCGTTCAATCCGCCCACTACCGAATCCGCCGCAAGAGGTGAGCATGCCAAAGGAAACCATGACGCCGCGCGAGCGCTGGCTGGCCGTCCTCCGCCGCGAGACGCCCGACCGCATTCCCATGGATATCTGGATCACCGACGAGGCCCGGGCCAAACTGATGCGTCATCTGGGCGTGTCGGACGATCGCGAGCTGCTGAAGCGGTTGCACATCGACCGCCCCTTTACCGTGGAGCCGCGCTACGTGGGGCCGCCCATCCCCGCCGACGAGGATGTGTTCGGCATCCGATATCAAGATATCGATTATGGCACCGGCGTCTATCGCGAGGCGGTGGGCTATCCTCTGGCGGGCTATACGACGGTGGACGAGATCGAGGCCAACTATCGCTGGCCCGATCCCGACTGGTGGGACTATTCCCTCATTCCGGGGCAGATCAAAGAGTATACCGAGTATCCTATCCGTGGTGGGGGCTCGGAACCGTTCCTGACCTACAAAAACCTGCGCGGGCAGGAACAGGCGTTCATGGATTTGATCCTCTACCCCGAGATCGTCCACTACTGCCTGGATCGCCTGTTCGAGCTGGCCTACCAGAACACGCTGCGCATCTATGAGGCCATCCCCGATCAGGTGATGATCACCTATGTCGCCGAGGATATGGGCAGCCAGGAGGGGCTGCTCTTCTCCCCCGCTCAGATTCACGAGTTCCTCATCCCGCGCATGCGTCGCATCATCGATCTGGCCCATCAGGCCGGCGCCTATGCCTTTTATCACAGCGACGGCGGCGTGCGCAAGATTCTGCCCGACATGATCGCTGCCGGCATCGACGTCCTCAACCCCATCCAATGGCGCTGCCCGGGCATGGAGCGAGAGGGCCTCAAGCGAGATTTCGGCGACGCAGTGGTCTTCCACGGCGGCGTGGATAACCAGTACACACTGGCCTTTGGCTCTATAGACGAGGTCACTCAAGAGATACAGGACAATATCCGCATCCTGGGTGAGGGCGGCGGCTATATTCTGGCGCCCTGTCACAACATTCAGGCCGTCAGCCCGCCGGAGAATATCGTCGCCATGTACGAGGCCGGATGCGAGTTCGGCTGGACCTGAGCCGGCTCGCGAAGCATATCGAACGGAGGCAGCATGTATATCGGAAGATTCGTCATTCTGGGTCGCACCCCGGCCGGTCAATGGTACCTGGGATACCGCGTGTCATCACGCTCGTTCCCCAATCGCACCATCGCCACCCGAGAGGATCGGGCCATCGTCATCCCGACGCCAGACGCCGTCGCCAGCGACAACCCCTATATCAGCTACAACTGTCTGCGTCAGCATGGCCGGCAGGTGGTGGTGGCCAACGGCAGCCATGCCGATCCCATCATCGAAAAGGCCGCCGCAGGCTATCCCATGCGCGATGCGCTGGCCCTTTCGTTGCTGGCGCTGGATTACGAGCACGACCAGCTCAACACTCCGCGTATCGCCGCCGCGCTGGATGCGAACGGAGCGGGCTACCTCGCCATCGTCACTGAGGATCGTCTGACGGTGCGCCGCATGGAGGTACAGCCGGGCGAGGCGTTCCTCATCGCCACCTACGAGCTGAACGATCCCACCCCCATCGCTCTGGAGGGCGACACACCCGAGGCACTGTGCGACGCCATCTTTGACTGTGAGTACGAGCTGCCTGTGGCCGTCCTGGCCGTCATGCCTGAGGGCGAGACCCTGCGCATGGCCTCGCGTTCGACTCGTTGAGTAGTAACACACACCTTCCGGGGCTCGTGAATTCCCCGGAAGGTGTGCCTGCTAAACGGCTAAACATCGGCCAGTTCCAGCGTCTCCAGCGTCGCCAGCTGTGCCCCCGCACGAACTATATCCTCAATGGCCTTTTCGGCGTCATGAATCTCGACGTTTACCGCCCGTGAGGCGTCGATCAGCACCGTCACCTTCAGGCCGGCGACCGCCGCATCCAGTGTCGAGTATTTGACGCAATAGTCCAGCGCCAGCCCGCCGATATAGAGGTGCTTGATGCCGGCCTCCAGCAGCTTGTCCAGCAGCATCCGCCCCCCATCGTCTCGGGCATGGAACGCCGAATAGGCATCCTCATCGGCGCCCATCCCCTTGGAGACGATGTGGGCATCTTCGGGCAGCTCCAGATCGGGGTGAAACTCGGCCCCCGGCGTGTTTTGCACACAGTGCTCCGGCCACGGCCCGCCGCCCGATTGGAAATGCGTCGTTTCGGGCGGATGCCAGTCACGCGAGGCGTATACAGGGCGCCCCGCCTGCCGGAACGCCCGAATATAGCTGTTTATCCGGGGGATGATCTCGTCACCTTCGGCCACGGCCAACGACCCGCCGGGCAAAAAACAGTTCTGTATATCCACGACCAAAAGAGCGCTATCTTGTTCGATTCCCATGGTTCAACTCCTTTCTTGGTGTGCGGAAACCATTGGCCAATCGAGATTGCGTCATGATATCGTCGGCCGTCCACCTCGACGACGCTGTCGATTAATCTCTCTTATTTTAACCTAAACAGGGTAAAAATCTCAAGAGCCCCTTGTTCATCTGAACCTCGGCTGCAAGATGCTCAGAGGCACGCGCCCCACACCTTTTGGTGCTGGCCGTCCATGCCGTGGATGGTGTATACTCGTCCCGTCGGCAACATCCCTGATCGAGCCGCGCCATTCAGGGTATCCGATCCGGCGCATCGCACAGTCCCTCATCTTTGCGCAGCACATCGAGAGGAGTCGGCACATGATGACGCCCAAAGAGCGAGTGATCGCCCAGATCGAGCATCGTGAGACCGATTGGATCCCCTACACATTGGGGTTCGAGGGGGACGTCGCCGAGCGCCTCGACGCCTACTATGGGGAAGACGCCTGGCGTAGCCTGCTGGACATCCCCATCTGTCATTTGCCCGTGCCCAATCTGGTCGTCGATACCGACGCGCCATCCCCTACCGTCATCGATCCCTACAGCATTGTGTGGCAGATCGATCGCCGTCCCTTTCACCTGCTCGATGCCCCGCTCAAAGAGCCCTCTCTGGAGGGGTATCGCTTCCCCGATCTCGACGACTATTTCACACCGGAATGGCGTGAGGCCGCCCTGGCCGCCATCAACGCCGATCCCGACCGCTTCTGGGTGGCCGGTTTTGGGTTTGGCCTGTTCGAGCGCACCTGGACACTGCGCGGCTTTACCGAGGCCCTCACCGACGCCCTGGCCGAGCCCGATTTCTATGACGAGCTGGTCGAGCGCATCGCCCAACATCAGATCGACATCATCGATCGCTTGCTAGAGTTGCCCCTGGACGGCATCATGTTCAGCGATGACTGGGGCTACCAGCAGGGTGTGCTTCTGGGGCCAGAGCTATGGCGTCGCTACATCAAGCCGCGGCTGGCCCGCCAGTACGCCCATGTGCACCAGGCGGGCCGGTATACGCTGAGCCATTGCTGCGGCAGCGTCGTCGACATCATGCCCGACATCGTCGAGATCGGTCTCGACGTGCTGGAGAGCGTCCAGCCCGAGGCCCGCGGCATGAACCCGTACGATCTCAAGCGCGAATGGGGCGAGCAGATCACCTTCTGGGGCGGACTGGGCTCCCAGTCGACGATCCCCTTCGGCACGCCCGCCGAGATCCGCGCCGAGGTCGCGCGCCTCTGCAAGGAGATGGGCCGCGAAGGGGGATACATTCTGGCGCCGGCCAAGGCCCTCCAGCCCGAGACGCCCACCGAGAACGCCGCCGCCGTGGTCGAATCCTTTCTTGCTCAGAGCGGCGTATGCTGGCCGTAGCGTCTTTGGATCGTAGGGGATGGGCGTCCGCCCGTGTTCCCTTCTTGTAGGGGCGGCTCGCGAGCGGCCCATCGTATGATATCGGCTCGACCGAACCATCCCGATTCGACCCTCTCCCACACGAATGGGAGAGGGGGGGCGTTCGGCGATGAGGTATCGCCGAACGGCGGGGTGAGGGCGGCATGAGATTCACAAATATCCCTCTCTCAAGCGCTAATCGCCCGCGCCGAATGGCTTGACACGCATCGGCGCCGCCGGTATCCTGCCTATGCGACCGGATACGCCCGGACTACAATCGAAACGGTATGCACGAACGACAAGTGGATGCCAGATATTATGAAAGGAGCGTCCTATGAGCAGGCGACGCGTGCATTTCGTGTTGAGCACCCATTGGGACCGCGAGTGGCATCGGACCTTTCAGGACTTTCGTTATCGCCTCGTTCGGTTGATGGATCATGTGCTGGACGGTCTTGCCGACGGACGACTTCAAGGCCCCTTTGTCTGCGACGGCCAGGCCGTCGTCATCGAGGATTATCTGGAGGTACGCCCTGAGCGCCGCGCCCAGATCGAGCAATTCGCCCGCGAGGGCAAGCTCATCGTCGGCCCCTGGTATGTCCTGCCCGACGAATTCCTGGTTTCGGGCGAGTCGCTGGTGCGCAATCTGCGTCGCGGGCGCGACCTGGCCCGCGCCATGAACGCCCCCCCCTCGAACGCCGGATTCGTCTGCGACATGTTCGGGCACAATTCCCAGCTCCCGCAGATCCTCGCCGGGTTCGGCATTCGCGCCGGATTCATCTGGCGCGGCATCAACCAGATCGAGACGCGCCACGTGCGCTGGCGCGGCGCCGACGGCAGCGAGCTCGTCTGCTTCCGCTTCGGTCATGCGGGCTATTGCAGCTATGCCCATGCCGTGCGCAGCGCCTTTGCCGCCTCGGCGCCCTTTGACGCCCGACAGGTCGCCGAGAATCTCGACGCCTTTCTCGATTTCGAAGCCGAACACACCGAGATCGACCCCATCCTCCTGTTCGACGGCGGCGACCACCAGGATTGGGACGAGGACGCCTATAACGTGCTCCTGGAGCGCATGGCCCGCGAGGACGATCGCTACGAGATCGTGCATACGTCGCTGGATGCCTATCTGGAAGAGATGCTGGCTCAGGCCGATCGTATCGCCGCAGTGGCCGAGGGCGAGCTGCGCGAGCCCGGCCGTCATCCGCTGAACATCGATCAGCAGTGGCTCATCCCCGGCGTGCTCTCCAGCCGCGTGTGGATCAAACAGCAGAACACCCGCTGCCAGGCGTTGCTCTGTCACTGGGCCGAGCCCCTCAGCGCTCTGGCCCATGTCGCCCTGGGCGACGAATACCCCGAAGGCCACCTGAACGTGGCCTGGCGCTGGCTGCTCAAGAACCACGCCCACGACTCGATCTGTGGCTGTAGCATCGATCAGGTGCACGAGGATATGAAGTACCGCTTCAGCCAGTGCCTGCAGATCGGTGAGCGCCTGACCGACGAGGCCACCCGGCGACTGGCCGCTAACGTAACCGGCGGCATCACCGAAGAGGAGATCCGCGTGGTGGTGTTCAACCCGCTGCCACAGGCCGTGGATGAGGTCGTCGACCTCACCCTGCCTCTGCCCGATCACTGGGCCACGTTCAACGAGTTCTTTGGCTTCGAGCCCAAGCCGGCGTTCCGCATGTACGATGCAGAGGGAACCGAGCTGCCCTATCAGCGGCTGGCCCAGGCTCCGAACCGCACCAAAGTGCGCCTGCGGGCCACCCGCTTCCCCGAGGCCTACCGCACCCACGACGTGACCGTGGCGCTGCCTCTGCGGGTGCCGGCCATGGGCTATACCACCCTCACCGTGCGCAACGGCGAGCCGCGCATCCCCACACGCTATCCC
>JBMNOI010000190.1:0-3880 GCA_050942995.1 Anaerolineae bacterium
CGTTGCTACGAGCCGGACGAAGTAACCCCCGGCGTTCCGGTCACCACCGCCCCGCTCTCCTTCGATTCTGGAGCGAGAGCCTCTCCCTCAGGGAGGTCATAGCTCCGCGCAGGCACCCGTACCATGCTGCCGACCAAAACCGTGATCACGCCAAAGAGTCCGGCCGTCATCAGAAACACCCGCGACATGCCGAAACTGCTGGCGACGGCGGCCCCTGCGATGGGAGCAATCGCGCGCCCACCGGCCTGAATGCCGGTGGAAAAGCCAAACACCGTCCCACGGCGAGACGCCTCGGTGCTGTGTGCCAGCAACGCATTGGCCGTGGGAATAATACCCCCGATAAAGACCCCCTGAATCGCCCGCAGAACCAGCAGTTGTATCGCGTTGGTCACATATGCCTGGGGAACATGGATGAGGGCGGCGCCGATAGCGCAGCATATCAACACCTTTTTCTGGCCCAGGCGGTCGCCCAGACGGCCGATACCAAGGGCGGCAAATGATGAGGTAAAGGCCGACGCAGAGACCACCGCTCCGGCCAGTGTCGCGATACGAGTGTGATCATCCGTCAGCGTTTTGACATACAACGACACGATGGGCCCCAGCACGGCGATGGCAAAGCTGTTCATGGCCATACATACCAACAATACAACGGTGCTCTTGCTCATCAACTGCGCCACGCGCTCGCGGAAAGGCAGTTTGGCAGCCTGCGGGTCCTTCTTGACCGGACGCTGCACGATAGTCTCGCGGACCAGCACGGCCACCGACACCAACGAGACAGTCATTAGCCCGGCCGCGATAGGAAAAACCTGCCGATAACCCAGCGCATCCGCCAGCACGCCGCCGATCAGCGGCCCCACGGCATGCCCGACAAACTGGACCGTCTGCATCATCCCCAGGCTCATGCCGAGATTTTCTTCAGGCGTACCGGTAGCCACGATCGTGACCGCCGCCGCCACTGTGCCACAAAAGATTCCCTGCAGGATACGAATCGCCATAAGTTGTGCAGGCGCTTTTGTCATCCCCATGGCAAAGGCCACTATGGCGGCGGCCAGTGTGGCGCGGATCAACATCGGCTTGCGCCCAAACCGATCGGCCAGAGCGCCCCATATCGGAGAGGAGAGCATCATGGCTGTAGAAGCGCCGCTGTCAAAGATCGCCACCCATGACATGGCTTCCTGATAGCTGGCTACCCCTAGCTCCTGCACGTAATAAGCCATAAAAGGCAGATACATCGAAAAGCCGATCATGGTGAGAAGTTGAGTACCACATAGTACGATGAGGTTGCGTTTCCAGGTTGGCATAACCACTCCTCGGTCCCTGGCGCTTCAATGACGTACAAGCAGGGGGCGCCAGATTTGGGTTCCGATACAGCATAGTCCGTAATGACAACGCTGTCAAAGCCACAAAAGCAGCGCCATAGGCCTTCCGTCATCTACACGATGTGCCCCAAAAGATGTCGGATCGCACCTGTTTTGACACCTTCCTTACCTTTCTTTGTTCGGCGTCCCACCCCATCCATTGACAACCGCAGTGCCAAAGCCTATACTCAACAGCAACTGTGATTCTCATCGTGCCCATCGGGGCGACGATTCAGATAGGAGATGCCCGAAGCCTCATGGCCTACAAGCGCCACGCGATCATTTTGGCCGCACTGCTCGTCTCGGGTATGATTCTCGCGGCCTGCACGACCGGATTGACGCCCGATACCGACCCCGCGGGACCGGATGAGATCAGCGATGTTGTCGATAGCTCGCCGGTCGCTACGATGCCTCTGACGGAGGCAGGCGAATCATCGGAAGAGATGCCCACAGCCATACCGCTGTGGACGCCGACGGCGGCGCCTGCTCCAACACAAGCCAACCATGCCGCAACAACGGATACAGATACGACACCCTCTGTCGACGAGTCTCTGGATCCCAACACCGTCGCCGTTGTCAACGGAACGGTCATCACCCGCGAGATGTACGAACGACATCTGGCACCGGCACAGGCGCATTTACTCACTCAACCCGGCATGGATGCGCGCACAGTCGAGGGAGAGGAAGCGCTGCGGCAACTGCATGAGCAGGTGCTGGACTGGCTGATCGACCAGGCCCTCATCGAACAGGCCGCCACCCGTGAGGGGATATCGATCTCGAATGACGAGATCGAGGCCGCCATCGCCCAGATGAGGGGAGATGATGACGCCCGATTCGCCAGCTGGCTGGAGGCCAGTGGGCTGACGATCGATTCTCTGCGAGAGCAGGTGCGCATGGATCTGATTACGGCGGCCATACGCGACCGGATCACGGCGTCCCTTTCACGCCAGACAGAGCAGATCAACGTGCGCCACATCCTCCTTTCACAGGAAGAAGTGGCCCGAACGGTGCTCGCCGAGCTGAGGCAGGGAGCCAACTTTATCGCCACAGCGCGACAGTATTCGGAAGACGAACTCACCCGCGACAGCGGGGGCGAGATGGGCTTTATCCCGCGTGGCGTCATGTCACCCGCATTCGAAGCGGCCGCCTTTGACCTGCAACCGGGCGAGATCAGCGACGTGGTTTATACCGAGTGGGGGCTGCATATCATCCAGCTTGTCGAGATCGACCCCGCGCGGTCGGTGCCTGACGAGTACTGGCCTGTGGTTCAGCAACGGGCCTTTGAGGATTGGTTGGCCGAGCAGCGTGAGGCGGCCTCTATCCGTCGCAACACTCCCTGACCCGGGCCACGGACGCCTTACTGCATCGAACCGAGGAGACCGAATGGAGATTACATGGTATGGACAGGCGTGTTTTCGCCTTCGAGATTACGGACGATCGGTTATAACCGATCCCTACAATCCGGATATCGGCCTGAAACTGCCCCGCATGACGACCAGCATCGTGACCGTCAGCCACGATCATGACGACCATAATTATGTCAAGGCCATTCGCGGGGATAGCTATGTCATCCGCGGCCCCGGGGAGTACGAGGTCGACGGCATATTCGTGATCGGCGTACCCACCTATCACGACGCGAAAAAGGGCGCCGAACGAGGCAAGAATACCGTCTATGTCATCGAATTCGATGACATGACGATCTGCCACCTGGGCGATCTGGGGCACGTCCCGGATCAGGAACAGGTAGAGCAATTCAACAACGTCGACATTTTGCTCATTCCCGTGGGCGGCAAGACCACCCTCACCGGCACCCGGGCCGCAGAGGTCGTCAATTTGCTGGAGCCCAAGATCGTGATTCCTATGCACTACAAGGTGCCCGGGCTGACCGTTCCGCTGGAGACGGCCAATCGGTTTCTCAAAGAGATGGCCGTCGAGTCGCCCGAAAAGATGGAGACGCTCAAGATCACCAAGTCGGAACTGCCCGATCAGACGCGCATTATATTGCTGGAGGCCAGGCAATGACCACCAGAACCCCTCACCCATCCATTGATACAGAGCGGATCAAAAACGCCGTTCGGGAGATTCTTCTGGCCATCGGGGAGGACCCTCAGCGCGAGGGATTGCTGCGCACGCCCGAACGCGTCGCCGCCATGTACAAAGAGATATTCAGCGATATCGGACGCGATCCGGCCGATATCCTTGCCGTGGGATTCGAGGAAGACCATCAGGAGATGGTCATCCTCAGAAACATCCCCTTCTACTCCATGTGTGAGCATCACCTGTTGCCTTTTCACGGTCGCGCTCACGTCGGTTATATCCCCTCCGGCCGTGTAGTGGGCATCAGTAAAATCGCCCGGGTCGTCGAAACCTACGCCCGTCGCCCACAGCTTCAGGAGCGACTGACCAGCCAGATCGCCGATGCCATAATGGAGCATGTCAAGCCCTGGGGCGTGGGCATCGTGATCGAGGCAGAGCATCTCTGCATGACCATGCGCGGCATTCGCAAGCCGGGCAGCGTCGTC
>JBMNOI010000064.1:0-20999 GCA_050942995.1 Anaerolineae bacterium
ATCACATTTCATACCATCGCAAAGGAGTCCCGTCATGAAAAAGGCCTACTTCACCGTCGCTTACGTCGTGCTTTCGGTGGCCGCGGCCATCCTCGCCGCCGGTGCCCCCGCGCCCTGGTCCGGCTCCGGCACCTGATTTCGACCTCATCTCCGACATATCATATTTCATACCATCGCAAAGGAGTCCCGTCATGAAAAAGGCCTACTTCACCGTCGCTTACGTCGTGCTTTCGGTGGCCGCGGCCATCCTCGCCGCCGGCGCCCCCGCGCCCTGGTCCGGCTCCGGCACCTGATGCTTGATGCGCCTATCGTTCACTTTAACAATATGCACCGGCTCATGGTAGGCCTGACATGATCTTGCTCGTGGCAGTCGCCCTCGCCATACTCGTCGCCCTGTTACGCGGCGGCAAGATGAGTGATCTGGCCACCGTGAGATTCCGTTACGGGTGGGTGGCTCTGTTGGCGCTGCTTCTCCAGTTTGGAGTAGTGTATCTACCTCCTTCGAGCCACGACGGCTTTTGGGGCCCCCGGGCCTGGGTGCTTGTCGGATCCTACGGCATGCTGGTGTTCGTCATCATCGTCAACCGCAGGATACCGGGCGTACCGATCATCGGCCTGGGCTTGATCTTTAACTATGCCGTCATATTCGCCAACGGAGGGTATATGCCCGTCAGCCCGGATGCATTAGAGCGGGCGGGACTGGCTCACCTGGCAACCGGCGACGAGGTAGGGGCGCGGGTCGCTGCCGCCAAGGATGTTCTGCTTCATCGTGAGCAGACGGCACTGTGGGTGCTGAGCGACATCTTTAGCCTGCCGCCCCCCATTCGAACTGTATTCAGCATCGGGGATGTATTTCTTGCCGTGGGCGCCTTCTGGTTCTTTCTGGGCACTATGCGCCCGAAAAAGCCTTGCGCCGAATTCGGCAGAGATCCATCCTCGAAACAAGTTGTATAGATTTGGAGAAAGAGATGGCGCACGAAGGTCTACAGGTTGTGGTCGGCACCGCCTTGGTCGACCTCGGGTTTCGGCGCAACCTGTTGGAAAAGTCTCCCGACGCGCTAGATCATTTTGACCTGACGCCAGAAGAAAAGGCCATTATCGCCTCGATTCAGGCCGAAACGCTTCATGATTTCGCCCGAGAGCTGCACCGATGGATCATCGATGAGGATCGGTGGACCGATGGGGATCGATGGGCCGATGGAGCGCCGCATTTTGCCGGCGCATACTCGAGGGCAATCGGCGAGCGTGTCGCCCCTTAACACGCCCAATATCAGGTAATACTCCGGGTTCATCCGGGGTTTTGCCCCACATCCTGGGCGCGCAACATCCCCCCTGTTGCGCGCCCCTTTTTTGTGTTGATCTCCCATCGCCGAGCCACTCACGGGAACGATCGACTCCCCCGCCGTGAACGGATGGCGCCTTCGGCCCGCCGATAGATCGTCGATTATCGTTGATTGACCGTTTCCGGCCGCCGTGTTACACTGGGGTGAATCGGGATGAAAAGCAAAGGAACGTGTTTGTATGCGTGTAATTGCCGGAACGGCCAAGGGACGCAAGCTGCTGTCCGTGCCCGGAGATACGACTCGTCCGGTCACCGATCGCGTCAAGGAATCCCTCTTTAATATCCTGGGCGGGGATATACGAGATGCCGTTTTGCTGGATCTCTTTGCCGGCACCGGGGGTGTGGGCATCGAGGCGTTGAGCCGTGGCGCCCGATGCGTCGTGTTCGTAGATCGAGTGCGCAAGGCGGTCGAGACGGTACGGCGCAACCTCGATATCACCGGCCTGGCCGATCGCGCGCGAATCGTACAGGGCGACGCCTTTCATTACCTCGATCATGCTCAAGACGCGCCGTTCGACTATATCTATGTGGCCCCGCCCCAGTATCAGGATATATGGGCGCAGGTGTTGCTGGCGCTGGATGAGCGGGATCTGCTGGCGCCCGATGGCGAAGTCATCATCCAGATTCACCCCAAAGAGGCGCGAGATCTGCCCCTGCGTACGCTAGAGATGTATCGCGAGCGCCGTTACGGCAGCACGCTCCTGCGCTTTTACGTCCTGCGAGAACCCGAGGAGGGTGCCGGGGACGTCGAGGATGATACACAGGAACCCAACGACGCCGGAGCAGATTGAGATGGTGTTGATGGATGTACAGGTGGGCGATGTGGTGCTGTTGCGCAAGCCCCATCCGTGCGGCTCATCGCAGTGGGAGGTCACCCGCATCGGCGCCGATATCGGCCTGAAATGCGCGGGCTGTGGTCGGCGGGTTATGCTGCCTCGCAGCCAGTTCAACAAACAAGTAAAAAAGTTCGTCTCGCGCGCCGGATCATCGGCGGGCGAGACATCTGAGGCATGATGTACACGCTGGATGATACTATCGCCGCCATCTCGACCCCCCTCGGACAGGGCGGCATCGGCATTGTGCGTATGAGCGGCCCCGAGGCGCTCTCCATCGCCCAAACATTGTTCGTCCCCAAAGGACGGGTCGGAGCGCGTATCCGCCCGGGGCGGATGCATTACGGGCACATCGTATGCCCCGATAGCGGCCGGATCGTCGATGAGGTGCTGCTGGCCTATATGCGCGCCCCGTATAGCTACACCCGGCAGGATGTGGTCGAGATCAACGGCCACGGGGGCATTGTTCCTCTGCGCGAAATCCTCAACCTGACCCTCGCCTGTGGCGCCCGTCCCGCCCGAGAGGGCGAATTCACCTTGCGCGCCTTTCTCAACGGAAGGCTGGATCTGGCCCAGGCCGAGGCGGTGCTGGACGTGATCAATTCCCGCACCGCAGATTCGCTGCATATGGCGGTGGGCCAGCTCGAGGGGCGCCTTTCGCAGCATGTAAAAGAGGTTCGCGCCGGATTGCTGGAGGTGCTGGCCTATCTCGAGGCCAGCGTGGATTTTGGCGAGGAGGATATCCCGCCTCAGCCTATCGAGCCGGCGCTCCGTCGGGCCGAGACAGAGCTGGCCTCTTTGCTGGACGAGACCATGCGGGGCATGATCTACCGCCAGGGCGTTCGTGCCGCTATCGTGGGGCGCCCCAACGTAGGCAAGAGTAGTCTGCTCAACGCGCTGTTACACGCCGATCGTGCCATCGTCACGCCGGTTCCCGGCACCACTCGCGATACCCTGGAAGAGACCCTGAACCTGCAGGGCATTCCCCTGGTGCTTGTCGATACCGCCGGCATCGTTCACACCCGGGATGTGGTCGAGCGCCTGGGCATCGAACGCAGCCGCCAGTCCATCGCCCGGGCCGACCTGGTCGTGATGGTGGTCGACGGCAGCGAGGCGGTGACAGAGGCCGACCGCGAGGTCGCCGCGCTGATCGGCGACAAGCCGACCGTGGTGGTGCGTAACAAAAGCGATCTGCCGCAGGTGTATAACGGTAAGGATCTGCTTCCGGGGGCGCCCGCTGTCACTCTCTCGGCGCGCACCGGCGAGGGAATTCCGGCGCTGGAAGAGACCCTGGCCGAAATGGTTTTCTCCGGCCGGGTGACGACCTCTGCCTCTGCCGGCAACCCGCGCCATGGCGATCTGTTCCGCCGGGCGCTGACACACGTGCGCGATGCGCTAGAGGCCGACGCGACCGGTATGCCGGCGGATATGATCTCGATCGATGTGACCGAGGCGATCGATGCCCTGGGTGAGGTAACCGGCGAGACGGCCACTGAAGACCTGCTGGACACGATATTCTCCAATTTCTGTATCGGCAAGTAGGGGAGTGCGGTGAAGCTGGCAATTGTATGTTCATGGTTGAATCAATACGGTGGGGCCGAACGGGTGCTGGAAGTCATCCACGATATGTATCCGGAAGCGCCCATCTATACCTCGATCTATGCGCCCGAGGCATTGCCCGAGCGCTATCGCGATTGGGATATTCGCCCATCGTTTCTCAATCGGCTTCCGTTGATTCGCCGACGACCTCAACCGTACCTGCCCCTCTATCCGCTGGGTTTCGAAAGCCTGGATCTGCGCGGTTATGATGTGATATTGAGCCTCACCAGCGCCTTTGCCCACGGGGTGATTACCTCTGCCGAGACGCAGCACGTCTGCTACTGTCTCACGCCGGCGCGGTTTTTGTGGAACTATTACGCCTATATCGAACGTGAGGGGGTTGGTCGTTTGGCGCGCACGGCGCTGCTGCCTTTTCTCAAGAGTCTGCGCCAGTGGGATCACGCCGCCGCCGAAAGGGTCGATCGTTTTATCGCCATCTCGCGCACCGTGCAGCGCCGCATCGATAAATATTATCGTCGTCCATCGGATATTATCTATCCGCCGGTGGATACGGATTATGAGGTGTGCCAGGATCCCCCCGGAGATTACTACCTGGTGGTCTCACGCCTTGTGCCCTACAAGCGCATCGATCTGGCCGTGCGGGCGTTCAATGAACTGGGGCTCCCCCTCAAGATCGTGGGCGAGGGGCGAGACCGCGCCGCCCTGCAGGCCATCGCCGGCCCCAACATCGAGTTTCTGGGGTACGTCTCGGACGAGGAAAAGCGGGACCTTATGGCCCATTGCCGGGCGTTTCTTTTCCCGGGCGAGGAGGATTTCGGCCTCACCCCGCTGGAGGCCATGGCCATGGGGCGGCCGGCAATCGCCTATGCCGCCGGCGGCGCTCTGGATACCCTGGAAGAGGGGCGCACCGGCGTCTACTTTCGTGAGGCCACGCCCGAATCGCTGGCCGATGCGGTGCGCAGGCTGGAAAAGCTCACCTTTGACCCCCACGAGCTGCATCGCCACGCGCAAACCTTTGGCGTGCCCCGCTTCCGACAGGAGCTCGCCGCCGCACTGGAGCAAGCCTACGCCACCGCCCGCGGCGAAAGGTAGCCCCGCGGGTTCGATCGCGCGCCGTTCGGTCTTGAAGCAAAGGGCGCCCTTGACATTTCGCATTCAGACACAGGGATATCCGGGCTCGCTCACTTCTCCGGCACGCCCTAGTTATAGCGTGCCCAGGTGCCGTCGGAGTAGAGGACAAAGATGCCGCGAAGGTTGCTCCAGATCATGGTGCCGCCGCTGAAGGGTTGCACCGCACCAAAGAACCCTCGCTCCTCTGTACCGGCCCACCCGAGGTTGTCGCGCACGGCGTTGTGATCGCGCCACACTTTGCCAAAGCTTCGCCTGGGTTGATAGAACCCGGCCGGCGGCACGATACCGGGATCCCACTCGGGCTCGGTTGACGCCCAGGTATCCTCGAACGTCTGCCAGGTGCCGTTCGAGTACAGGGCATAGATAACGCCCAGATCCTGCCGCCAGAGCAGATAGCCGCCCGTAAAGGTCTGCTCGGCAGTCCACACAGCGCGCTCCGGTTCGAGGGCACATCCCAGCCCGGCACGCACCGGGCTATAGTTGTCCCAGATCCGACCAAAGCCCCGCACCGGCGCCACGTCACATTCGGTGAGGGGAGAGACATCGCCTTTATCCCGGAGCACAAACTTGGCGGCGTCAAACCCCACATACCGGGTGCCGTTTACCTCGCCGGTGGCGTTGCTCAGATAGACATACTCGTTAGCCCCGCCGGAGAAAAAGTAGGTGCCCAGACTCACCCACTGATCATGGTAGATATTCTGATCCAGCACCTTCTCGTGGCGCTGTCCGTTGTGATACACCTGATAGCGGGCGCTCTTGCTGCCAAAGTACCGGCCGGCGATATAGACATACACCTCGTAATCGCCCGCTCGGGTTATGTGCGGGAACCATTTGCCCCAGTGTGTATATTGCGTGGCGCGGTTCAGAGTCCAGTTCAGATGGTCGCCATATCCCACACGACGCTGATAAAAGCTTCCGGCCGCGCCGCCCCATACAAAGCCGGGATCCTGATTGTCCACCACAATCTCGACCGATGAGGATGATGACGCGATGCCCTCTGCCGCCCAGCTTACCACGCACACCGCCGAGCCGGTGGCATCGAAATACTCGACCTGCACATGATGCACGCCGGCATCCAGATAGACCGTCTCCATATACGTGGTGGTCGATTGCCGCTGCCACTTGTCGATGACAAGCTGGCCGTTCACCCACACTCGCACGCCATCATCTGCTGTGGCAGAAAAGGTATAGGCGCCGCCGGTCGCAAAGCTCACATTACGCGTCCAGCGTACAGAGAAATGATCGGCATCCACCTCCGGCGCGGGCGACGCCGTGCCCCAGTTAAAGTTGATCTCGGCATCACCCCGGATGAGGGCGGGCTCGCCGTCCAGTTGGGTGTTGTTATAGTATTCGGCCTGCCAGATATTATCCTGTGCCAGCGACACGGGAGCCGGTCCCAGCATGGCGCCGGTCAGCATCACCGCGACGAGGCCGAACAACAGGATTCGATGCATCCGGCCGGACGTAAGAGCGTTTGCGATGACTGCCACAGTGTCCTCCTACTCTAGAGAGCGATCATGCATTGATGCCTGCCTACAGGCGACGATATCGCGGGGTCGAAGCGGCTAACGTCTCGCCCGTTCGACACGAACCAGTTGCCCGTCCTCGACCTGCGCCCGGTAATGCCGATCGGTCTCTACATCGGCGAATATCACTTCACCGTCTGTCTCTTCGACGACGGTAAATCGTCGCTCTATATCGAGCAGTTCCAGTGAGCGAATCTGACGAAGCACCTGGTCGTTCGCCAGGTGCTCATCGGCCGCCAGCCCCTGCCGCAACCGCCGCAAACTCTCGTACAGGACGGCATAGGGTGTGCGCTCGGTCATCTCCCAGTACCGCTCATAGAGAGAGGCATCGTCCGTCAGGGCCGTCTGCCGCACATAGGTATCGCCCAGACGACGCCATGTCGCCGACAGGTGGCGATGCGGGCAGAACTGGCATTCGTCGAATACCCGGTCGATCCCCTCATCCAGACCGAAAGAGGTGCCGGATACGGCCAGTTCGTTCAAGCCCGCGCCGGTAAAGCGAATCTCGCCGTCGGTGGTCACCCAATCGCGATGCCCCACCGGCATCCACACCGGCTGCCAGATGCCCTTTTCGGCGCGACGCAGCAGCACAAAGGCGGGCTGCACCGAACCGGTGCTATCGGACGCAAAGATCAGCCCCAGTTCGTCCCCCTCGATGCAGATATCCAGCACGCGGTCGCCGTCAACCAGAAAGCCGGCCTCGCCACCCTCCAGCAGATAGAGCGACCTGGGTGGCAGGTGAGCCAGAAACAGATCGTCAGACAGACGGCGAACCTGGGGTTCGATCATCTCCTCATCGCCGATCAGCGCAAGATATTGCCCCAATTGCTGTGAAAGCGTCTCATCATCCAGATGGGCATGTTCGTCCACATAATGCGCCACGACGGTCGCGGTCGTATCCCAGTCTTTGGCGCCCTGCATGAACTGGGCGCCCCATTCGTCCTCGACCGCCTCCGTCCAGGGAGAATCCGCATAGGGATCACCCTCCTGAGGCTCGACATCACCCTCTTCGGGCTCGCCATCTCCATCCGCAACGATCGCCGCCGTTTCCTCTGACGTGGGGATTTCGGCAGCCACGCCGGCCCGTCCGGAGGCGGGGGCCGGATAGGCTTCGTCCAATGCCTCCTGCTCCTGATTCAGAGTCTGATCGGCATCCTGGTCCTGTGTCACCGGATCGGGGTATGGAACGGGTGCTTCAGAGTTTACAGGGGGAACGGCATCGGGCGTAGGATAGAGCACCTCGGTCAGGCGATCTGCCACCGCGCAGCCCGTCATGGCCAGCATAACAATCAGCAAGAGCAGAGCGCCCACGGCCCGCATAAATCGGTATCGCATCGTAGCCTCCTGAACCGAACGTACGGCAAAGAAATCACCCCGCCGTACCGGGAGCATCGTAATTTTAGTCTAGCCTGATTTCAGGGTATGTAAAGCAGGAGTAGGTGGTTTTTGTGGAGAATAAGGGGCAAGAAGAAGCAGTTAAGGTAAAAGATCTGCAAATTCAGCCAGCGTCGTCTCATAGGTCACCAGAAGGCGATTCAGAAGATAAGGCGAGGCGGGGGGCTGGTAGGCCCCGGGGTTGAGGGTAAATGCAGTGGTATAGCCGGCGTCGGCCAGCGCCTGCAAAACGCGCTCGTCAAAGCTGCCATAAGGATAGCAGAAAGCATCTACTGTGATGCCCAGGTGCTCCTCCAGCACGGCCCTGGATTCGACGATCTGGCGGGGCAACCCGGAATCGGCTACCGTGCGCAGGTCCGAGTGATCCCAGCTATGCGCACCGATGCCAAATCCATCGGCCACCAGCTCCTGGAGCATGGGCCAATCCAGATAGGCCGCATATCCCCCACCCGCATATTCGGGGATCACGAAAAGCACCGGCCGCAGGTCCGTCTCGATAAAGATCGGGCGGGCCGTGGTATACACGTCACGATAGCCGTCGTCCATCGAGATCACCACCGGCCGAATGGGCAGCGGCTCGCCCTGGGCAAAATAGGCATCGATCTGGGCCGGAAATATGCTGTGCCATCCCTCCCGGGCAAGGTAACGCATCTGCTCGGCAAACGCATCGGGCGATACCGTCCAGGTGCGTTGCAACGCGGTCGCATCGTCGGGCAGAACAGAGATCCTGTGATACATGAGCACCGGGATCGGCATTCCCCGTCCACCCAGATCGAAATGCAGAGAGAACGGCTCGCTGAGCGGAGTGCCCTGAGCGCTATGCGCGGCGACGGACAGCACGACTTCATAGCCGCCCTCGTTCGCCGGCCAGCCGCCATCAGGCACAAAAGTCAGTCGCTTATCGGAAGCCCAGCGTACCTCACCGGGCACTGTCGGCGAGATACTGAGGGCGGCCTCTGTAGAGCCGGGATCCATAGGCATGTCGAACTCGATGACCAGCGCATGGTCGGGCGATACCGCCTCATCCCCGTGAATGGGGTAGCTTCCGACGATCCGAGGCGGAGGTCCCGGGGTGGCCGTCGGCGCAGGAGTAAAGGTGGGTTCGGGCAGGGGAGTGGCCGGCTCCTCCGTCATCACCGGGGTAGGCGATGGGAACGGGGAGGGGGTCGCAGCCTCGTCCGGGGTGACATCAAACGGGCCGGACGCCTCTGAGATCGGCTCAGATACGCCGGCCCGACCGACACACCCCGTCATCAGGGCGCAGATACAGACGACCAGGATCATCCCCTGGAGCAGCCCGATACGCATGATGACCACCGCCTAATTCTGCACGTTGATACGCACGCGGCAGGGTGGCGGGAAATTACTGGTCGCATCGACTACCACCAGCTGGAGCGTATACACCCCGTTGGGTATCGAATGCGTGTCAAACTCGGTCAGCACTCCATTCTGTACCGGATTATGGTACACGTCATGGATCACGTGCCATTCACCGGGGTTCTCGCCAAAGCCGAACTCGACCTTGTAGAACTGGAACGACTCGTGGACGGCCGTGCCGATAATGGCGATGCGGCCGGACACCGTAGCTCCCTGACCGGGCGAGGTGATGACTCCGCCGGGATAGGGGCATGATGCCGGCGGCGGAGGCGGCTCAGTCGGCTCCGGTTCGGGCTCGGTCGTCGGCGGCCCCTGTATCACAGACGGAGACTCTTCGGCGGCCTCTTCGTCGGGCGTCGGCGTCACCATATCGACCCTGGTCGGCGTCGGCCCGATCGTCGGTATGCGTGTCGGGATGGCCAGCGTCAAGGTGGGTGTGGGCTCGATCAGATCGGCCACATCCAGTGAAGGCATGACATAGAATTTGAGGCCGGTGACCACCACCATAAGGCCGAGCATCATGCCGATATTGGACATCGCCCGCCCCTCACGGTGAGCGGCGACCTCGCGCTCGACGGTAAAGATCGTATTAGAACGATCCCTCTGTGCGCTAATGTAGGATCGCAGATTAAGCAGGATAATGAGAAAAAGTGCGGCGTAGAGCCAGATTGTATATTGCTCGACGATGTCGAGGATAAAGACAATGATGTTCAGCACGTTCACTTCCCCTATTGCGGATTCAGGACAAGCGCTTCAGGAATCCTTCCAGCAGGGCTACCAGAACCGGAACAGCCTGCTGACCCGCCCGCAAAACCTCCTCGTGCGAAGCCCCTCCTTCTGGGGCGCTACGTACAGTGTCGATGGCGACGTTGCTGATGAGCGATATGCCGAGCACCATCATGCCGGCATGGCAGGCCGCTGTCACTTCGGCCGCCGTAGACATGCCCACCGCATCGGCGCCTATAGCCCGCAAAAAGCGGATCTCGGCCGGCGTCTCAAAGCTGGGGCCGGCCACCATCACATAAACCCCCTCTTGAAGGGGGATATCCTGTGCCCGCGCCTCGGCACGCAACAAATCCAGCAGATCGGGGTCATAGGCGCGTGACATATCGGGGAATCGTGGGCCCAGGCTCTCGTCGTTAGGCCCACGCAGCGGATGGTGGCCCGTCATACCCACCAGATTAATATGGTCGGTAATAGCCATCAACTGCCCCGCCTGCAAGTCCTGACGCAGGCCACCGGCGGCATTGGTCACCACCAGAATATCCACCCCCATGAGTTGCATCATGCGGATGGGTAAAGTCGTCTCGGCGATAGAATGTCCCTCATAATAGTGGGCCCGCCCTTGCATGATCATCACAGGAAGGTCGGCGAGCAGGCCCAGCACCAGACGACCGGCATGCCCGGTCACGGCACTTGAAGGGAAATGGGGAATATCGCCATAGGGGATCACATCAGGCTCGTCCACACGGTCGGCCAGAGCGCTCAGGCCGGAGCCCAGCACAAATCCAACCCGGGGAGCATAACGCGTACGCGCCCGAACAAACTCGACGGCCGTGGCGATCGTTTCTCGCGTCAGCCGAGCAATGGCCATGTCGCGACCCTCTGATGCGGTGATCCGGCCGAAGCGATGTGCCCGGCCGGTCGCAGAGAATGCGACGGCGCCATGGGACGGAATGCCCTCCCCGGCGCACGTCGTTCTCGATCGGTAGCTCGATGATGCTCAGCGGGCTCTGGGATGCGCTTCGTCATAGATTTCGCGCAGCCTATCCTGATTGAGCTGAGCATATACCTGTGTGGTCGAGATGTTGGCATGCCCCAGCAGCCCCTGCACCTCGCGCACTTTGGCGCCCCCGTTAAGCAGATGGGTGGCGAAGGAATGACGCAATGTGTGCGGAGTCACCGAAGCCTCGATACCCACTTCTTCAACATAGCGTTTGATGATCAACCATAACCCCTGGCGGGTAAGACGATTTCCTCGATGATTGAGAAATAGAGCCGGCTCGGCGTCATCGCGTACCAGTTTGGGGCGGCTCTCCCTCAGGTAGCATCGCAACGCCTCGACAGCACGCCGATAGATCGGGATCACCCGCTCGCGCAGCTTGCCGGTCTTGTTGAGGCAGCGCACATACCCCTCTTCCAGGTTCACATCATCCACATTCAGGGCGACCAGTTCACTCACGCGCATGCCGGTGGCATACAATAGTTCGAGGAGAGCTGAATCACGAAAGCCACGTGCAGAATTATGCTTGGCGGGAGCCCTGAGCAGGCGCTCGACTTCGGCCTCTGAGATAGAGGAGGGCAGGTACTTGCGTACCTTGGGAGAATCTAGATTCGCGCTGGGATCCTCTTTGATTATTCCTCGGGAGACGAGGTGTCGAAAAAAGGATTTGGTGGCAGCGACTTTGCGGGCGACCGTCGCCGAAGCATATTCATGCTCGTTCTTGAGCCGGTCGACATAGTTCATCAAATCCTTGTTCGTAACTCTATCCCAGGAATCCACACCGATCTCGTTCTTAACAAACTGGGAAAACTGGCCGAGATCATTGCGATACGCCACGATCGTATTGTTAGAGTAGCCCTTTTCTGCACGTAGCGTGTTGAGAAACTCGTCGATTTGGTCTCGCATGGCATACTCTCCTCGGGTTGTTGCCAGCGTCTACGCTGTGGCTGCTATTCTACCATAACTTTGCATAAGATCAAAAAAGAGGCCGCATCATACCCATCCCGCCTCCAGATAGGGGAAAGGAAACCATAAAAAAGGATGATATAAAGAAATGGTCATCTGAAACCGTATTCTTTACTTTTCAAGGTAAAATTATGCTCCGATCGAGCCCGGAGCCGTTCCCCGCGACGCCCCTTTTGACCGTGTAAGACATCGGGGCTACAATGCGGTCATCTGGCCGCTAAGGGCATTTCAGCAGGACACAACGCATTCTTGCATTTGCCCCCCATCTTGGCATCGTTGGAGGAGCATTATGGACCTTTTCGAGAAATGCTACTGCTTCACCAGAGCGGCAGAAGCACGGGCAGCCGGCTATTATCCCTACTTTATCCCTCTGGAGGACACCGAAGGCACCGAGGTCGTCATCGACGGCAAGCGGATGATCATGATCGGGTCCAACAACTATCTGGGGCTCACCACCCACCCCAAGGTGCGACAGGCCATGATCGATGCCGTGAAGCGCTATGGCACCAGTTGCACCGGCTCGCGTTTTCTCAACGGAAACCTGGCCATGCACGACCAGCTGGAACAGGACCTGGCCGATTTTGTCGGCAAGGAAGCGGGCCTGATCTTTAGCACCGGCATGCAGACCAACCTGGGCACCATTTCGGCCCTGGTGGGGCGTGACGACGTGGTCATCACCGACCGTGAGGACCACGCCAGCATCATCGACGCCTGCCGCCTGAGTTTCGGCGAAATGAAGCGCTTTCGTCACAACGATACCGAGCATTTGGAGCGTGTGCTCGAATCATGTGACGACAAAGGCAAGCTGGTCGTGGTGGACGGCGTCTTTAGCATGGGAGGCGACATCGCCCCTCTACCCGAGATCGTCTCCGTCTGCGAAAAGTACGGCGCCCGCCTGATGGTGGACGATGCCCACTCACTGGGCGTACTGGCCGGCGGCCGGGGTACCGCCGCTCATTTCGGCCTGACCGACAAGGTCGACCTGACGATGGGCACGTTCAGCAAATCGTTCGCCTCGCTGGGTGGTGTGATCGTCGGTGACGCGCAGGTGATCGACTATATCAAGCACCACGCCCGCTCGCTGATTTTCAGCGCCAGTATGCCGCCGGCGAACGTCGCCGCAGTGTCCGCTGCGCTGCAAGTGATGAAAGAAGAGCCCGAGCGGGTCGAACGCGTACAGGCTATCGGCGAAAAGATGCGCCAGGGCTATCAGGCGATGGGCTTTAACACCGGTGACAGCCAGACGCCCATCATCCCCATTTTTATCGGGGACGAGATGAAGACCTTTGCCTTCTGGAAGGCACTGTTCGAGGCGGGCATCTATGTGAATCCGGTGGTGCCCCCGGCAGTTCCGCCCAACCAGTCGCTGCTGCGCACGAGCTATATGGCCACCCACACCGATGAGCAGCTCGATCGCGTGCTGAACATCTTTGGCGAGGTAGGCCGGGCGCTGGATCTGATCCCCTGATCCGGCCTTCTGTAACGTAGATGTAAGAGTCGCCTCGATGAGGCGACTCTTTTTTTACGATGCTACACCCGCACCACGCGGATGCCACAATAGTGGCAGAAACCCTCCACAGCATCGACCAGATCGCCGTGGATCATGCTGGCGTGGTGGACGAATCCCTCCTCGGCCAGCGTGGCGTACAGCCCGGCGAGATCGGCCACACGCACCCAGCTCCACGAGCCCCGCAATTCATCCTCCGAAGGGACGATCTCCCCGGCGGTCACCAGCATCTTGAACTCGCCGTCATATTCCACCAGACGGCAGAGGGTTACCGGCCCCTCACGCAACTGCATCTCGATCGCGCCTTGAGCGCGTTCGGCGCCCACCACCTCGCTCATGATAGCCTGTTCGCGCATCACCGGCAGCGAGCCGGTACGGGCCAGGCAGGCCGGAGCGTTGCCGCAATGCCAGGCCAGGAGCATGTCCTCCTGTTCCTGGTGCCGGATGGTCCAGTCGATAAAGTGGGGGACGGTCTCTTCCAGAGCCACACGATGCTGAATCAACATAGTCAGGGCGCCGTACACGTCGGCCTCACACGAGGTGGGCACCCCACGGCCGGTAAGCCGTCCCAGAGTCGAACAGGCACAGATGCCATAGTGCCGCTGCACATCTTCCCAGCAGGCCATGGCCATGGCCGACAGGTTGCTCTCGCTCGCGTAGCGGCGCAGAGCCAGCTCCAACCGGGCGGCTTTGACGAGAGCATCCTGACTGCACGCCGAGCAATCGGCCTCGGTCTGAATCTCGGCCAGAGTGGCGCGCACCAGCGGATCGTCGGCGGCCAGCTCTTCGGCGCGGGCAAACAGATCGTGAAGCGACAGATGCACCACCCGCTGGCGATAGCCGGCGATCATGGCCGATTCGTTGAACACACAGGTCTCGAACCGCTCCGGACGCGAGCCGATCAACCCCACCCGGGCGCCGTAAAACGTCTCCACGGCGGCGCAGGCCCGGCCAAAGCCCTCCACCTCCCGGGCCAGAGAGGGATCCTCCGGCCACACCACACCGGCAAAGCGATAGGGCAGCTTGCGACGATACAGCCCTGAAGTGATGGACAGCGCGCCGCAGAATGCATCGGAACGGCGCCCCCCTTCGGGCGTAAACGGCCCCTCTTTGGTGGCAAACACCAGCACCGGCAGGTCCAGCGCCTCGGCCACACGCACGGCCGAAACCTCATCGCCAAAGGTCATGGCGCCGATGATGATGCCCTGCACGCCGCGCCGGGCAAAGAGATCGATGACCGCCTCGGCGCCGGCGTCGTCACATATCAGACCATCGGGCACCAGCCCCACACCGGGGTAGACCAGATCCACCTGATCCAGCTTGCCCAGCGCTTCGATACTGCGACGACGCATCTCGATGGCCCAATTCTCGTCAAACGGATGGCGATGCGAGGGGATGAAACCCAGGCGCACTTGCATCGGCAATGGCCTCCTTGAGGTTATGTCAAATATCCTGCGCACAGCAACAGTTGTAGTGAACGGACCGTCCATACCGGCGATAGCAAACAGGGATCGGGCAACGCCTCGCGCACCGTCAGATCGACCCCGTCCATCTGTAAGAGATCGCGCAGGGGGACGACGTCATCCCTCAGCAATGCGGGCAACGCGTCCGTCGGCACACGCAACAGTCCGTAAAGATCGTTCATTCGGGGAAGGCGGTCGATGTGCACCGCAAACGTAACGATAGCCAAAATCTCACATTCTGGCAACATCTCCTGCCGGAACAGATTGGCGCTCACCGTGAGCAACATCGGCACGGGCAACTCGCGCTGTGGCAGAGACAGGGTCTCGATACGGCTCTCTTCATAGACCAGATAGGTCAAACCGGCCGATTCGACCCGTCCGGAGACGCCAATCTCTTCCATCATCTCGCGATCGAGGCAATCAAGCACACTCTCGCCGCACTCTAGCGAGCCTCCGATCGCGCCCATCCCCACCACCGGTGTGCCGTCGGCCTCTTGTCGCCAGTGACGCGGCTTGGCCAGCTCGAACCAGAACGACCCACCATCGCTTACCATGGCCGAGGCGCCGGTCACACACCAGGAGCGACCGGCGCACACGGTATCCATCAGTTCCCGCAGTTCGGGATAGACGTCAAACAGATCGGCCACCGCCGGCTACTCTGGTCGCGCGACGCGGGCGGCCATCGCATCGATCTCGGCGTTATCCGCCAGCACACCGATCTCGAGCAGATACTCGCGCTGTTCGCCCGGCTCCAGGAATTGCAGAATACCGCGCTGGCGATCCTTATCCCGCCCCTCCACCAGGCAATTGGCCGGCTCCAGGCCGGTCACATAGGTGCCGGCGCCGACCATCTTCCACTGGGTAAAGCGTGGCAATTCGGCCTGTCGGTACTTGAGGTAAACGCCCAACCCTTTGCCGCCGTCGAACCCGCGGTTGATGAGCATGGCGGTGACATAGCCCTCCTCATCGGCGACCATGTCATGGTAGAAGCACTGCTCCTCATATCCGTCGATAGGCGCCTCGTAACGGGCGTGGCCGTCCAATCCGGCAGCGGCCACGGCATCACGCGGGGTCACATTTCGCGCCGGGGTGAGCAATTCGGCTCCCTCGTCCAGCAGCGGGAAACCGAAATTGCAGTGATAGAGCATCATGTGAGGCGTGGTCTGGAACCCCTCGTTGACTACCACGTCACGGATGAACAGGCGTGATTCGCCCAGGTGGGCCCAGATGCGGCGGGTGACGCTGATATTCTCGCCGAATACCACCGTCTCGCGCATGCGTCCGCGCACCCACATCTCGTATTCGTCGCCACGCCAGGCTCCGTCGGCCCACACACCGGATGCCGGCGTATGGCCGATGCGTCCGTGCAGTCCCAGGCTCTGCCCCTCATCGACGGTGGGCGCGCCGGCATAGGTGGTGCCGCAACCGGCCACCAGCCCCCCGTGAAAAGTTCGCAGCCAGCCCAGCCCCTCTCGCTCGAAAAAGGCGGGATGGGCAGGGCCCGGCGTGGCCTCCCAGGCCAGCGCCGCGCCGCGAAACTTGGCCGCGCCGATATCCATACCGCGATCCAGCAGGACGGTGAACGACAGGCCACTGCCGGTCTCGAAATCGGCCACCCGCACGCCACGCCCGACGCCGTCGGCCAGCTCACTCAGGCGCACACCGCCCACCTGCGATACCAGCCCGATACGACGGGCCAGTTCGCGCTGTGTCCACGAACGACCAAACAACTGCACCATAGTCACCTCCTCATCAGGTGCAATTCGGATGGGACCGGCCCTCGCCACACGACGGCATCAGGCCAGCAGCAGATACGGGTTCTCGATATAGCGAGCGATACCCTGCAGGAACCGCGCTGCCGGAGCACCGTCCACCAGGCGATGATCGAAGGTCAGGCTGAGCCACATCATCTGGCGCACAACCACCTGCCCGTCTACGACGACGGGCTCGGGACGGATGCGCCCCACCCCCAGAATGGCACACTCAGGCAGGTTGATGATGGGCGTGAACGCATCCACGCCATACATGCCCAGGTTGGTGATGGTAAACGTGCCGCCGGTCAGATCGTCGGGCAGCGAGCGCCCCTCGCGGGCGCGCCCCACCAGTTCGCGCAAGGTTCGCGCCAGCTCCTTTAGCCCCATGCGATCGGCGTTGCGGATCACCGGCACCAGCAAGCCGCGCTCGGTATCCACCGCCAGCCCCACATGCACCTCATCCAGATGGCGGATGCCGCCCTCTTCCAGGCGCACGTTCATGTACGGATACTCAACCAGACAACGACCGACGATGAGCGCCAGCAGGTCGTTATAACCCACGGCAAACCCCAGATCATCGGCCAGCGCATCCTTCAGCCGTTCGCGCAATGCCACCAGTTCGGTGGCGTCCACCCGGCTCTCCAGCGTAACCGGCGCCGTTGTGTGAGCCGAAGCGGCCATGTGCTCGGCGATAATCCCCCGAATTCCCGCCATCGGCACCACCTGTCCGGCGGCAGGGGGCTGCGCTCTCGCCGCATCCGCCATCTGACGAACCGCCTCGGCCGTCAGGCGACCCTCTCCGACGGGGACCTGCGTCAGCGACACGCCCATCTCGTCGGCCACCTTGCGGGCCAGCGGCGTGGCCGGCGGCTGTGCATGCAGATAGGCCAGCACATCCTTTTCGATGATGCGCCCGTTCGGCCCGCTTCCCCGCACCTGAGCCAGATCCACGCCCCGCTCGGCAGCCACCCGTCGCGCTCGTGGCGAAGCGATGATCCGTCCGCCGGCCCCGGCCGCCCGCGCCTGCGCCGGGGGCGTCTCAGTCACAACCGGCTCCGCAGCTGGCCCCGGCTCGACGGGCTCGGGCTCTGGCCCGGCCGGTTGCGCCGCAGCGGGTCCACCGGCAACCCGGGCGAGGATATCATCGATATCCTCATTCTCTGCAGCGATGATGCCCACCACCGTCATGATGGGTACGGTGACGCCAGGCTCCACCAGGATCTTGCGCAGCACCCCCCTGGCGCGGGCCTCGACCTCCAGCACCGCCTTGTCCGTCTCCATATGAAAGAGCACGTCCCCGCGACCCACCGGGTCGCCCTCTTTTTTCACCCACTCGACGATGGTGCCCTCTTCCATGGTCTGCCCCAGCTTGGGCAGTACGATCTCTGTGGCCATTCCGCCTCCTCGCTCTATGGAGTCCGGCCCGGTGGGCCGTAATTATGCCTGCCTCAACACGCGATGCACGCCGGCGACGATATCCTCCACGCCGGGAATCGCCGCATCCTCCAGGGTCTCGGCCATGGGCACAGGCACATCGGCGGCGGCCACGCGCACCATGGGCGCGTCCAGCCAGTCGAAGGCGCTCTCGTTGATGAGGGTAAACAGCTCGCTGATAAAGCTACCCGTCTTGTATGCCTCGGTCACGCCCACCACACGGCCCGTCTTACGCACCGAAGCCACCACCGTCTCCATGTCCAGCGGCTTGAGAGAGCGCAGATCCACCACCTCGGCGCTGATACCCTCCTCAGCCAGCTTTTCCGCCGCTTCGAGGGCGCGCAGCACCATGCGCGAGTAGCTGATGATGGTCACATCGGTGCCTTCACGCTTGACATCTGCCAGCCCCAAAGGAATCACATAATCCTCCTCGGGCACGGGTCCTTTGACGCCATAGAGCATCTTGTGCTCGATGAACATCACCGGGTTGTCATCGCGGATGGCGGCTTTGAGCAGCCCCTTGGCATCATAGGGTGTGGCCGGCATCACCACATAGATGCCGGGGAAGTGGGTCCATAACGCCTCAAGGCTCTGCGAGTGGTGCGCGGCGATGCTGCGGCCGGCGCCCCCCTCGGTGCGAATGACCATGGGCACGGTGGTTTTGCCGCCGAACATGTAGCGGTTCTTGGCGCCCTGATTGGCCAGCTGGTCCATGGCCAGCGGGGTAAAGTCCACATACATCAATTCGGCAACCGGGCGCATCCCCGACATGGCCGCGCCGACCGCCGCCCCACCGATCAATGCCTCCGAGATGGGTGTATCGATCACCCGTTCACCGCCAAACTCGTCGTACAGCCCACGCGTCGCGCCATAAGCGCCGCCATACAGGCCCACATCCTCACCCATGACAAACACCCGTGGGTCGCGCAACATCTCTTCACGAAGCGCATCGCGGATGGCCTCGCCGTAGGTCTGCTGACGCATAGAAGAGTCGATGCGCACGCGCTGGCGCAAGCGCCGCTCGGCCTCGATCTTGGCGGGCGTCGGCGGCCGCAGCAGGTATACATCCTGTTCGACCTCGGACGGATCGGGCATGGGCGAGTTGAGGGCGAACTCGGTCGCCGCTTCGATGGCCGCCTCGGCCCGCGTTTCGATGGCATCCAGCTCTTCCTGTGTGGCGAGCCCCGCCTCCAGCAGACGCATGGAAAAGGTGTTTAGCGGGTCGCGCTCGCGCCAGGACTGCTCCTCTTCCCCGGTGCGATATTTGCGGGGGTCGGAGCGGGAATGCCCGTACCAGCGATACGTCTTGCACTCGACGAGGGTGGGGCCTTCGCCACGGCGGGCTCGCTCCAGCGCCGCCGATACCGCCTCGTAAACGGCCACGGGATCCATCCCATCGACCACCACCCCGGGAATGCCATAGGCGGCCGCACGCGCGGCGATATCGGGCAGCGGGCTCACCTTCTCAAAGGGCACCGACATCCCGTAGAGGTTGTTCTCGGCCACATACACCACGGGGAGCTTCCAGGCGGCGGCCATGTTGAGCGATTCGTGGAAATTGCCGGTGTTGGTGGCGCCATCCCCAAAGAAGCAGAGCACCGCACGACTCTGCTTCTGCAGCTTGCCGGACAGGCCGGCACCGGTCGCGACGGGGATATTCCCGCCCACAATGCCGGTGGCCCCCAGGTTGCCCTTTTCCACGTCGGCGATGTGCATCGAGCCACCACGCCCCTTGCAATAGCCGGTCGCACGGCCGCACAGCTCGGCCATCATCTTGTTCAGATGCTCCTGCTTGGCCTCGGCTCCCTCGGCCAGGCTGTCGCCTCGGGCATGGCAATGGCCGTGGCCGCGATGGGTGCTGGTAATCAGGTCATCATCGCGCAGGGCGGCAATGGCGCCCACCGCCACAGCCTCTTGCCCCGCGTAAAGATGTGAGGCCCCCTTGATGATATTCTGCCCCAGGAGATCGTAAACCTTGTCCTCGAACAGACGAATCTCCCACATGCGGCGCAGCATGTCCAGCAGTTCATCCCGGCTCAGTTCCCGCACGCCCGCCATATCCGTATCCATCGTTTGTGCCATCTCTCGCCTTCTTTTTCGAAACTGGAATGTTATTCCGGCATCGGCGGCGGCCCAACCGCCCACCGGCCGCACTATCTCACCAGAGGCCTCGTCCGAACCTGTGTATACACCCGGCGTACCGATTCCAGCGCGGGCGCCGATGTGCCGTCCTGCATGGCGGCGGCAGTGCCGCAGGCCACTCCCCAGCGCACAATATCCTCCGCCGATTCACCCCGTACCGCCCATGCCCACAGGGCGGCTGCGGTGAGCGCATCGCCGGCGCCCACAGAGTTGATCTCGGTAATGGCCGGCGGCTCGGCCCACCAGACCGTCTCACCGTCATCATAGGCCGCTCCCCGAGCGCCCAGAGAGACGAGCACGCCTCGTGCACCCAGATCGCGAAGGGCGGCCAATCCCCGGATCACCGCGGCATCGGTATCGAAGGGGCAGGACACCAGCTCTCGGGCCTCGTCCATATTGGGCTTGAGCAGGTCGGGACCGGCGGCGCAACCCGCCGCCAGCGCCGCGCCGCTGCTATCCAGTACGGCCAGCCCGCCCACCTGATGAACCCCGTCGATCAATCGGGCATAGGTATCATCGGGCGCGCCGGGCGGCAGGCTGCCGGAAAACACGCAGATGTCGCCGGGGCGAACCCGCGCCTGCAATCGTGCCTCGAACGCCACCAGATCGTCATCGGTCACGGCGGCCCCCGGCTCGTTGAGCTTGGTGATCTGGCCGCGCGATTCGTCGATGACGGTGATATTGGAGCGTGTCTCCTCTGCCACTATGCCGAAATCGCATTCGTAACCCAGATCGCACAGGCCGTTCACCAGCAGGCGTCCCAGATCTCCGCCGGCCAGCCCCATAATGACCGATTCGACGCCCAGCCGGCGCAGCCCTTTGGAGACGTTCACCCCTTTGCCGCTG
>JBMNOI010000065.1:0-20983 GCA_050942995.1 Anaerolineae bacterium
TCATTATATCTGATACGCGCCCTGCTCGACCTGAACGGGTCACATCGATATCGGCTGTACTTTAACGAGGCGCCTGCAGAGGGTTTTTTTCCTCAGGGAAATCGAGTCGAATGGCGCGTCATCCCTTTTCCCCGCATGTGGACGCATCTGCGCCTGGCCTGGGAGGTGACCACCCATCCGCCCGACGTGCTTTTTGTGCCGGCTCATGTGTTGCCGCGAGTTCATCCGCGACGCTGCGTAGCCACCATTCACGATCTGGGCTATCTGCACTTTCCCGAGACCCACACGCCCAACGCCCGTCGCTATCTCGACTGGGCCACCCGATTCAACGCCCGTGTCGCCCGGCGGATCGTGGTCGATTCCGAGGCGACCCGTGCCGACCTGATGCACTATTATGGTACCGAGTCCGAGCGGATCGTCGTCGCCTATCCGGCGGGCACCAGGGGAATGGCGCCGGTGACCGATCCGGCGGCGCTGGAAGCGGTGCGACAGCGCTATAGCACCGGCCCGCGCTATATACTCTTTCTGGGCACATTGCATCCGAGAAAGAACCCCCTGATGCTGGTGCGTGCCTTTACGACGTTGATCCGCCGCAAGGCCATCCCTGACGATGTGCATCTGGTACTGGCCGGACAAAAGGGCTGGCTCTGGCACGATATCGTCGAGGCGACCCGCGCCCCCGAGACACAGGGCCGCGTGGTGTTGCCGGGGTATGTGGCCGGGGAAGACCTGGCCGCACTGTTGAGCGGTGCCGAGGCGTTTGTAATGCCCAGTCTGTACGAGGGCTTTGGCCTGCCCGTGCTGGAGGCCATGGCCTGCGGCACGCCCGTCATCTGCTCCAACACCTCATCATTGCCCGAGGTCGCCGGAGATGCCGCCCTGCTGATCGACCCTTACGACATAGAAGGATGGGCCGATGCCGTGATGAGATTGCTCACCGATCACACACTGAGACACGATCTGTCGACGCGCGGTTTGGAGCGCGCTCGATCGTTTACCTGGGAGAACACAGCCCGACGGGTGCTGGCCGCCCTGGAGGCAGCCGCCGAGGAGGGCGATGGTGACGTCTGAAAAGTCGGTGGTGATGCCTGAGAAGGCAACGGCGCCGCCCGGATCAGTCCGTATCCTGGGTGTACGGGTGGATGATGTCACCGAGGAAGAGACGCTGGACCTTTTGGTCCGCTATGTAGCCGAGGGCCGGCCCCGGCAGGTGGTAACCGTCAATCCCGAATTCGTCATGCTGGCGCAACGAAATCCCGAGTTCTACGTAGTATTAGAGAAAGCAGATCTGGCCATCCCTGACGGAGTCGGCCTGCTGTGGGCTGCTCGATTGCTGGAACGGCCGTTACGTGAGCGGGTGGCGGGATCGGATATGGTGCCGTTCGTCGCCCGGATGAGCGCGCAGACCGGCCATCGCCTGTTCTTTCTGGGCGCCGCACCGGGCGTTGCGGAAAAGGCGGCCGAGATCTTGATGCGTCGATATCCTGGATTGCAGGTTGTGGGCACCTACGCCGGCTCGCCCGATCCCGCTGAAGAGGACGAGATCGTGGCCCGGGTGCGGGCCGCCTCGCCCGATTTTCTGTTCGTAGCCTATGGCGCGCCGCGGCAGGACCTGTGGATCGCCCGTAACATGGAGCGGCTGCAGGTGCCGGTATGTATGGGCGTGGGCGGTAGTTTCGACTTTATCGCCGACGTGACGCCTCGCGCCCCCGAATGGATGCGCCGACGAGGGCTGGAGTGGCTGCATCGGCTGATCCATCAGCCCTGGCGCTGGCGACGCATGTCGGTGTTGCCTGTCTTTATCTGCCAGGTTATATGGAACAAACTCGGCGGTGCTGGGAGGAAGGAATAATGCGTCGAACCGCGATGGTGCTCTTGATCACGCTGGCCCTGTTGATGCTGGCCATGCCCGCGCTGGCCCAGGGCGACCCGGTTCGCCTGGACGCCATAGACGTCTATGTGACGGTGCTGGAGGACGGCCGCCTGGACGTGCGCTACACGCTCACCTTTACCGAGCTGGAGGCCGGGCGGGATCGTATCCAGCAGGTGGGTCCCTTCTTTCCCCGCGAGCACACCATCGTCTCGGCCACGGGTGAAGGACCCGACGGCCCCCTCGATGTCTCACTACAGGGGGGGCCAGAGTTCTATCAGGTGAATCTCGGCGCCCGCACCCGGCAGAACGAGACATACCGTGTAATGATACGCTACACCGCCGATCGTTCGGTATTCGATCCCACCGAGGTCGAGGGGCGGCCTTATGCCGCCATCGGTTGGGCGCCCTTTCAGTGGGCGTTGCCCATCACGCGGCAGACGATCACCTATGTGCTGCCTATCGAGTTACCCTCGGACATTACCGAGCCCGAGCAGGTAACCGACGAGATCGTCGACGCCACCGGCCTACTCACCGAGGATACCACCGCCTATGATCGTTGGGTCTATTTCCCCACGCCCGACGAACCCACGGGCAATGTGTATCTATCGTTCCTGGTGCAGCGCGACAACCTGCCCCCTGAGGCGCAGATGATGCCGCGCTTTTTTCTGCCGGCCGAGTATATCACCACCACCCGAGAGACGCCCATCCCGTTGACTCCCGAGACTCCGGAACCAGACATTGCGCCGCCCCCGGTAGGGTCACTGGAGCTCTCGCAGGACGCGCTGAGCCTGACCTGCTGTCTGGGCGCGCTCATTACGCTGGGCGTGCTGGGGCTGCTCATCTGGGCGTTACGTAAACGCAAACCCAAATCGACATACGAGCCCCCCGAGATCGAGATTGAGACCTTTCAGACGCCGGGCGTGGTGCCCGATTTGAACGCGATCGAGACCGCCTTCTTTATGGGAAACTCGACCAAGACCATCGCCCTCATCGTGCTGGCGCTGGAGCAACGCGGCGTGGTGAACATCGTGAACCATTCACCGCTGCAACTGGAATTGCTCCAGCCCGACGCCGAACTGAACGCTTATGAGAAGGCGCTGGTCGACGCCATCAAAGAGGATGGGACCATCGATCGCTCGCGCATCTCTGATATTCTTGCCGCCGTGGCCTCTGTGGTACAGCCCAAGATGTGGAACGCGGACCCCCAGGCCACTCGAGAGACCTACCGGCGACGGATCGACACGGCCTGGGATGAATACGAACGCGAGTATCGCCGCCATCCCCAGCCGCGTCCGGTGTTCCATTCGCCCTATATCCCGTGGATCATCCTGAGCGATCGACGCTATACCGGCGCTCCGGCGACGGGCACCGGCGCGCCTCGTCCGGGGGGCCCCGGTGGCCTGGCTCAGGCCGCCGGAGAGGCCATCGCCCCCATCGAGCGCATGGCCGACAACCTCACTCGTGGCGTCGAAGAGACCATCAGTGGCACCGTGGGGCGTATCGAAGAACGCATCTCCGGCCTGTTTGGCGATGGCGAGGCCGGCTATGATGCCTGTCACAGCGCATGCCACTCGGCCTGCCATTCCGCCTGTGTGCACGATGCCTGTCACTCGGCCTGCGTGCACGATGCCTGTCACAGCGCCTGTCACTCGGCCTGTGTATGCCACAGCGCCTGCCACAGCGCCTGTCATTCGGCCTGTGTGAGCCGATTCTAGAGGGATCATGACCGATACCGATCGCAACAACACCATCAGCTTGCAGCGCTTTGCCGCCGATCTGGTCGAGGCGACGCGCGAATATATCTATATCCGCCCTGAGGACGGCCTGATCATCATGCGCCCCAATCGCATGAATTTCTTGAACGAGACGGCCACCCTCATGCTGCAGATGCTCTACGGCCGCGATGAGGGGCCCGATGTGGAGGATGTGGTGCGCACCGTGGCCGGGCGCTATGGTGTGGATGAGGAGCGCGTGCGGGCCGACCTGCGCAATCTGTTGATCAGCGTCTCGGCGCTGTTGAACGACAACCTTTGCGCCGCGCCCAGTGTGCGACAGACGGCCTATGGCAGCCACCGACGCGAGTTGCCCGTGCTGTCCGAGATCGCCCTGACCTATCGTTGCCAGAATCGCTGTACCTTTTGTTACGCCGATGCCCCCGAACGCGGCGCAGAGGTGCCCGAAATGAGCACCGACGAGGTCAAGGTCATCATCGACCGCATCTATGATGAGGCCCACTGCCCCACCGTATCATTTACCGGCGGCGAGCCCACCCTGCGGGATGATCTGCCCGAGCTCGTCGCCTATGCGCGGAACAAGGGCATGCGCGTCAACCTCATCACCAACGGGCTGCGCTGTGCGGATGCCGACTATGTGCAGAGCCTGGCCGATAGCGGCCTGCACTCGGCGCAGGTGAGTATCGAGGGGGGCAGCGCAGAGATACACGACACCATCACACGCCATGCCGGCTCGTGGGAACGCTCGGTGGCCGCTGTGCGCAATCTGCGCGCCGCAGGAATTCACACGCACACCAACACCACCATCTGCGGCGGCAACCGGGAACATCTGCCGGAGCTGGTGGACTTTATCGCGCAGGACCTCGAATCCGAATACTTTTCCATGAATATGGTGATCCGCACCGGCACGGCGCTGGAGCATCAGCAGGATGCGATTCGCTATACCGAGGTCGGCGCCATGATCGAGGCCATCCAGCGCCGCGCCCGGGAGCGGGGCGTGCGGCTGGTGTGGTACTCACCGGTGCCCTATTGTCTGTTCAATCCGGTACAGGCTAATCTGGGCAGCAAGTCGTGCGCCTGTGTGGACGGTCTCATCTCGGTGAATCCGTCGGGCGAACTGTTGCCCTGCTCCAGTTTCGAGCGCGGCATCGGCGATCTGCTGCACCGAACATTCGAGGAAGTATGGTATTCGCCGACGGCGCGCTACTGGCGCAACAAAGAGTTTGTGCCACCGATGTGCGCCCGTTGCGAGATTCGCGATATCTGTTGCGGCGCATGTCCCCTCTACTGGGACGAGCGCAAAGGGTTCGACGAGCTTGAGGATGTGGCGCCGGGCGGCCCCCTATGGGCGATGCCGCTCTGGCAGATCAAAAAGGCCCTTCTGTCCCGCACATGGGGCGTGGGCCTGAGGCGTTGATCGCGGAGGCAGAGGTATGGCCAAAACGGCAGATCGCATGAATCTAACCGAGTACTATCGCTACCTGGACGAAAAGCGCCGGGAGCTGGAAGCCTGCTACCGCGATGTAGAAGAGGTCCAGTTTCAGTTCAACGACATATTCAAGCGTGAGCTGGCCCTTTGGCAGGAAAAGTTCGCCTTCTGCTATCCGCGGGTGGTTGCCGGACGCGAGGAATTGCCCACCGAATTCGCCGCCGCGCTGGATCGCGTCGAGGCCGAGGAGCAAGAGCGTATCCGCAACGAGATGGCCGACCTGGATAAGCAGGTACGTGACGGACGTGCCGAGATGGATCGCCTCACCGCCGAAGCGCAAGAGGCCACCGAGTCGCTCCAGGCGATGGCCCCGCGCCTCAACGCCGAGGAACAAAAGCTGCAGGCAAGGGTCGTGCGACTGCAGGACGAATATGCCCACGCCTTTGAAGAGGCCGAAGCGCTGCGCGCCTCTCCCCTGGGTCGGCTCACGAACGGCGGCAAGATCCGTCGCCTGCAAAAGGCGCAACGCACGGCCCGTAAGAAACAGGAACAGGCCATGCAGCGACTGCGCGCCATCCGGCAGGAGTGGCAAAAAACGCTCAACGATACGGGCGAGCGTCAGTCCGAGCTACGTGAAAAATGGCACCAGTTGAGCGTCGAGGTCGCCCGCGCTCAGGGGCAGCGCGATCACCTGGAGGCCAATTTCGATGCGCTGGCCGGAGAGGCCGCGGTACAACGTTATCTGGAAGAGATGAAAGAGGCCCCGGACGTGCCCGGAGAACTGGGCGAGGCGCTTGAGGAGCTGGTCAGGCGCAACTACATCCGCTGGGACTATGAGCAGGGGCTGCAATCGGTGGCCGAGGCGCTGGGAATGCTCAACGGCATCAACGAGGGGCTCAAGCGCTTCCTGCGCAGCGTAAGCACCGTGGTGCAGGAGCAGCGCCGCTACAATCTGCCGGTGACCCGCGTACAGATTCCGCCCATCGTTTTTTCTGTGCACAACATCTGGCGAGAGCTTCAGGCGCAGGTGAAGGATGAAAGGCAGATGGGGGCGAATCCGCGCCAGTTTTCGGCCATCGTCGAGCGCACCCTCACCAAACGCCTGCCCGATGAGGCCATTCAGGACTTTTTCGAGCAGATGGGCCAGGTGCTGAATCGCGCGACCGCCTCCTGGAAGAAATAGAGAGAACGGTTTACCGGTCTACACCTCGATGATAGAAAGAGCTGAGATATGAAAAAAGCCGCCGCCATCGTGATCGTTCTACTCTCCATTCCGTTCTACTTGTTCGGCATTTTGTTCCTGATCGCCTCCTCCGGCCAGGCCACCCGACTGGTGCCCGGGCTGGTGATGGTCGCCATCGCCACCGGCCTGCTCATCGGCGGGATACGCTGGCTACGACGCATGGCCGACCGTAGCCCCGAGGCGTTGCGTACCGGCGCTATAGAGTTGGCCCGTCGCCTGGGTGGAGAATTGACCGCCTCCCAGTTCCGCGCCGAATATCGCATCTCGAACGATCTGGCCCTCAGAACGCTGGACGGCCTGGTGGCCGAGGGGAACGCCGTGCGCGAGGAGCGTGAGAGCCGAACGGTGTATGTGTTCACCGGGCTCAAGCCATCGCTCAGCGAAAAGCGCTGCCCCTACTGCGGCACTCAGCTTCCCGTCCGTACGGCGCTGCGCAAATGCCCCAATTGCGGCGGCCAGCTCGAGATCACCAAGACCTGACCGTGATGCGCTCTCACCGCATGTCCGGCGCAGCGTGCCTCGAGGAGATCATCGTCTCCAAAGAGCGGGCTGCGCCATGAACCCCCTGGCGAACGCATCGCGTCGACTTCAAAGATGCCTGCCGGCGCTGTGGCTGTGCGCCGCGCTGTTGCTCGGCTGTGGCCTGTGGCCGGAAGCGCGTTCCCATCTATCCGACGCCCCGGGGCACTCACCCCCCACCCTCGCCACACCACCCGATGTCGGCATCCCGAAAGATCCACTCCCGCCGACTCGTGCGGCCACAGAAACGCCTCCACCATCATCCCCCTCCCCACCACCTCTCACCCCCCATCCCACACCCGACCTGACCGCCCAACTGGCACAGAACCCCATGCCGGCTGCCGATCCGATATCTCTGGCAGCCGGCCTGCTCCCCACGGAAGAGGACCCTCCGCGCGCGGGCCATGCCGCGCCACAGCCGACGGGCAGAGGCGTCAGTCGCTCTTTCTGGGTGGGCGATCTGCAGGCGGGGCGCATGCGCCTCGTCGACGCGACGCTGCGCGTGCAAACAGAGCATGTCGAGATGTGGGTAGAGAACGGTGCATCGGTCGACGACGAGGCGCTGCAGGATTCAGCCCGCATCCTTGAAGAGCACATATTGCCCACCGTCCGCGCCTCTGTTGCGCCCGATTGGCATCCCGGCACAGATGATAACCCGCGTCTCGCGGTGCTGAACGTCCATATCACCGGTGTGGCCGGCTATTTCGCCGCCGCCAACCTCTACCCTCGTGAGGTGACCCCCTACTCGAACGAACGCGAGATGTTCGTCATGAACCTCTCGGCGGTGACACCGGGCACCGTTCCCTACAACCGGGTGCTCGCCCATGAACTGCAGCATATGATCCACTGGCATGTAAATCCCGGTCAGGAGGCGTGGGTGAACGAGGGCGTATCACAACTGGCCGAGGATATCAGCGGCTACGGCTGGCCCGTCGCCGCCGTCGCCCACTATACCGGCGATCCCGATCTGCAGCTCAACACCTGGGCAGATGACCGCTACACGGTCGCCGCTCATTACGGCGCCTCTTATCTCATGATGCGCTACCTGCTGGATCGGCACGGCCGGGCGGCCGTACAAGAGCTGGTGCGCGAGCCGGCCGGCGGGATCGAGGGCTTTGATCGGGTGCTGCGCCGGATGGGCGACGAATCGTTCGACGACTTTTTCGCCGACTGGTTGGTGGCCAATCTTTTAGACGATCCGTATCTCGATGATGGACGTTACGGCTACCCCGAGATCGATGTGGCCGCACGGCCGCGACATCAGGTGAGAGATTTCCCGCGGATCATCGACGACGCGGTGCGCCAGTACGGCACCCACTACATCGAGCTATGGTCCGATACACCCGGCACGCTGCGGGTCTCGTTCGAGGGCGCCGCAGAGGCGCGCCTGGTGCCCAACCGGGCCACATCGGGCGAATGGCAGTGGTGGTCGAACCGTGGCGACGCCGGCCACTCTTATCTGGAGCGCGAATTCGATCTGACCGGAGTGGCCTCGGCCACCCTGCGATACAACATCTGGCACGATATCGAGAGCGGGTGGGATTTCGCCTACGTGCGCGCCTCGACGGACGGCGGGCTTGGCTGGACATTGCTGCGTTCGGCACACATGATCGATGAGAACCCTATGGGCTACGCTCTGGGGCCGGGATACACCGGCATCTCCGGCGGGGGGGAAGTACCGATATGGGTGAATGATGAGGTGGACCTGACGCCCTTTGCCGGGCAGGTCGTACGGGTGCGCTTTGATTATGTGACCGACGACGCCATCCACGGATCGGGGCTGTGCCTGGATGATTTCGAGCTGGAGGCGGCGAGATTTCGAGACGATGTGGAGGAGGGCGATGAAGGATGGACGGCGGTGGGGTTTATCCGACACAACAACCACCTGCCGCAGGGATACATTCTGCGCGCCGTCGAGTTCGGCGCCGAACCGGGAGTGACGCACATCCATGATGTGACGGTAGATGCCGATGGGCGCGCCGAATGGGAGTGGAATTTCGGCGACGAGGCGCAGCGTATCATCCTCATCATCTCGGCCGTAGCGCCGGCCACCATAGAGCCGGCGGATTACTCGCTACTTCTGCAGCACATCCCGCACGACGGCCGCCAATCGCTCCTCCTGCCCCGGCAGCACCGTGCGCAGGTCGAGAAGGACCCGGTCGCCCTGGATGCGGGCCACCACCGGAGGGGTTCCCCGGCGCAGGGCACGCGCCAACGCGTTAGCGCCCGCGTTAGCGCCCGCGTCAGCACTCTCTGATCCGGCCGCCGATCCCTGTGGCAGAGCGATACACATGGTGGGCAACGACTCTTCCGGCAGCGAGCCGCCCCCGATCATCGAGCGTCCCGGCACCAGATCGCAGCGCCCGCCCGGTGCGCCCAGAGCATCCAGCAGGCGTCGGGCGCGTTCGGCGATCTCGTCCACCGATGAGGCGATCATACGCCAGATGGGGATGTGGGTCAGGGCTTCGCCCTTGAGATAATGCAACAGATTGGCCTTAATACCGGCCAGTGTGGTCTTGTCTACCCGCAGAGCACGGGTGAGGGGATAACGACGCAACTCGGCCACCAGATCGGCCCGTCCCACGATCATGCCCGCCTGAGGCCCGCCCAGCAACTTGTCGCCGCTAAAGGTGACCAGATCGGCCCCGGCGGCCACGCTCTCCTGCACTGTGGGCTCGTGGGGCAGCCCAAAGGATGACGTATCGATCAGGGTGCCCGAGCCCAGATCATCCAGCAGAGGCAACGAACGCCTGTGGGCCAGCGCGACCAGATCAAAGAGTGACGGCTGGTGACTGAACCCCATGATGCGAAAGTTACTGGAATGTACCCGCATCAGCGCCGCCGTGTGCTCGCCGATAGCCCGCTCGTAATCGGCGATATAGGTGCGATTGGTCGTGCCCACCTCTACCAAAAGGGCGCCGCTCTGAGCCATCACATCGGGGATGCGAAATCCGCCCCCGATCTCGACCAGTTGCCCCCGTGAGATGATCACCTCGCGCCCGCGGGCCAGCGCCGAAAGCGCCAGCAATACGGCGCCGGCGTTATTGTTCACCAGCAGGGCGGCTTCGGCGCCGGTGAGCCGACACAGCAACGCCTCGGCGTGCACATAGCGCGAGCCTCGCCCGCCGACCTCCAGGTCATACTCTAGATTGCTATAGCCCCGGCCGACGTGGCGCATGGCATCCAGCACCGCATCGCTCAGCGGCGCGCGGCCCAGATTGGTGTGCAGAATCACGCCGGTGGCATTGATCACCGGCTCTAGCGTGGGGCAAAGCATATCATCCAGTCGCGCCTGAACCCGCGCCAGCACAGAATCCATCTCTGGCGTACCGTCCGCCGCCTCAGCGCTCATGATCTCACGCCGCAGCTCGTCCAGCGCGTCGCGCACTGCATCGACCACCGCATCACGCCCATAGTCGGTCAGCCACCGGGTCACCGCAGGCTCTTGCAGCACTCGATCGACCGCCGGCAACCGGCGCAGCGCTTCATGCGTACCGTCGGACACGGCCACTCCCCCTAGATCTCGTCCCAACCGTATATCGTCAGGTCGATACGACCCGCCTCATCGAACCTGACGCCCTCTTCCTCCAGCATATCTCGCTGATAGGGCTCGCCCAGAGTTCCGCCACGCGAGCTCACGGCGCCCTGCGCATTTACCACACGGTACCAGGGCAACCCCGGGGGACACTGGCGCAGCGCCCAACCGACGACTCGGGCGCCATGGGGCATGCCCAGATGCCGGGCGATCTGCCCGTAGGTTACCACCTTGCCATAGGGCACACGGGCCAGCACCTCATACACCCTGCGGAATATGTCGCCCTCTTCCACGCGGATTACACCATGGTCAGACTGGGGTACACGTCCAGATCGTATCCAGAGCGCCGGCCGGCAAGAAACTGATAGTAGGCCGCGCCCGCCACCATCGCGGCGTTATCGGTACAATAGCTGATGGGCGGGTAGCGCACCGGCACGTTCGTCCGGCGATCCATCTCCTCACGCAGCAGGCGGTTGGCCGCCACACCGCCGGCCATCAAGATCTGAACCGCGTTGAACCGCTCGGCCGCCTCAAGGGTCTTTTGTACCAGAGCGTCCACCACGGCGGCCTGAAAACTGGCCGCTACATCGGCCACGGGGAATTCATCCTTTATCTCCTCGATGGACACATCCGCCAGTTTCTGACCGCGCACATCCGGCTCTTCACCCTCTGGCGCCGACATCTCCTGAACCAGACGAAGCACGGCCGTCTTGAGTCCGCTAAAGCTGAAATCATAGGGGCCGACCTGCAGCGCCCGGGGAAAGCGATAGGCCTCCGGATTCCCATTTTTCGCCACTTTTTGAATCTCCGGCCCGCCGGGGTACCCCAACCCCAGCAATCGCGCCACCTTGTCAAAGGCCTCGCCCGCCGCATCGTCGATCGTCCGCCCCAGCCGCTCATAGTCGTGATGATCACGCATGAGGATCAGGTCGGTATGCCCGCCCGAAACCACCAGGCACACCAGCGGAAAAGAGGGTGCCACGAACTCGTCGGGATCCACCTCTGGCGGCACCAGCCAGTTGGCATAGACGTGCGCCTCCAGATGGTTCACCCCCACCAGAGGGAGTCCACGAGCCAGCGCTATGGCCTTGGCGGCGTTCAGCCCGACCAGCAAAGAGCCCGAAAGGCCCGGGCCGTGCACGACGCCGATCGCGTCCAGATCGCCCCACTCTACCTGCGCGTCATCCATCGCCTGCCTCACCACCTGGGTGATAGCGACCATGTGCTGGCGCGAGGCCATCTCGGGGAACACGCCGCCATACTGGCGGTGGAGCTCGACCTGTGACGATACGACATTCGAGAGCACCAGGCGGCCGTCACGCACGACCGACGCCGATGTTTCATCACACGATGTTTCGATACCCAGAATCGTCGTCATCTTGATATCCATTCCGATATCGGCCACCGGAACACTGGCGTTCCCGGTGGCCGGCTGGACGATATGATAGATTCCTGATGGGATGGGCACTGAACGCCCATCCCATCGAATGCATCTGCATTAGCTCTCCGGCGAAGAGATGTTGGTCAGCCAGAGCGTCCTGCCGCTCAACACGAACATGCGCCCGTGGTCTTCATCCACATAGACGGCGCGCAGGTCTTTGAAATAATTCTCATCCGGCCTGGCACGGAACTGGCGAACATAGTTGCCCTCTTTATCGAACTGGATAATCCGTTCGTTGCCCGTATCCGTGACATAGATGTGGCCGTATGCATCGGGCTCCTGAGCGCCCGAGACGGTGATCGTCGTCGGACTGCTCATCGCCCCGGGCAGCCCCGACATGGTAAAGGGTTTGGGCTGTCCCTCATAGAGCTTGACGATATGCCCGTCGGCAAACAGCACATAGATATTGCCGTCGATGGCCATATCCACCGCCCCGGTCAGGTCCACATCGGTCTCTGGGACAAGATAATCTCCCGGTGACGTGGTATATGCGTTATCCTGCGGCTCGTAACGCAGAATACGGCTCAGCAGTGGATCCAGCACATAAAAGTTACCATAGTATCCGCCGATGGCCTGCGGCTTGAGCCATGTGTCGCTATCGGCGACCGGCAGCGGGTCCAGCCCCTGCTGCGGATCATAGGCCAGCAGTGTGCCGGTACGCTCCAGCGCCACAAAGGTGCTCAAAGTTCGCGCGCCACCCGCCTCCATCCAGGTGATATCCACCAGATCACCCACGGGCACGCCCCGTACCGGGCTCCCTTTCTCCACCAGCACCGGGCTGGCGTCCACCGTCTGGAGCGCGTCACCCACCTCGTTCAACAAAAAGCGATAGATGCGGCCGCTTCCCCGATTGAGAATATATATCGCGTTGTCATGGATGACGATACGAGAAGAGTCGGTAGGCGAGACGATGTCGTCTTCTACCTCGGTGAGCTTCCAGAAGTGGTACAGACGCTCGACGCCCTCCACCTCGTCCAGGCGATGCAGAATACGCCGCTGAAGGGTGGTCAGCGTCTCGTCAGAGGGGTTGATCGCCAGCCCCTCTTCCACGCTGATCAGAGCCTCGTACAACGCCTCGCGTTGATGTAGCTCATTCTCGATCTGCATGGCCGAATCGAAACGTGCTTGGGCCAGAGCCTGCAACGAGTCAAACTGCCCCGACCTCGCACGGTCGTACTGCACGCGCGTCATCACCACCAGAAAGAGCATCACCAGCGGGATGACAAACGCCACCGCGATGAGAGCCCGGCCAGAGAGAGAGACGGTCTGTTCAGATTCTTGGTGCATCACAGGACGCTCCGGCAATCTATCGGGGAGGACCCGAATGAGGAATTCCTCCGTCTCGACACGAGCCCGCCCGGCGCGCTGCCTCATATGATGGCCCAGATCGATCAGGTCGGCCTGCAGCGTCGGGACCCTCTGGCGGACTCGCTCCAATACGTCACCCACGGCGACGGCGGCCCTGGCAGGCCGTCCACCGTCATACGGCACATCATCTCTATCGTCATATGCGACATCGAGGACGGCATCCTGTTCATCCCACTCGTCGATGTCAGACTCGTCCCATTCGTCGTCCACATCATCGGCCGACACATCCGCCACAACGTCACCCGATACCGGTGGCCTCTCGTCACGCGGGTGTAAAAAGGGCGGCTCTACCGGCTCGGCGACACGGGGTGGCGGACCATCGGAACGAACAACTGCCTCCTCCAGAGATAGCGATTCCGAAGGCTGCTCCTCGCCACGGTGGCCGTTCTCCCCGACAGATGGCTCTTCCTGAATATCTGGCACTGCCACCGGCTCTTTCGAACGCACAGAGGCCGCTGCGACCCGCTGTTGTGGCCACAAGGCGCTCGGACGGCGCGATTCATCCTCTACCGACGCCTCGGGCAGGCGTTCCACCAGCATCAGATCCGGGTCATGCGTCCCCAGATGCGCCTCCAGAGCGGCGGCCACATCCTCTCCGGAGAGCGTCGCGGCCAGCAGATCGGGAGCGACGAGGCGGGCCAGCGCGCTGTCAGCCATGAGCAACAGATCGCCCTCGTTCAACGTGACATGAAAGAGATCCGGCTCCAGGTCGCGTCGCAATCCCGCCGGAGGCTCCAGCCCCACATCCAGGGCATCGGGAGGGGCCTGCTCGAACCAGATCGAATCGTCGGGGAATCGCGTCAGCGCGTCGCGCTGTCGTACCAGCGTGAGCGCCGGTCCCAGATGAGCGATAAAGGCCTCATCATCATCGCGCACGGCCACGCAATTCAGCCCCAGCAGAACCAGATGCTCGCTACCGGCGCGCAGATTGGCCTCGAAAAGCAGCTCATTGGCGGCCAGCAAAGCCGCCCGCAGGGCGCGCGTCACACTGCCCGACATGCTGTAAAAGGTCTGCGAGATCACCTCGACTAGACGGTCGTATGGCGGCCGCACACCGCCGGGAGAGGGCAAATCCTGAATCAGGATATAGAGATCATCGCGTGGCCGTTGCCCTTTATAGTCGACGCCACGCGCCACGCGCAGGCCCGCCGAATCCGTCTGGCGGGCGCCGCCGCGCAGGCTGATCTGCTTGACCCGGGTTTTCTCGCTCATGCCGCTCTTCCGGCCCTCGTCCGTTCTGTGCCGATGGTCTATGATGGTCTGATGGTCTATATTGTGCCGTATAAAGCCGCTATTCCCACTCGATGGTCGCCGGCGGTTTGCTCGATATATCGTACACGACACGATTCACGCCGGCCACTTCGTTCACGATGCGATTCGAGATGCGCGCCAGCACATCGTAGGGGATGCGTGCCCAGTCGGCCGTCATGCCGTCCTGACTGGTTACCGCCCGCACCGCCACCACATTGGCATAGGTGCGCCCATCGCCCATAACGCCCACACTGCGCAGGGGGGTCAGAACGGCGAAATACTGCCAGATGTCTCGCCCCAATCCGGCGGCCACGATCTCCTGCCGCACGATGGCGTCGGCCTCTTGCAGAACGGCCACGCGCTCCTCGGTGATCTCGCCGATAATCCGCACCGCCAGCCCCGGGCCGGGGAACGGCGGGCGATAGACCATCTCCTCCGGCAGGCCCAGAGCCATGCCCACCTCGCGCACCTCATCTTTGAACAGGTAACGCAACGGCTCGATGAGCTGCATGCGCATGTTCTCAGGCAACCCGCCCACATTGTGGTGCGTCTTGATGCGCGCCGCCGACTTGGTATCGGGCGTGGCGCTTTCGATCACATCGGGGTACAGAGTGCCCTGCGCCAGGAAATCAACCTGTCCCAGCCTGGACGCCTCCTGCTCGAATATCTCGATGAATTTACGACCGATGATGATGCGCTTTTCTTCAGGGTCTGTCACTCCGGCCAGCGCATCGAGGAACTGGCGGCTGGCGTCGACATAGATCACCTGGCCTTCCAGATAGCGCTCGAACCGCTCGATATTCTCTTCGGCCTCGTGTTGACGCAAGAGGCCGTTATTGACGAAAATTGCCGTCAATTGTTCACCCACGGCGCGTGATATCAGCGTGGCCACCACCGTCGAATCGACCCCGCCGGACACGGCACAGATGACCTTGCCGTCACCGACCTGTCGTCGGATGGCCTCGATGCTCTCCTCGATAAACGAGCCCGGCGTCCAATCGGCGCGGCAGCCACATATCCGGGTACAGAAATTGCATAGAATCTCCTGGCCACGGGAGGTGTGCACAACCTCGGGGTGAAACTGGATCCCATAAATCCCGTGTGATTCATCGGCCATGGCCGCCACGGGCGCGTTGTCACTGTGCGCAATCACATGGAACCCCGGCGACACGACCTGCGTGTGATCGCCATGGCTCATCCACACATCCAGGGGAGAATCCAGTCCGGCAAAAAGAGGCGAGTCGGCCCGATCGATCACGACACGAGTAGACCCGTACTCACGGGCATCTGCAGGCGCCACCCGACCGCCAAAATGGTGGGTCAGAAGGTGCATCCCGTAGCAGATACCGAGGATGGGCACGCCTCTCTCCAGAATATGGGGCAACAAGCCGGGCGCGCCGGCATCGTATACACTGTTCGGCCCGCCGGAGAGGATGATTCCCTGAGGGTTCACCATGTCCAGCGTTTCGGGAGAGGCATCCCAGGGTAACATCTCACAGTAGATGCGACACTCGCGTATCCTGCGGGTAATGAGCTGGCTGTACTGGGAGCCGTAATCAAGGACGACAATGGTATCGCGATGGTTCGAATGTGGATCCAACCTGAAACCCTTCCCATGATCTCGGAGGAGCAAATCCGACCGGCGGCGAAATGCTTCGCATCATCCCGGCGCTCTGCATCCTTTGCCCGGCGTGACCTTTAATTATGAGAAGATTATAGGGCGAACAGCGTTCCGGCGCAAGTAACGGCCGAGTTCGGCATCCCCTTCCACCGACATCACCTGCATTACCTTCTGAAGATAACGAAAGTAACGACCGAAATCGACATTACCTTCCAAAGGTGGCAAGGCAGCGACCTTCGGAAGGTGGTTGATGGCGAGGCGCGAGCCCCCGGCGCAGGGCTATGCGCCTCACATTGACAAAAGGGTTCCTCTCCTATAAGATGGCGACACATCCACCCGACAGGTTCACCCCTTGATTTCTGATATCGTCCATGCACGCACCAGGGTGCGCCGAACCCGGCATGGGGCAAGCGAAAGAGGATATGAAAGCCGTATTCGTTCACAAGAACTGTGTGCTGCGAGATAGCCGCGTCGACCCTGAGAGCCCTCCCGACGGCTGGCGATTGGTGCCGGCAACCCTGGAGGCCATGCGCCTGCTGGCAACTGACAATACCCTCGTGTTCTTGTACGGTCGTACCCGTGAACCGATGGGCACCAAAGGCGAGCAGGGACACGATCCGGCTTTCGACGCGCTGGTCAGTCAGATCAAAGCCGGCGGCGGCCGTGTGGACGGAACGATCGCCTGTCCGCACGATTCCGAGATGAACTGTCACTGCTGGGGTGATTTCCCCGGTATCCTTTGGGTGCCCGCCAACCAGTTCGGCCTGCATCTGGAAGACTGCTATGTGCTGGCCGATAACGAGCAGAACGTCAACACGGCTTATGCTGCCGGGGCGCGTCCTCTGGTCGTGCTGTGTGGCCGGACCATCGGCGAGATCTTTGGCGACCGCCCGAGTCATAAAGATTATCCGATTGCAGTCGACATGACCACCGCGGTAGGATATATCGGCGTGGAGGAGGACATTGCCGAACAGATCGGCCAATCGCGCAATCCGGCGCCGGCTCTTCCTCCGGAAGAAGAGTTGTTGCACGATCCAGAGGTGCTGCCGCGACTGACGTTGACCTCAGAGCTGGCCGAGGGGCTGCACGCCAACCTGCTCAAGACCCGATTCGAGCTGCGCGACATCGGCCGCTGGCTGACCTTTTTCGTTATGGGCGCCGTGGGGCTGAGCCTGGGCATTGCCTACCTGCTCACCCATCTTTATCGCGTGGCTCCCTTCCCGGAATATGCCTACTATATCACCTTACAGTTCATCCCCCGCCCTGTACGAGGGGCGCTGTTTATCATCTGGGGGGTCGGGATTCTGGTTCTGGCAGTGCGCAGCTTTTATCGATCCAACAAGCTGCATCAGGCTGAAAGCAAGTAACCCAAAAAGGGCCGCCCCGATAAGGGCGGCCCTTTTTCTTTCACCCGGCCGGGATATGCTCGAAAAGGGTTGTTTATCTCGTAAAGGCTGCGTCTTTCACCGCGGTCACGCCCACAGGTAACGACTCGTCCCTCAAATACGTCCTAGCGACGGCGCTCTCGCCGGTTGACTCCCGTCAATACGCTCAGTGCAAAACTTACCGCACTGACGACCAGCGCCCCCCAAAAGGCGGCGCCAAAATCCTGCACAAAGAACCCGATGCCCAGGCTGGCCGCAATCTGACCGGCCAGCCAGAACATGAGCCCGTTGATCACCAGAGTAAAGATCCCCAGGCTCAGGATAATCAGCGGGCAGGTGAGCAGTTTGATGAGCGGTGCGATCAGGGCGTTCACCAACCCCAGGATCAGCGCCATCCACAGAAACACGCCCACCCCGTTCGTTGCCGAGATCCCGGGAACGAAGAACATGGCCGCATACACGGCAACGGCGTTGATGAGCCAGCGAAGTATCAGCCTGCGCATACCTCCCCTTTCTTAAAACCGGGGTCGCTCACGATCAGTCCAATGCCCGCAGTCTAGCCAGTCCCTCGGCCACCGTCAACCGTCCCTCTTCGATAGCCCGCAAGATGGCCATCCTCCGAGCCGCCGGCGAGAGATTTTCGTCCGCATCGGACTCTTCGGGATCAAGGGTAAAGGGCTCAGCCTCTGGTGGCTGCTCCTCCGAATGCTCCTCGGCCACGGCCTCTTCCACCAGATCGTGCCCCAGCGGGCGGGTGCTACGCGCATACGCGGCGAACGGAGATTCCTCCGGCGGCGCCTCTTGCTGTGGCGCGGCTCCTTCGTGACGCACAGGGCGCACACGGATATCTCCGCTGGCAGTATGCACCCTCAAAAGGGGGCCGCCGCCGTTGACCCGTGCCTCCAGCTTGCCCCATCCGCGTCGATCGACCTCGTGGGGCAGATCGGAGTGAAACCCTCCCGAAAGGGTGCTGCTCAGGATGTTCAGCCCCTGAGCCTCCGGAATGGCCAGCACCAGATCGCCGCTCACGCTGCGCACATGATAATCCCCCTCGGCATCCAGCGAGGCCTCGATGACCAGGTCGCCGCTCACTGTGTCAGCGCTCAAGCCGAGCAGCCGGGAGTGGCTGAGGATGACATCACCCGACACGCTGCTTACACGAACCATACCGCGCAGGCCACGAGCCTGCAGGTCGCCCGACATGGTCTGAACGCTCACCCGTCCGGCGATATCGCGCACATCCAGATCGCCACTGGCGGTGCGTACGGTGAGATCACAGTGGTGTGGCACCCGAACCAGCAGATCGGCAGAGCCACCTGCCGAGGCTCGAACCGTCAAACCGTTGCCATCGCGGAAAATACGCACATCGTCCTCGGGGTCGGGAACGGCCACCTCCTCCCGATCCCAGCCATGCACCTGGATATCACCGGACGTGGTTTCGATCACGACGACACATTCGTCACCCACTGTGAACGTGCGCCCGTATTCTGACGATGTCATAACGCCCTCCTCAGGTTAGTCCACATAGATCTCGACGCGCTCACCCTCGTCACTATCCTCCACATCGATGATCTTGCCGGAGGCTCCCTCTTTGATGGCGTTGATGATCTCGTCGATGTCGATTCCCGAGATGTCGGGGGCGAACTTGGCGCCCATGCGCATTCCGACGTTCACCAGGCCGATCGGAATGTTTACATTCACCTTGCTCTTACCGGTCGCCACGTCCGTCACACGCACACGAAACCAACGACGAGGACGATGCCCGGTGTGCTCCCCACCCTCTCGACTTTCGGCCTGATCGAGGGCCTCCAGCAGGCGGGCGCCCTCGTCGGCGGTGATCTGCCCGTTCTCGATCATCTTGAGAATCTGCATCCTCTCTTCTGTGCTCGGCATGATAACCCTCCAAGATAGAAGCGACTCGTATCGGCACACTGGACAAGGGCCATACTAACAGCAAACCGAACGATGGGTCTTATAGATCCAGCGACATCTGATTTAGCGTACGCAGCAGGCGAAAGCCCAACAATCGCAACGCCTCCAACGCCTGGGGATGAGTGGCTGATACATAGCTACGCATCGCGTATCGAGGCACGTTTCGCAACAGAGCAAAGAGCCCCTCAGCCAGAGGCAGCTCCCAATGGCCACGATGTTCCGGCAATACATAGGTCTGCAACTCGTGCGGACCGCGTAACATATAGGCCGTTACGCTCCCGTATGCCACCGGGCGCCCCTCTTCCTCGGCCAGGAGCTCAAACCACTCCTGCCCCCCCATCAGGGTGTGCCACCATTGCTGCAGACGCCAGCCCAACCCTCGCCGATACGCCCCTCGATGGATCGGCCGCCGCGCGAGCACTTCTTCGGGCGTACTGCGCACGATCAGATTGTACAGACCCGCGCCATCACGGGGGCGCACCGCGCGCAAGCCCGGGCGCAACGGTCCCACGCTCACCGGCCAGGCCGACGAGGAGATATCCAGTTCGTGCTGTACATCATAGGTTACAAAGCCCAATCGACGATACAGACGAATGGCCCCCTCATTGTTCGAGCGCACCTGCAGGAGGATACGCCGCCCGCCTCGCCGACGCACATGCTCGATGGCCACGTCCATCAACTGCGCCGCAATGCCCCGGCGACGGTAGTCGGGCAACACAGCGACATTGCTGATGGTCCAGACTTTCGGATCCTTCTCCTGAGTCAGGGTGACGTTACCCACCAGGCGGCCGTCCTCTATCCATACATAGCCGCTAAAGAGTGAGGCCACCCGCCCCGCCAAACTGAGCATGGGGCCAAGCAACGCCATCTGGCGCATATCCTGCACCATCCGGCTGCCCGTAAGCGCCAGCTCCGGCCCGAACGCGACCTCGATGAGAGAGGCCAGTCCGGCCATATCGCGTGTCGGGTTAAAAGGGCGTATGGGCTCTGGAACCTGTTCCGCCGCAAGCTGTACAACCATGATTACCGGCCCCTGAGCAACCGGATCGCCTCTTCAGACGAGATCTCCCCGGCCGCCAGCCGTTCCAGCACGTCATGACGCTGCTCGGTCGAAAGGGCCCCCTCATCGCGCACTTCATAGCCCAGAGCATGAATCACCTCGTGCAGACGGTTGCGCACTGTAGGGTATGAAATTCCCAACTCTTCTTCCACGCGGTTGATCTTGCCTTCGCAGCGGATAAAGGTCTCGACAAAGGACAGTTGCTCGGCAGTGAGCTGGTATAGACGCCCGAGGTCAAAGCGTCCGGTAATGCGCGTATCGCATTGGGAGCAATGTAACTCGGTGACCTCCAGCACATCCTGACACACGGGGCAACGGCCGATTACAGCATGAGCCATATGCCTGCCTCCACCTACCTCTCAAGAGGTCAGTAATATCAATTCACTACTTGAATATCATAATTCATATATTGATTTTTGTCAATAGCCTGTAGGGGAATCATCGTCGAATCGCGATGCCGCCCGGCCGGCCCCGAAAGATGATGATGATTCGGTGTCTGTAGCGCTTCAAGAATGAGGGCAGAGAGGCCCTTTACCGCCTCTGCATAAAAGGTGTGCGTATCACAACGAGGGGATCAACTTGCAGAGATATTT
>JBMNOI010000066.1:0-20951 GCA_050942995.1 Anaerolineae bacterium
CAATGCCCCATAAACGGTTTTTCGGACGGGTCAACCTCCCCTGAAAGGATCTACCAAATGCTCCTAGCGGGTGATATTGGCGGAACGAAAACACACCTGGCCATCTATTCGAAAGAGTCATCGCCCCACCAACCGGTGAGCGAAGCGATCTTTCCCAGCGCCATGTATCCCAATCTCGAAACGCTGGCCCGAGAGTTCCTGGCACAGACCGGGCAATCGGTAGAGAGGGCGACCTTTGGCGTGGCCGGCCCCGTCGTCAACGGCCGGGTGGAGGGCACCAACCTCCCCTGGATCATCGAAGAGGGCCGGGTCGCCGACGCATTGCAGATCTCCTCGGTCAAGCTGCTCAACGATCTGGAGGCCATCGCCTACGCCGTCCTCATCCTCGAAAAAGATGACCTCTATACCCTGAACGAGGGCGACCGTGCCCCCCATGGCAGTATGGCCGTCATTGCACCGGGTACCGGCCTGGGCCAGGGATTTATCACCTGGACGGGGAACGAGTATCGCGCCTATCCCTCCGAAGGAGGCCACGCCGATTTCGCTCCGAACAACGATCTGGAGATGGGGCTGCTCCGCTATCTGTTGCAGCGTTACGACCATGTCAGCAGTGAGCGAGTCTGCTCGGGCATAGGCTTACCCAACATCTATTCCTACCTCAAAGAGAGTGGTTACGCCGACGAACCGGCCTGGCTGGCCGAAAAGCTGGCCGCCGCAGCCGACCCCACCCCCATCATCGTTAACGCCGCCATGGATGCGACGGACCCCGTCCCCTTGTGCCGCGCCACGCTGGATCTGTTCATCGACATCCTGGGGGCAGAAGCGGGCAACCTGGCGCTCAAGACGCTGGCCTCCGGCGGTGTCTATATCGGCGGGGGCATTCCGCCACGTATTCTGCCCGCCCTCACCGACGGGCAGCTCCTGAACGCGTTCAAGCGCAAGGGGCGCGTATCCTATCTCATGGAGAGGATGCCCCTCCACATTATCCTGAACTCCAAAGCCGGCCTGCTGGGCAGCGCCCACTATGGATTAACTCACTGGTAAATCGGCCGTCACCGCAACAGATCACGCAAGGAGGCGCTTCATGGGTATGACATCGTACGAGGTCGTCAAGCGAGCGATCCACTTTCAGGGGCCCGATCGATTGCCCATGCGCTTCTCGATGTTGGGCCTGGATGATACCCATTATGTAAATACCAACGCCGTGGGCACCGGTGACCGCTCTGAGGCGCAGACATACGATGAGTGGGGATGCCTGTGGGTGCGCAGCGAAATGGCGAATATGGGACAGGTCAAAGGGCATCCGCTGGAGGAGTGGGACGCGATCGAGCACTATACATGGCCCGACCCGGACGACCCTACCTATTACGACGGGATGGACGAACGTTTCTCCGGATCGGAGAACAAGTATGTGCTCACCGGCATCTTTATGTTGCTGTTCGAGCGCATGCACTCATTACGCGGCATGACCAACGTCCTGACCGAATTGCACACCGACCGGGGGCGGATGGAGTATCTGGCCGACCGCATCGTCGAGTTCGACCTGGCGGTGATTCGGAACATCGGACAGCGCTACCCCGGGCGCATTCACGGCTTTAGCTTCACCGACGACTGGGGCACCGAGCTGGCCACTTTTATCAGCCCGCGTATGTGGTGTGACTTTTTCCAGCTACGCTACGCCCGTATATTCGAAGCGGCTCACGCTCAGGGGTGGGATGTGTGGATGCACTCCTGTGGCAAAGTGAACGAGATCATCGAGCCGCTCATCGAGATCGGCCTGAACGTCATCAATCTACAGCAGCCGCGTGCCCTGGGCATCGAGGAGATCGGCAAGCGCTTTGCCGGGCGAATCTGTTTCGAGTCGCTATGTGATATCCAGGCGACCCTCCCCTTTGGGGATCTGGACGCGATTCGCAACGAGGCACGCCTCCTGCTCGAGCGGTGGACCATACCCGAGGGTGGGTTCATCCTGTCCGACTACGGCGATGGGGAGGCCATCGGCGTGCCACTGTGGAAAAAAGAGGCCATGCTGGCGGCGTTTCGCGAATACGACCCGTTCCGGCGTGGGATTCAGCCAGAATAAACAGGTGGAGGGAGATTCCCTCCACCTGCAGCCCGGCATATCGCCGACACCGGCGGCCGATATCCGTTCCCTCATCCTATTGTGGAGCGTAGCCCCCACAACAGGATGAATCGCCCGTCTCCAAACGCGATCTAGAACCCCTCGATGCCGATCACCCGAATGGGATTACGGATCAGCAGATCTTCGGCCGTCTCCATGGCGTCGTCCATCGTGAACGGCTCCATATTGGGGTGGGTCAGGCTGCGTTCCATGCGTTCGGCCAGAGCGAGGGCCAGCTCGAACTTGTACATCCGGAATTTCGGCAGGATGAATTCGAGATAGTAGGCGTCAGAGAAATAACCGATCGGCTTGTTGCCCGGGACGGCATCCAGGCGTCGCCGGATTTCTCTGGCGATATCGGTCGGCTGGTTCGAATACCACCAGTGCCCGGAGGGGTACACATTGTGCCGAATCCATGATGCGGCAGTGAGCTCGAGCCCCGACGTATCTGCCAGCACCGCCGTAGGGAAACGCACGTCCGGATACTCGTTCAGGATATAGTCATAGCCCCTCATCGAATTCACCGAATCGAACAGGTCCATCCCCGCCGGAACGCCGTGGGCATAGACGTCGCGATTCACCCCGATCATCAGATGGAAGGGTTTGCCATACTTCCGGCAGGCATCGCAGATGCGACTCATGGCATAGGCGCCCCACGCCCGCCGATCCCCCTCCGACAGCGCACTTCCTGCAACCATACGATCCAGCAGGCGCTGTGCGTCCTGATCGCCGACCGCAAACGTCTCAAAGCCCGCGGGGATCGACATGGCCGCATAGCCCATCCCATGGGCGGTAAACTTTTCGAATGTCTTGTCGATCGCCGAGACGAAATCCTCGGTCGTCCGAATGGAACGCCCGAGGAAGGCGCCCAGATTCTCGCGCTCATCCGGCCGGTCCATCCACAAAATAAAGGGCTCGGTGCGCAGACAGGGCGCATACAGCGTCGTATCCAGCCCTTCCAGATCGTCGCTGTATTGATTGGTCAGAAACACGCGCACGATATCGGATTGGGCCAGCAATTCATCGCGCCACTCGGGACGCCCCATGATCTCTACCGAGCGATCGAATATATACTTCCAGTTCTCGGGGTACCACTCATACCGATCCAGCCCCAGGTACTCGATGGATATGGTCATCAGCCAATCGTACTGCACCGTGTTGCGGATCAACTCGAGCTTGGGCAGAACAACCCGCGTCAGTTCCTCGGGGTCATCGAATGGAAACTTGCCCTCCTGAAAGTCGGCCGAGTTGGCGAGTTCGGTGTAATAGTGATAACTGAGAATCTCGCCGATATTGGCCGCCGTACCCGTCTTCCACTCCACATGGGTGTGAATATCGATGATGGGCAGCGCATCGATGCCCTCGAACAGTTCACTGACCAGCGCGTGATTCATCTCAATGCACATCCTTTCCGCAAGGTCATCTATCTCGGCGCACCCGGCGGCGCCAGAACCTACTGCCGCCATTATGCGCCGAAACCGTGCATATAGGCAAGTGAATGCATAGACTTGCCCTGCCGCCGCACAACCGATAGAATGCCCGCAATCCATACACACATCACAGGAGGCGCGCCTCATGAGTGACTGGTGGATCGATTATCCCTGGCGACTGATCCAGACCAACCTGCGCGAGATCGACATGATCGATATCGATGCCGAGCGCTATGTGGCCGACCTGCGCGAGTTTGGGGCAACGGTCGCCATGATCAACACGGCCGGCATCATCGCCAGCTACCCCACCGAACTCCCCTATCACTATCAGAGCCCGTTCCTCCAGGGATCCAGTCTGGAGGAGATCATCGCGGCCTGTCACGGGGCCGGAATCCGCGTCATCGCGCGCACAGACTTTTCCAAAGTCCGCCGCCCCATCTATGAGATGCACCCCGAATGGGCCTATCTGACGCCAGAGGGCCATATCGTCGACTATCATGGAGACGTTCACGTCTGCGTGAACAGCGCATATCAGCAAGATTACGCCCTTCGCATCATCGAAGAGGCGATCACCACTCTGGATGTGGACGGCATCTTTTTCAACATGGGCGGCTATCAGGTGCGCGATTACTCGGCCGTCTATCACGGCATCTGTCACTGCCGTGATTGCCGAGATCGCTTCAACGAGATGTACGGTCTGCCCTTGCCCGATGCTGAGGATCTGCACGACCCCGTATACCGCAAGTACGCGCTGTTCAAGCGCCGCACGCTGCGCGAACACCATGAAAAGGTGTACAACCTGATCCAGACGCTGCGACCGGACATCTGCATTGCCAACCATCGCGAGTTCCGTCGGGGATTCATCCGACAGGAATCCAATACCGCCCTGGATCGCCCCTTGCCGCACTGGCAGTACAGCGGATCGGAGAATACCCGATGGGCGGTGGCTTCTTATCCCGAGATGGTGTGCAGCAATACCAGCGTGGATTTTATCGATTTTCCGGTCCGGCACGTCGCCGTCTCGCCTCATCAGCAGCGGCTGCGTCTTGCCCAGGCACTGGCAAACGGCGGTGCGCCGGACTATTACATCATCGGTCGACTGGATAATCACGAGGATCGCTCCGGCTTTGAGGGCGTCAAAGAGATGTTTCACTTTCACGCCGCCCACGAGGCCGACTATGCCGGGATGCGCCCGGTCGCTCAGGTGGCCCTGATCAACGGGCCCGATGCCGATCAAGCCGAGTTTCGCGGCTGGTTCCGTTTTCTGGTCGAGGGCCACTACCTGTTCGACGTCCTCATGACCGAGGCCACAGCCAATGTGGATTGGTCGAAATATCAGGTCGTCATCCTGCCTGACTATCGCTACATCAGCGACGAGCTGGCCGCTGCGCTGGACGGCTTTGCAGAGCGTGGCGGAACGGTGATCGCGACCGGTATGGCCGGCTTTGCCGACGACGAGTACGAGTCACGGCCTCGCCCTGCCCTGAACTGCCTGGGCATCGACTCGGTCGACATCGTACGTACCGATATGCGAGGCTCTTATTTCCGCATATCACCCGAGGATCGTGCCGTACTGCCGTACCCGCGGGAAAGCGATCTGGTCTATCTGGACGGGGAATATGTCTACGCCCGATACGCAGAGGGGGCGCAACCTCGCCTGCAACTCATCCCGCCGCACCCCTTTGGCCCGCCGGAGCGATGCTACTACACCACCGTCACAGATCGTCCGGGGGTTATTTATCACGTCTGGGGTCGGGGCAGCGGCATCTACCTACCCTGGCGTCCCGGCGCCCTGTTCCATCGCCAGGGTTATGTAAACACAAGGGATCTGATCTACGGCATCCTCCGGGAAATCCCCACGTTGCAACCTGTGCGGGGCAACCTACCCCCGATGGTAGAGGTCACTCTGCTACGGCGCGAAAGAGACGGTCACCGGCTCCTGCACCTCGTCAATACATCGGGGCACTTTGGTGTGTCGTTCTACGAGCCGGTGCCCATGACCGATCTGGTTGTACAACTGCCCTGTGCCGATGTGCCATCGGCCGTTACCGCACTGGTGGGCGAAGAGTCTCTCGAATTCACGGTGAGCGATGGGACATTGACGATCCGCCTACCTCGCCTCGAACAGTTCGAGGCGATCCGAATCACACCGTAGCACCAAATGCCGCTCACGCGGCATCCGACATATTTTCATTTTTCGAGGAGAAAACAGATGCAGATTACGGACATTCGCCTGGTTAAACTCTACGGCACATTGGATTCATCCGTTATGACTCCCGAGGAGCGCCAGATCGGCGCGCTGGATCTGTATCCCGAGTTCCGTGACCGGCAGGTCAGCCCATCGGCCGATGGCACGGCCGACGGAACCCCTATAGAGTCTATATACATTCATATCGATACCGATGAAGGGATCACCGGTACCTTTGGCCCTATATTCAGAGATGTGGCGTTTCAGATCGACATGCGCTTGCGTCCCTACCTCATCGGGCAGGATCCGCTGGCGGGAGAGCGCATCTGGGATGTTTTGTCCCGTCACGATCGACATGCGCGCAAAGGCACATTGATGATGGCCATCAGCGCCGTCGATATCGCCCTGTGGGATCTGCGCGGCAAAGCCGCCGGCATGCCGGTCTATCGCCTGCTCGGAGGCCCCACGCGAGACGCGGTGCCCGCCTACGCCAGCATGCTGGGGCATTCGCTGGAACCCGACCGCGTGGTCGAGCGCGCGACGCAGTTCAAGGCCATGGGGTACAAGGCCCAGAAGTGGTTCTTCCGTTATGGCCCGAGCCATGGCCGTGAGGCGATCGAAAAGAACATGACGCTGGTGCGTCTCTTGCGCGAGACGGTGGGGGACGATATCGACCTCATGTTCGACGCTTGGTTGGGATGGGACGTGCCCTTTGCCATCGAAATGGGTCGTCGCATGGCCGAGTACAGCCCTCGTTGGCTGGAGGAGCCGGTAGCCCCCGACCGTATCGGCGGTTATGCCGAGATTCGCCGTGCCACCGGCATTCCCATCGCAGGAGGCGAGCACGAGTATACTCGCTGGGGATTCAAGGTGCTGCTAGATGCTGAAGGCGTGGATGTGGTGCAGGCCGATCCGGACTGGACCGGCGGCATCAGCGAAATGCTCAAGATCTGTGCCCTCTGCTCTGCTTATGAGCGGCCCGTCTTTCCGCACGGCCACTCGGTATTGCCGGCGCTGCATATCATCGCCTCCCAGTCGCCAGCCGTCTGCCCCATGCTCGAGTACCTGGTCATTCACAACGAGTCCAAGCAGTGGTTCCACAAAATCAAGTATCGCCCGGAAAACGGCATCGTCGCCCTGCCGACCGCGCCGGGACTGGGCATCGAGCTGGACGAGGAGCGCATCAAGGCCCGGGAGGATTTGCGCTGGAGATAGGGGATATGTGGTCGCGGCCGCATAACCCATCCTGCTGTAGCCACTTGGCAAGGGCAGCTTCATGTGCTAGAATCGGGCCTCGCAACAAGGGTGACGATACTTCCCCCTGATCACCAGCCATCGGAAAGGGCCCTTTGCGCCAAGTCCAGTTCGTCATCACATGCCGATCGGAATGGTCCGGTATCTGAGGACAGGGCCCACGCCACAAGATGTGTGCCACGATACCCTCACTTTACGCGGAAAGGAGCTGATCTCGTTCATGAGTGCAGAAAAACCCGACGGCTTTATCACACGCTTTAGAGGTAAGCGCATCGAGCAGGTGATCGCCATGGTTCTCGTGCCGATCCTTCTGATCGTTGCCCTTTTGCTTCCTCCTGTATCACTCGGGGAACGGCTCTTTAGCGCCGGTTACACCTCGATATCTGCATCTGAAGGCGGTACCGTGCTCGGCCCCGCCGGTGCGACGTTACAGATTCCCGTGGGCGCCCTTGAGAAGCGCTCCCGTATTCGCCTCAAAGCGCTCGACGAGGCCAGCCTCTCCGGCCTGTCGTTGGGAAATCCCGATTTCTTTGCCGATATAGCCGACAAAGAGATGATAAAGGTCGAGCCGGATAGCTCCGAGCATCTGGCGCTGCAGAGTCTGCCCGCCGAGGTGGTGAACTTTGCGCCGTTCTATCATATCGATGTGCGCGGCGATCAGCCGACTCGTGCGCTGTTCAGTGCGCAGATCCCTTACGAACTGGCCAACACCGAACGCGCCGATCTGTTCGGGTGGGACGGACAGGAGTGGCGCTGGCTGCCCTCCGAGATCGCCGATGGCGGGCTGACCCTGAACGCCGAGCTCGATACGCTGCCAGAGATGTTGACGGTGGCCCAGGCCGAAGCGATGGGATCACGCTTCTCGGTGAGCATTAGCAAAGACGACCAGCCCCTGCCCGACGATCTGGCGCCCACTTATATCAACCTGGAAGGCTTTGTCTTGAAGGATGATGGTGGCGTCGATACGAAAGGAGCCCTCGCTCCGTCGGACGTACCCACCGGTGCAACGGTCGTGCTATCCATCTCGAACATCGTCGACGGCACAGTGCAAAGCGACATCGTCGACAACATGATCGTTTCGCCCGAAGCGCGCGCCGAGCATATGGCAAACGTGGTGGAACTGGTCTCTGAGTATGGTGCCGCCGGCGTCGAAATCGCCTATGGCAATATAAGCCCTGCTCTGTCGCAGGACTTTTCCACTCTGGTGGCTGAACTCGGGCAGGCGTTGCATGCTGAGAACAAGTTCCTGGCGGTGCGCGTCGATACGCCCGTCGCTGCCGGTCCCACGTGGGATACCGGCGCATACGACTGGCGTGCGCTCTCGCGTACAGCCGATCTCATTCGTCTGCCGGCAATGCTCTCTCTCGATAGCTATGCCGACGGCGGCGAGATGGATGCTCTGTTGAGCTGGGCCACTCGGATGGTCGATCGTCGTCGTATCGACCTGGTGATCGATACCTGTGCCCATGTCATGAACGATCGGCGCGTCGAGCCGATCAGCTATGCCAGTGCGCTGGGGATCCTGGCCGGCGAGATCGAAACCGATACCGAGGATGAGGAACTGCCGCCCGGCAAGGTCATCCGTTTGGGACTGGCCAGTGAGAACAACGTGGCGCTGGAGTATCATGCCGATGCGCGCACCTACTGGTTTACGCCCGAATCCGGGCAGAGCGCCGGCTCTACCGTATTGCTGGAGAATGCGGCCAGCGTCAGCCGAAAGCTGCAGTATATCGACCGTTACGCCCTGGGCGGTGTCTCGATCAGCGCCATGCTGAACGGCGAAAACGATCCCGATATCATGCACGTTGTACGCACCTTTCGCGATGAACAGCCGAGCGAGCCGAGCTTTGCGCTGGTGTGGACGGCCGAAAGCCCCGATGGTCAGGTGCTGGTCCGCCAGGTCAAGCCGCTGGATAACGCCAGCTGGGCCTGGCAGGCGCCGCGCAACCCCGGAAGCTATGTGCTGAGGGCGTCCGTCTCGGACGACGGCGGCGAGACCGCTCTGGGGAGCGGCGCTCAGGTGAAGGTTGTTGTCCCCGATTTCACACCGACACCGACGGCCACTCCCGAGCCTACCGCGACACCGACGGTCGAGCCGACGGAGGAGGCCGAAGCCGAGCCCGAGCCGACGCAGGAAGCGGACCCGGCTGAACCCACGCCGACCCCGCAGCCTGCAGCGCCACCTGTCGCCGCCGCCGGAAGCGCCGGTCGAGGCTTTGGCTATGGCATCCAGGTGCACATGATAGACCAGGGAGATATCGGTCGGATTCTCGATCATGTGCAGGCTATCGGCTTTAACTGGGTCAAGCAGCAGGTTGAATGGAAGCTGTTCAACCCCGCTCCCGGCCAGTACAACTGGGGCGCGCTGGACCAAATCGTAGAAGCCTGCAATGCCCGTGGCATCCGCATCATGTTCAGCGTCGTCAAGGCGCCCGCATGGGCACGGCCCGGCCATAGCGACTTTTCCGTCGAGGGCCCGCCGGCCGACCCGCAGACCTACGCCGATTTCGTCGGCGCCATGGCGAATCGCTACCGCGGGCGCGTTCATGCCTACGAGATCTGGAACGAACAGAACCTGCACTACGAGTGGGGCAACGAGCCGCTGGATCCCGCTCGATACATGCAGTTGCTACGCCTGGCCTATAACGCCATCAAGTCGCAGGACCCCAACGCGACCGTCGTCAGTGGAGCGCTCACGCCCACCGGCGCACCGGCGCCCTGGGCCATGGATGACTTTACCTACCTTGAGTTGATGTATCAGCACGGCCTCAAGAACTATTGCGACGCCGTCGGCGCGCATCCCAGCGGGTACAACGTCCCGCCGACCGTATCCTGGCCGGGATTCAACGATCCCTCTGCCGGATTCCGCGGCCCCTTTGACGGTCCCGGGGCGGGGCACCATAGCTGGTCGTTCCAGAGCACCATGACCGGCTATCGCAACATCATGGCGCGCTACGGTGATGGCGGCAAGCGCATCTGGCCCACCGAGTTTGGCTGGGCCTCGGTTGAGAACCTTGGCGTCGCTCCGGCCGCTGGCTACGAGTATGCCGCCGATAATAGCGAGGGCGAACAGGCTCAGTATATCGTACAAGCCTACCAGATGGCCCGCTCTTGGGGTTGGGTAGGCCCCATGTTCCTCTGGAACCTGAACTTTGCGCCGGTAGCCGGTAACGCCTGGGAGGGGTCGGCCTTTAGTATCGTCCGAGGTGACTGGAGCCCCCGTCCGGCTTTCCACGCGCTACAGAATATGGCCAAATAGTCCTCAGGTGTGTACACTGTACGGCGTAGGGTGTCGATCATGGCACCCTACGCCCGATGTTTTGGGGAACCCTTGATGCCCCAATCGCGTCTTCGAAAAGGCCGAATTATGGAATGCAAGGAGCGATAGGATGAAAAAGACCTGGCAGATGGTCGGCCGGTTGGCCATCGCCGTCGTCATGCTGTTTCTGACGGCCTGTGCCGCCGATGTGCCCGAAGAACCAACCGTCGAATCCGAGGAGGCCGTAGAGCTTCCCACAACCGAGCCCACTGATGAACCCACAGCTCCCTCCGAGACCGAACCCGAGGAAGAGATAGCGCCTACCATGACGCCGTCGGGGCCGGGGCCCTGGCCGCTGGAGATGCGCTCGCCAGAGTATGGCATGCAGGCTTTTCTCTGGTGGCGCCCCGAGGTCGCCAGCCGCGACCTTCAGGCGATTCGTGATGCGGGATTTACCTGGGCCAAGGTGAACTTTGGCTGGCGCGACATCGAAGGCGCCGGAAAGGGCGCGTTCGACTGGTCGCGTACCGACCACATCGTCGAAATGGCCAATGCGGAGAATATCGATCTGCTCATCCGTGTAGACCATCAGCCGGAATGGGCCGGGGGTGGCTATCCCCTGAACGGCCCGCCTGACGATCTGCAGGATCTGGCCGACTTTTTCTATGCGCTGGCCAGCCGCTACCGCGGACGCATCCGGGCCTATGAGGTGTGGAACGAGCCGAACCTGAGCCGCGAATGGGGCGGACGTGTCCCCAGCCCCGAGGAATATGTCGAACTGCTGCGCGTCAGCTACGCGGCCGTCAAAGAGGCCGACCCCGATGCCATGGTCATCAGCGCGGGCCTGTCGCCCACCGGCTCGTGGGATGATACGGCGCGCCCCGACGACTGGTATCTGGATGCCATGTATCAAGCGATGGACGGATCCAGCGACGGCTACTTTGACGTGCTGGGCGCCCACGGCCCGGGCTACATCAGCCCGCCTGAACGCGATCCGAGCGAGGTCGCGGCAAACCCGGCCTATGGCGGACATCGCGCCTTTTGCTTCCGCCGCGTCGAGGATCTGCGTAACATCATGGTTCAATACGGGGATGAGGACAAGCAGGTCGCTCTGCTAGAGTTCGGCTGGACCAGCGATCCACGCCCCGATTCGCCCTACCACTGGCATGCGGTGGATGAAGAAACCAAGGCCGACTATCTCGTGCGTGCCTACGAATATGCCCGCGAGAACTGGTCGCCCTGGATCGGCCTGATGACGGTGATCTATATCGCCGATCACGACTGGACGCCCGAAGATGAGCAGTACTGGTGGGCGATCACCGATCCGGGATGGCCCGAGTTGAAGACCCGTCCGGCCTACAACGCTCTCAAAGCCATGCCCAAGGAATAACGGATCGTGCGAAATCAAAAGCGGGGGGCCAATATGGCCCCCCGCTTTTGCATCGTCGTATCAGGCGACGGCCTCTACCGTCGCGTCTCCATCCTGTTCCCATGCGGCAAACTGCCGATGGTAGAGCTGGGCATAGGGCCCGCCTGCCTTGAGCAACTCATCGTGGGTGCCCCGCTCGACGATACACCCATCATCGATGACAAAGATACAGTCCGCCCGCCGAATCGTGCTCAGCCGGTGGGCGATGATAAAGGCCGTGCGGCCTTTTAACAGGGTATCCATCGCCTGTTGAATGATGCTCTCCGTCTGCGTGTCAACGCTGGACGTAGCCTCATCCAGAATGAGGATACGCGGGTCGGTTAGCAGCGCGCGCGCGAACGAGATCAACTGCCGCTGCCCCGCCGACAGGCGCGAGCCCCGCTCGTTTACCAGATGATCGTAGCCATCGTCGAAACGCTGCACAAAGTCATCCACCTGCACCGCCTTGGAGACACGAATCACATCGTCCATCGTCGCATCCAGGCTGCTATAGCGGATATTGTCGGCGATACTGCCCGAGAACAAAAAAGAGTCTTGCAGCACGAGGGCCATACGCGAGCGCAGCGACGCCAGCCGCACGTCACGCAGATCGTGTCCATCGACCAGAACGCGCCCCTCCTGCGGATCGTAAAAGCGCATGAGCAGATTGATGAGGCTCGTCTTGCCCGCACCGGTCGGCCCCACCACGGCGATGGTCTGTCCCGGCTCGACGACGAAATTGATATCGCGCAGGACATATTCGCCTTCGTCCTCATAGCGGAAACTCACATTCTCGAAACATACTCGCCCCTCGATATCCGGCAGCGCCCTGGCTTGCGGCGAGTCCATGATCTCCGGATGGGTATCCAGATATTCAAAGATGCGCTCTGCCGAGGCCATGGCGCTGAGCACCCGGCTGTAGACGCGGCTGATGGCGCTGATCGGCTCCCAGAAGCGCCAGAGATAGTCGGTAAAGGCCACGATATAGCCCACCGTCAGCTCATCGGTGATGACCAGCCAGGCGCCAAACCAGAGGACGAGACAGGTCCCCACAAGGCCAAAGATATCCACTAACGGCCAGATCAAGATCTCGACCTTGATGGCCTTCATAAAGGTATCATAGTAGCTATTATTCAGCTCATCGAACTTGGCAATGTTCTTGTCTTCGCGGGCAAACGCCTGAGTTACGCGAATACCCGTCACCGACTCGTTCAGATAGGCGTTGATGTTCGAGTTGGCGCGGCGCACGTTGCTCCAGTTGGTCTCCATGCGAGGACGAAGACGCGCGACGATCCACACCAGCCCCGGCACAACCAGGAACGCCATGATGGCCAGGCGCCAGTTCAGGGCAAACATCACGGCGATGATGCCGATCAGGCTCACCAACTGTGAGATCACCGTCACCAGGCCGCCGTTGATCAGATCGTTGATGGCCTCCACATCGTTGGTCACACGGGCCATGATGCGCCCCACCGGGCGCCCGTCATAAAAGCGCAACGACAGCCACTGAAGGTGCGAGAACAACTCCTGGCGCAGGTCGAACAGGATATGTTGCCCCGTCCGGTTCAGAGAGCGGATACGGATAAAGTCGCCCAATGCACCGAGTAGCTGGAAGGATAACCATATCAACGCCATGCGGGTGATAATGTCCGGTTGCCTTCCGATAATGCCCTCATCCACCACGACCTTGAGCAGATAAGGCTCCAGCAACCGCAAGATGCTTCCCACCACCATCACGGCGACGATGAACGTCAACTCGCGACGATATGGTATCGTATAACGGATCATCCGTTTAAAGTAGGCATAGTTGAAGGGTCTTTTTTCGACTTCTTCGATCTCTTCGTACTGGTCAAACGCCATGACCATCCCCCTTGCCGTGATCGTAGACTGTCGTGCCGTCAGCCGGCCTGAACAAGTTCTTGCGGACGCAGTTGCAGGTTATAGATCTGCGAGTATTCACCACCGAGTTTGAGCAGGTCATCGTGAGTGCCCTCTTCGACAACCACACCATCCTTGAGCACAACAACCTTGTCGGCGTTCTTGACCGTCGAAAGCCGCTGAGCGATGACGATACTGGTGCGATTGCGCATCAACTCGGCCAGTGCCTGCTGCAACGCATGTTCGGTCTCGGCGTCCACGCTCGAGGTCGCCTCGTCCAGAATCAGGATGCGAGGATCGGTCAGCAGTGCCCGCGCAATGGCGATACGCTGGCGTTGCCCGCCCGAGAGGCCCACACCCCGCTCGCCCACTCGGGTCTCGTACCCCCTGGGCAGCTTGCTGATGAATTCATCAGCCTGGGCCGCCCTGGCCGCAGCGATCACCTCCTCCATGGTCGCATCGGGCCGACCAAAGGCGATATTGTTGCGCACCGTATCCGAGAACAAAAAGGTCTCTTGAGGCACGATGCCGATCTGGCGGCGCAGGCTCTCCAGATGAATCTGGCGCAGGTCGATGCCGTCGATGACGATTTGCCCCTGCTGCGGATCATAAAATCGCGGAATCAGGTTGATTAACGATGATTTACCCGAGCCGGTTCGCCCCAACACCGCCACAACCTCGCCCGGTGAGATCTCCAGGTTCAGCCCCTTCAACACCGGCGAGCCGTCACCATCCTCAAAGGCAAAGTGCACGTCGTTGAAGCATATATGGCCTTTGATCGGCGGCATCTCTGGCGCGTTCGAAATCTGGGGTATCTCCATGGGAGAGTCGAGAATCTCGAACACACGCGGACCGGCAGCGATGGCCTTTCGGGCGACGCTGATGACAAATCCGAGGAAACGGATCGGCCAGATCAACCCCCACAGGTACCAGTTGAAAGAGAAAAAGGTGCCGACCGTCAATTGGCCGTTATAGACCCGGAGCCCACCGTACCAGTAAAGCAGCAAAAAGCAGAATCCGGTAATAAAGTGCATCACCGGAAATGTGCGTGCCTCAACATTGGCCCGCAACAGGTTGGCAGTCAGGTTGTCGGTATTTCGCGCCTGGAACTTGTCGATCTCGTGAGTCTCACGGGTAAACGACTTGACCACGCGAATCCCACTGATATTCTCTTGCAACGTGGTAGTGAGTTTGCCCATCTCCTGGCGAATCTTTTCCCACAACGGGCCCACGATGCCGCTAAAGCGGAAGGCAAAGAACATGAGGACCGGAATCGGCGTGATGACCACCAGGGCCAGCCGCCAGTCGGTCAACAGCAACACCGCGATGGTGCCCACAAACACCAGCCCCGAACCGACGGCCTCCCACAGGCCGAACCCGAAAAAGTCCATGATCGAGTAGACGTCGCTCGTCAACCGCGACATCAGATCGCCGGTGGCATTGATGGTATAGTAGCTGAAGGAAAGGCGCTGCAGCCTCACATACAGGTCGTGTCGCAAGGAGCGAATAACCTCCTGCCCCAACCGTTCCTGTGTGTAACCACGCACATAGTGGACGCAGGCGCGCAGCACCGCAATGAGAGCCAGCATGCCGGTATAGCGAAGCACAACGGGCATCGAGCCGGCGGCAATTCCCTTATCTACAACCAATCGAAGAACGAACGGCAGAGCGAGCTCGCCGGCCAGACCGACCAGCATGCCGACGATCAGGAAAACAATCCACCAGGGATAGGGCGCCAAATAAGTGGCCAGCCGACGCAAAGTAGCCATGGGCATGATCCTTTGCAGCAAGATGGCGCACGTGTATCGAACGTGCAAAAGAAGGACGATAGCAACAGCGGCGAGAGACTATTGGATGCGGCCGGGCACAATCCGACCGAAGCGGGGATGAGCCGCGAACGCAAGATTATCGGGTGTGGAATACCATCATGGGGAAAATACCTCCTTGCTTGAGGTCAAACGCGACGAGTATAGCATCTACTGCTGTAAATGCCAAATCATCGTTTCTTACATTCCGTTCGACCCACCCGAGAGCACGTTGACACCTCTGCGCGCCTGGGCTATAACGAGGTGACGCCAGCATGCGCTCGTGCGTCTCCCCTCTTGGTAACAGGATCACATCCTGCGTGAGAGGCAGAAATACGAGGAGACCCAGATCAATCTCATGACCACACAAACCAACCATGTACGCCGCAACTATATCGCCCTCACTCTGGACTTTATCGCCTTCTCCATCGGCTTTACCTTCTATGATCCGTTCGTGCTGGTGCCCACCTTTGTTCAAGAACTGACCGGCTCCGAATTGATGGTCGGCGTCATGTCGGCCCTGCGCGTGCTGGCCATCACCCTGCCGCAGGCGTGGGCCGCCAGCGTGCTGGTGGCTCGCCCTCGAAAGAAGCCGCTTCTGGCCTGGTCCAGCATCGGGGGGCGTCTGCCGGTTCTCTTTCTGGCGCTGGCCACTCTGTTGTGGGCGGGCAACGCGCCCTGGGCGGTGGTGGCCGTCCTGACCCTCGCCGTGGCCAGCTTTTTCACCTCCGAGGGGCTCAACAGCATCTCCTGGCCCGATCTGGTAGGCAAGGTCATCCCGGCCCACATACGCGGGCGCTTTCTCGGCCTGGGTCAGCTCTTGTCGAGCCTCGGCGCTCTGGGTGCCGGATACGCCGTCCGGCTGATTCTGAGCGAGCAGGGCCCGGCGTATCCGCTAAACTGGACGATCATCTTTGGCCTTGGGTTTGTCGGCCTCATCCTCTCGGTGGTCGCCATCCTCTTCGTGCGCGAAGAACCCGGCAAGACCACCGATACGACCGTCAGCGTGCGGCGCAGCATCGCCGGTATGGCGCAGTGCCTGCGTGAAGATGCCCGTCTGCGTCGTGCGGTGCTCGCACAACTCGCGATGGGATTGGCCGCCTCGACCTTTCCGTTCTTTATCATCCGCGCCGGCCAGCTATTGTCTCAAGACGGCGAGATCACCGGCACCTTTTTGATGATCCAGAACGTCGGCGGCATTCTGGCCGCGTTGATCTGTGGCTACCTCATCGACCGCACAGGCAGCCGGATAGCCGTCCGCGTGAGCACCAGCATGCAGTGCCTTGCCCTGTCGGCCGCCATTGCGGCGAACTATTTCCTTGTGCCACAAGTGCTGTATGGCGTCGCGTTCCTGCTGCTGGGCTTTGTGGTGGGTAGCTCGTGGTGGACGTTCAGCGCCTATTTGCTCGAAATCGCCAGCGACGAGCAGCGTCCCACCTATCTGGCCGCCTACGGCATCCTCACCAGCAGCCCGGTATTCCTCGGCTCATTGGCAGTGGGATCGGTCTTTGCCCGAGTACAGCCCGAAGCGCTCTTTGCCGTGGCGCTGAGCGTCAGTCTGGTGGGACTATCGATCGCCTGGAGTATGGCCCCCGGCCGATGAAAAATCACAAAACACCCCCTTTCCGAAGGGGGCGAAGGCGCCCTGGTGCATCGCGTATCCGGCACAGTGTGGTATAATGTTGAGGTTGTGAGTCAAAATGCCGGCAGTGCGGCCAGGCCGCAAGCGCCGACACCATATTTCATATCAGGAGCATTGCCAAATGGTGACGACGGACGCTGTACGCGAAGCACTCACCCATGTCATGGATCCCGAACTCGATCGCAACATCGTCGAGTTGGGCATGGTTCATGATATCGCCATTGAGAACGGCACGGTAAGCTTTACTCTGGCGCTGACCACCCTGGCCTGCCCGCTGCGGGGTCAGATTCAGGAGGATGCCAGAGCCCGACTGCTGATGCTAGAGGATGTGCAGGAGGTCAATATCACCCTGCGCGAGATGACGGCCGAGGAAAAAGAGGCCGTCTTTGGCCAGAGGCAGGAGGGCGAGGGATCTGCCGCCGCGTTCAATCGGATCAAGCATGTGGTGGCCGTGCTCAGCGGCAAGGGAGGCGTGGGAAAATCCACCGTCTCGACGCTGCTGGCCGTGGCACTGCAGCGTAAAGGATACAGCGTAGGGCTGTTGGACGCGGACATCACCGGCCCCAGCATCCCCAAGATGCTGCTCAAAGAGGCAAAAACGCCCATGGGTAGCCCCATCGGCATCATGCCGGTGACCAGCGATAGCGGCATCAAGATAATGTCCATCAACCTGCTGCTTGCCGACCCGAACCAGGCCGTGATCTGGCGCGGCCCGCTCATCAGCGGCGCCATCCGCCAGTTCTACGGGGATGTGTTGTGGGGCGAGCTGGATTACCTCATCGTCGACCTGCCGCCCGGAACATCCGATGCCTCGTTGACGGTGCTGCAGTCGATCCCGCTGAACGGCATCGTCATGGTCACGACGCCACAGTCGCTGGCCGGGATGGTGGTGCGCAAAGCATCATCCATGGCCACCCAGCTCGAGATCCCCATCCTGGGTGTCATCGAGAACATGAGCTATGTGCGCTGCCCCGATTGTGGCCGAGAGATCGAACTCTTTGGCCCCGGCCACGGAGGCGAAGTGGCCGCCGGCATGGGCGCGCCCTTCCTGGGGCGGCTGCCCATCGTGCCCGAGTTGACGACGCTGGCCGATAACGGCCGCATCGAGGAGTATCCGGCAGAGGAATTCGCCGAGGTTGCCGGCCGGTTGCTGGCAGTCATGCCGCATACTGCGCCGAGCACCCCCAGGATGCAATAGGGGCTATATCTGCGTTATCTGCGTTCCCAGGCGCTGCAATACCCGAGTCAGCACCCGAATGGCGCGCAGATACTCATCCAGATCGATATGCTCGTCCGGCGTATGGTCCAGGCTCGAGTCGCCCGGGCCATACGCCACAATCGGGCAATCCCAGTGCGCGGCGATCACGTTCATATCCGACGTGCCGGTCTTGTTGACGAACGCCGGCTGACCGCCCTCGGCACGAATCGCCGCCAGAAAAGCGCCCGGCAACGGGCCGCGTTTGGTGGCGCGAACCGGTCGCTCGTGGGCATGGGTCTCGACCCGCGCCTCCCCCCGCCATTCATCCAGGCGAGCGCGCAAATCGGCCACATCCAGCCCTTCGGGCAGGCGCAGACCGATAGACATCTCGACCTGCTCGTAGAGGCCGTCGCCGGAGGAACGGATAGAACGAAGCGATGGGTCCACCGTCGCAAAGAGGCCGCTGACACGCTCATTGTATGCTGTCGCCCACCCGCTCAGAGCCAGCCAGAAATCCACTGCCGCCTCACAGGCTCCGCGCTCGCGTCCGGCCGTATGAGACATGGGCCGTTTCAGAGAATACTCGATCAGCAGGCGTCCCTTGTAACCCAGAGTGATGCGGTTCCAGGCGCTGGGCTCGCCGATCGCGACGAAATCGGCCGGTTGTTGATTCCGCACGATATGGTAGGCGCCTTTGGATGTGGCCGCCTCTTCCTCCACAGCGCCCACCACCGTCACCTGCGCCCCGGCAAGGTCACCCGCACGGGCGGCGGCCACCATAAACGCCGTCAGAGGGCCTTTGGCGTCAACCGCGCCCCGACCGTACAGTCGCGAGCCCTCCTGCCGTACCGGGATCGCTCCGGGCACCGTGTCGATATGTCCCAGCAGCAAAATGCGTTTCGGTCCATGGCCGATGCGTCCCACCGCATTACCGGCCTCATCGATCCGGGCCTCCATTCCCATATCGGCCATGGCCGCTGTGGCGTATTCGACGGCGGCGCGCTCCTGCGTCGAGACGCTGGGGATCGCCACCAGACCATGAAGCAGCTCCACCGCCCGAGCGTCGTCGAGGGTTCGTCCTCCGGCATCGGTCATTATGCACTCGCCTCGTCGTCGGTCGTCAATACCTTTTCGATAGTGTCGCACACAATGGCCAGATCCTCATCCTCGATCACCAGAGGGGGCAGGATGCGGAGCACGGTAGATCCCGCCGGCAACGCCAGAACGCCCTCGGCCATCAGCGCGCGCAGATAGGGTGTCACCCGCTTGCGCAGATCCACGCCGATCAGCAGCCCCATGCCACGCACACCGCGAATCAACGGGGATTCGATGCGACGAAGCCGCTCCATCGCCCAGCGCCCCTTCCGCGCCGCCTGACCGGGCAGGTCGTGCTCCAGCATATAACCGATGGCTGCCTCGGCCGCCGCACAGGCCAGCGGATTACCGCCAAAAGTGGTGCCGTGCACGCCCGGGCGGATATTCTGGATGCTGTCGCCAAAGAGGACGGCGCCCATCGGCACCCCTCCGGCGATGGCTTTGGCCAGGCAGAGCAGATCGGGCATTACGCCATAATGCTCGCAGGCAAACATGCGACCGGTGCGACCAAAGCCGGTCTGCACCTCGTCGAGGATCAACAGAGCGCCCGTCTCGTCGCATAACTGACGCACACCGTGCAAATAATCGGGGTCGGCGGGATGAACGCCACCCTCTCCCTGCACGACCTCCAGAATGACGGCCGCGGTCTCGTCGCCCACCGCCTCGCGCATGGCGTCGAGGTTGTTGTAGGGGACGTGCTTGAAACCGGGAATCAGCGGCTCGAACGGTTTGCGATAGTTGGGCTCCCACGTCACCGAGAGGGCTCCCATGGTGCGGCCGTGGAATCCGCGCATCGCGGCCACCACACCGGTTCGGCCGGTGCTCAGGCGCGCCAGCTTGAGCGCCGCCTCGACGGCTTCGGCCCCCGAGTTGCCCAGAAATGCCTTGTTCAAGCCCTCAGGTGCAATAGACGCCAGCTTGTCCAGCAGGTGAGAGCGCACATCGTTGTAGAATGCGTCCGAAAGCGTGATCAGGGTGGCCGCCTGACGAGAGATCGCCTCTACCACGGCGGGGTTTGCATGCCCCACACTGGCCACGCCATGTCCGCCCACGCAGTCGATATAGGAGCGCCCCTGGTCGTCCCATACACGGGCGCCCTCTCCCCGGACGATCACCAGATCACGCTTGGCCGTCACACCGCTCGCGTGTGCTTGCTCGATATCCATCACCCCAGAAACCACAGGACTTTCCTTTCTTCCCATCTGGTGAGCATCACAGCCCAAAGGCTCGCTCGGTCGGCTCATTGCTTCGTGTGTGCATGCACGGGATAGTACTCGACAGCTTTTATCCGATCACTGTGCCCCGACCGTCCAACGCCGCCCGCACCGGCGACTCGATCCGGCCATCGCCGAACACCACCTTGCCCACGCCCTGTTCGATCGCCTCCAGCGCTCCCAGCACCTTGATGCGCATTCGTCCCTGAGCGTGCTCCATAAAATCGTCCCTGCGCGCGGGATCGACGTGGGCGATCAGGGTTGATTCATCCGGAAATTCGCGCAACAGGCCGGGCACATTGGACAGGATGATGAGCTGCTCGGCATCCAGAGCGGCAGCGATCATGGCCGCCGCCCGATCTCCGTCCACATTGATGGCCTCGTTCCCGGTGCTGATGGCGGGGGGCGTTATGACCGGCAGATAGCCGTTCTCCAGCAGCAGGTGCAACAGGTCGATG
>JBMNOI010000067.1:0-20823 GCA_050942995.1 Anaerolineae bacterium
CACAGGCGTGCGAACGCGCCGCGCTGTGGCCGCCCGATTCATCCATCAGCTATCGTATTCGACCTTCCAAACCGTCCACACCTTGCCCACCAGGTCGATACCGGGCTTGAGTGTCGGCTTGCCGGGTTGCCACCCGGAAGGAGTCACCTCACCGGTATCCCGCACATGCTGGTACGCCTTGACCTGGCGAATCAATTCGCCCACATTGCGCCCTACGGTAGGAGTCAATACCTCCATGGCCTGGATGACGCCGTCGGGGTCGACGATGAATCGGCCGCGAATATCTACGCCCCCCTCTTCATCATAAACACCGTACAGGCGGCCGATCCGACCGGTGGCATCGGACACCATCGGCCAGGGGAACCCCCCTTCGACCATGTGAGATAGCTCGGTCTCTTGCCAGATCTTGTGTACAAAGTGACTGTTCGTACTGATGGCCAGAACCTGCAGCCCCAGCTCGTCCAACTCGGCCTTACGGGCGGCGACCGCCGCCAGTTCGGTCGGTCAAACGAAGGTGAAATCACCGGGGTAGAAGCAGATCATGGTCCATTTGCCACGATAGTCCAAGAGCGAGACTCGCTTGAATCCCCCGTCTACATAAGCCATACCGGAGAAATCCGGGGCTTTTTGGCCGACGCGCGCCACCGTCATGGCGGCGGGCTGTGGGGCAGCAGCAGGCTGGGCCTCGGGCGCTTCCGCAGGTGTCTCATCCAAAGGCTCGACACACGAGAGTGTTTCCTCGGACATTCCTATGCTCCTTTCCTGCATCGATACATCGAATACAACCCGTCATACCACAAATAAAGAGTGGGCCGAGACAGACCATCGTCTTCTCCGCCAAGAGAACAACTCGGGTGCATCATAAAGGCTTTGTTATCATGTGTCAACCAATCTCGATGATAAAGAGGAAAAAACAAGGGAAAGACAGGGGAGATACCGTGATTCAGCCGACGGATCTCGCGGCAAAACTCATCATCGGAGATCATTTTGTTATATAATAAATGTATCGTCGAGTAAATCGAACGGCGATGCCACGACGCTCGACAAGTCGATCGAATACAGGCATGCGCGGTGGCATCATGACTCATAAGGATAGGCCCGTATTTTTGCACAGGTTGTGCTCGTTGTGTTAATTTGTTAGGATATACGCTACCTTTCTGGATACGGCAGCCCGGCCGATAAAGGCAAAGGGCCTATCTGTAAGCACACCCCCGCGTCATCTCTGCCACCGCCTTGAGTGAAAGGAGCAAGATGAAGACGATAGTCGCTGCAGCCCTGGGCGAATGTGTTCATGTGGCCGGTGTAATGAATTTCCTGCGATTGGCCCGGCGAGCCGGATGGCGTACGGTCTTTATGGGTCCGGCCGTATCGGTGCAAAAGGTTCTGGAGGCCGCCCGACGTGAGGACGCCGATATGGTGGCCGTGTCCTATCGCCTGACGCCGGAGAACGGCGAGCGGTTGCTGGGCGATTTCGCCGAGGCCGCCGACGATCTGCACGCGCGCGGCGTACGCTTTGCCTTTGGCGGCACCCCGCCGGTGGCCGAACGGGCTCGTTCGCTGGGATTCTTTGAGCGCGCCTTTGACGGCACCGAACTCCCCGAAGACGTGCTGGCCTATTTGCGCGGCCAGAGCCACGAGGCCATGACCGAAGAGGATTACCCGCAGACGGCGATAGAGCGCATCCGCTGGAAGGCGCCCTACCCCATCATCCGCCATCACTTTGGCCTACCCACCATGGAAGAGACGCTGGAGGGCATCGCCCGCATCGCCGACGCCCGCGTGCTGGACGTGATCTCATTGGGCACCGATCAGGATGCGCAGGAGAATTTCTTTCATCCCGAGCGGCAGGATCCCCGCCGTCGGGGGGCCGGCGGCGTGCCGGTACGCACGCCAGAGGATTACGTCGCGTTATATCGGGCCGGCCGTCGTGGCAACTATCCCCTGCTGCGCACCTATACCGGCACCGATGACTTTATCCGGCTGGCCGAGATGTATGTCGAGACCATTCACACGGCCTGGTGTGCCGTCCCCATCTTTTGGTTCAACCAGATGGACGGACGAGGTCCATGGGATCTGGAAGGATCGATTCGCGAACATCAGCACGTCATCGCCTGGTATGCCGGGCGCGGCATCCCGGTAGAGCTAAACGAACCCCATCATTGGGGCCTGCGCGACGCGCCCGATTCGGTGTTTGTGGCCGCGGCCTATCTTTCAGCCTACAACGCCAGGGCCTTTGGGGTGCGCGACTATATCGCCCAGCTCATGTTCAACTCTCCCCCTGTGCTGAGCGATGCTATGGATCTGGCCAAGATGCTGGCCGTGCTGGATATGATCGCCCCGCTGGAATCAGAGCAGTTCCGCATCTGGCGACAGACTCGCACCGGCCTGCTGAGCTATCCGGTGGATGTCGATCTGGCCCGAGCGCACCTGGCATCCAGCGTCTATCTGCAGATGGCGCTCAAGCCGCACATCGTGCACGTTGTGGCACATACCGAGGCGCACCATGCCGCCACCGCCGAGGATGTCATCGAGGCCTGCAAGCTGGCCCGCCGTGCCATAGATAACGCCCTGGGCGGCCAGCCCGATATGACCCGAGATCCGGTGGTGCAGGCGCGTCGCCAGGAGCTGATGCGTGACGCCGAATTGATCCTGAACGCCATCCGTTACATCGCCGACCCTCAGGTGCGTGACCCGTTTATCGATCCGCCCACGCTGGCCCGAGCGGTTAACGTCGGCCTGCTGGATGCGCCCCATCTGCACAACAACCCCTATGCCCGGGGGCAGGTCGAGACTCGGGTAGATGATCGCGGCGCCTGCATCGCGGTGAATCCGGCGACCGGTGATCCGCTCCCCGAGGCCGAGCGTATCGCCTCGCTGGGCATTGCCGTAGCTTAACGAACACTGAACTGTGACAGATCCGATGCTCCATCGTCCGTGCGGGATGATCCATGGGGCATATGATGAGGAGACGGGAATGGGAAAAACACACTATGCGATCATTGGAGCCGGCAATGGGGGCAGGGCCATGGCCGCGCACCTTGCCTTGATGGGTTTCCCGGTGACGCTCTATAACCGTACACCGGAAAATGTCGCCGCCATCAAAGCCCGCCGCGGGCTGGAGCTGGACGGAAAGGGGTGCCCGGTGGGGTTTGCCCGACTCCAGCGGGTCACCTCAGACGTGCACGAGGCGCTGGAGGATGCCCAGGTCATCATGGTGGTGGTGCCCTCGACCGCCCACCGGCCCATTGCCAGAAGCCTTGCGCCACATCTGCGCGGCGGACAGGTCATCATCCTGCACCCCGGGCGCACCGGCGGCTGCCTGGAATTCGTCAAGACACTGAGCGAAGAGGGCTGCACGGCCGATGTCACGGTCGCCGAGGCCGAGACGCTGCTCTATGCCTGCCGCTCCGATGGCCCCACTCAGGTGCGTATCTTTCGCATCAAAGATGCCGTGCCCCTGGCCGCGCTCCCCGCTTCTCGCACGCAACTCGTGCTGGATACTATCGCCGATGCCTTTCCGCGATTCATCGACGGGGACACCGTGCTGCACACCAGCCTGAACAACATGGGCTCGATCTTTCATCCGGCGCTGGCCATTCTCAACGCAGGGCGCATCGAGTCGACCCGCGGCGAATTCCAGTTCTACATCGACGGCGCAACCCCATCGGTGGCCCGCGTGTTGGAAGCGCTGGATCGCGAGCGGGTGACGGTGGCCGCATCGCTGGGCATCCGTGCCCGTACGGCGCAAGAGTGGCTCAAAATGGCCTACGATGCCACCGGTGAGAACCTGTATGAGGCGATCCAGAATCAGCCGGGATACCGCGGCATCAAGGCGCCCTCGACGTTGCACCATCGCTACATCACCGAGGATGTGCCCATGAGCCTGGTGCCCATCATGGCGCTGGGCGAACGGTTCGGTGTATCGGTGCAGAATATCAGCGCCATGATCAGCATGGCCTGTGTGATCCATCAGGTCGATTACTGCCAGAGAGGCCGCACACTGGCCAAACTGGGCATCGACCAGATGTCGGTGGCCGAATTGACGCGGTTTGTGACCGAGGGGAAAAATCCCGACGACGAGTAGGCGCGCCCTGTCGATATCGGTCGGATAGAACCAAAAATGGGGAGACGTTATGTCTCCCCATTCTCTATCGAATTACAGGGCGATCCGGCGGGAACGTCCTGTGAAACGATCTCGCTATTCAACCTCGCATCGCCACACCACGCCGCCCAAATTCATGGCATACAGGGTATATCCTTCGTCTCGTGGGACGGCGGTGATGGCGATAAAGCTCTCCACCGTCAGCCCCTCGCTGAAGGGTTGCCACGTACGGCCGCCGTCCATCGAGCGGTACACGCCGTTCCCCGTGGCGGCATACACCCGACCACCGGAGTCGATCTCGCCCATAGCGACCACACTGAGCGTATTGGCCCCCTCCGGATCCACGCGGGTGCTGATCCAGACATCCTTGGCCCGACGTAACGGACGCAGACAGAACGGCCCCGTCGCCAGAATGGCCTGCTGGGCCACATCCTCCTGCACCCCCATGGGCATGGTGATATCGAGCCAGCGGGCGTTGGTGGTCTGGCTGGTGACCTGTCGCCAGGTCTCTCCGGCGTCGGTCGAACGCCACAGAGCCACCCGTGCCGGCTTGCCCTCGGCGGCGGCGATAGCCGTCCCCATAAACACCGTGCGATCGACGTCAAAGACCGGCGATATGACGATAGAAAGCACCTCCTGCCCCTCACAGGGAGAAGAGACCTCTTCCCACGTCTCACCACCGTCGCGGGTGGCCAGCAGTCGCCCGTCGATGGTGCCCGCCCAACCAATGCCCTCCTTGGGGTGCACCGCCAGCGCCTGAATGCCCGGCACATCACACACAACTTTCCAGTCATCGCCCTCAGGTCGGACGATGCCGTCCTCCTGCCCGGCCACCAGCGGCCTCTTGTCCGCCGGAACGGCCAGCGCTGAGAGCGGACCATGAGCCATGATGCCCGCAATAGCCCCCCACGACTTGCCGCCGTTGGCCGAACGCCATACTCCCTCTTGCGGCCCCATGGCATAGAGCGATCCATCGGCGGGGATGAGCTGAGAGAATCCACGCGCCGAAAGGCCCGACGAGGAAGACTCCCACGTGACGCCGCCGTCGGTGGACTTGAAGACGCCCACATCATGCAACCCGGCCAGAATCACCTCGCCGTCACCGGCCAGCGCCAGCACCGTGCCCGGGATATCACTGGAGGCGCTCCAGCTCTCGCCGCCGTCCGTCGAGACCAGGATACGCGATCCCGCGCCGGCCACCAGGCGTCGGCTCTCGCCGAAATCGGGGGCCAGCCACAGGCAGTTCAGCGGCCCTTCTGAGACCTTTTCGTGCAGCATATCCCATGAACGGCCGCCGTCGGTCGAGCGGTAGAGCCGCCCCCCTTCGGTACCGGCATAGACGGTGCGATCCTCATCAAAATTAGGGCTTGTGGCCAGCACATCGACCACATCATCATCGAGCATCAGCCTGGTCTTGCGCCAGGCGCGTCCCCCGTTCGATGAGCTGAACACTCCCTCGCTGGTGGCGGCGAACATGGTCTCGCGCCTGGACCAATCAGAGGTCGCAGTCAGCGCCAGAACGCTCTCGTCATCCAGGCCAAAGCCGGAATCCTCCCACTGCTTGCCCGAATTACGGCTTACCAGCAGTCCGGCGCCGTCGGTCGCGGCAAAAAAAGTGCCGTCCTGAGCGAAATTGGGCGAGGCCAGCACTACCGTCACCGTCGCCCGCAGCTCCTCGGGCACAAAGCCGGTCTCCCAGTGAAGGCCATAATCAAAGGACGCAAAGAGATCGCCTCCCAGGGCACCGGCGATCAGCGCACCGTTGGGGGCGACGGCCAGCGAACTGAGCAACGGCGTCGTCAGCCCGGTGAGACGCTGCACCCAGGTGGCGCCGCCATCATCGGAGTAAAAGGTGCCGCATCCGGTGGCCGCCCAATAGCGACGCTTATCGGGCACGGGTGAAACCGCGAGCCCGAACACGGTACCACCGCTGGCGATGGGACCGACGCGCTCCCAGACGGGGCCGCTTTTCTCGTCAAATGTGTTTGTGGACGTACTCATGGATCGAAACTCTCCTTGGGTTTTCGGTGCAAAACCAGGGCATCCGTAGTGAGAAGCATCATGGCGCCGCTCACTGCTTGTTGCAAGGCGCGTTTGACGACCGCTGTAGGATCGACAATGCCGACCTCCAGCATGTCGACGATTTTTTTGGATCGCACATCCAGGCCATAGCCGGGGCCCTGGGCGAGGGCCTGAGCAATCGCCAGGGGGGGATGAATACCGGCATTCTCGGCGATACGCCGCATGGGCTCTTCCAATGCGCGGGCGACAATTCGCACCCCCAGCGCCTCGTCCCCTTCGGCCTCGACCGCCTCGACGGCAGGGATGCACGCCAGATAGGCCGCACCGCCACCGGGCACCACGCCCCCCTCCATACCGGCCGTCACCGCCTTCATCGCCTGTTCGGCCGTCTCACGCAGGATGCTACGCTCCTTTTCGGTGAGCGCACCGATGCGCAGCTCTCCGATGCCCTCGGAAAAGTGCTTGAGCAGATCGCGCAGCATATCGCGCTCTTCGCGATCCTCGGTGGTGCGCACGCGCTGGCGCATCTCGGCCACACGCTTACGGATTACGGCAGGGTCTCCCCCACCGCCCATGATGATGAAATAATCGCGCCCCACCACCACACGCTCGGCCTGCCCGAAATCATCCGGCATAACCGCTTCGGGCGAGTGGCCGGCTTTGTCAGATAGTGCGCGGCCACCGGTGAGCACGGCGATATTCTCCATTGTGCCGCGGCGCAGATCACCCACCGGCTTGAGTTTGGTGGCGCAGGAATGAATGGTGTCGCGCTCGTTATTGGCGACCATCACACCGATGACCCTGTCGGCCATGTTGCGACAGATGATGAGAAGGTTCTTGCCACCAGAGCGCACCACCTGATGCAGCACATTCTGGATGCCCTCTAACGAGTCGAAGGACATATCGGCTACCAACACGTGCACGTCATCCAGCACGGCGACACGTCGGGCCTGGTCGGTGATGAAATAGGGAGAGACATATCCCCCGCCAAAGCGGGCGCCCTCGTGATAGGCCCTGTCGTGGAATGTGGCGATGTACGGCTCGATGATGATATTGGCGTTGGGGCCCAATATCTCGTACATCTCGCCCAACAACCGGCCGATCTCGGCATCTCCCGTGGCCGCAGTAGCGACGGCGGCGATGCGCTCCTCCTCTTCCAGCGGCTCGGATATCTCGTCCAATGCACGCACCGCCGCAGCGGTGGCTTTTTCGATACCGTGCCGCAAGATCATGGGATTGGCGCCGGCCGTAATGATTCGATGCATCTCTCGGGCGATGATCCAGGCCAGCACGGCGGTGGTGGCGCTGCCGTCTCCGACTTCCTCACGCATGTGCCAGACTATGTGACGCATCATCATGGCACCCGAATTCTCCACTCGATCGGGCAGCTCGATAATGCGCCGGACAGCCGTCGCGCCGTCGCGCAGCAACTCGGGCTCGCCTCCAGGCTCCCGCGCATTGACGATATTGCCGCCGATGGGGCCCAGTGTCACCGTGAGCAGCCGCGCAATGGATTCAAATCCACGCAGCATGCCGGCTCGCCCCCGTTCTCCCAGAATGACGTCGGGTTTTGGCATAGTCGACCTCGCTTCTGCCTCCTTGCAGATCGTGCTTCGTATACGACACCGGAACGTTTTATCCTAGAAGCCGCGGAAGTACGCCCGCCCGGCCGGAATGGAGTCATCTATATTAATGCGAGTTATTCATGTGTTGCGCCGACTGCCTTGTTCTTTTTTTAAATCAGTGTCTGGACTAGCAGTATACCATCATTCCCACTTCTCGACAATGTGAAAACGCCCTTTTTGCGCCCTCTGGCGCGCTGGACATCGCGCCGCAATCATACCTATAATACGGGGCCGGTATCGCCGTGGAAGCAAGATTGAGGGGTCGGAGGCACGGATTCCACGGCCTCTGGCGGGGCACCCTTGTGTACCCGTACATCTTTTGGCGCCGGGTATGACCGCCCCTGCGCCAGCCAGTTAGCATAAGGAGATGCTCGATGAGCGCAAGAGTAGAGATCCGCTACTGCACCTCTTGAGGTTACTTACCCAGAGCCGCCAGTTTGGCGGAGAAAATCCTGAACAAGTACAAGAATCAACTTGCCGAAGTAGCCCTGATCCCCGGAAGTGGAGGCGCTTTTGAGGTTAGCGTGGGCGACGAGACGATTTACTCCAAGCTCGCCACCGGCCGTTTCCCCAGCGAAAACGAATTGCTCAGCCAGATGGACGCCAAGGTCTAGCCCACGCCAGCCGTGCCATCCGACGGACACGGGCGCCCCTCATCGGGGCGCCTTTTTGCGCCCGCACGCGATATCCCCCCGTCCTCGATCCGTATGAGCGTCTGTCAACCGCTTGACGGGGTTGTTGCTGTTGGTGTACCTTGTGGCAGACGGGCAGCCGGCCAACACGCTCCTGCCAACGGGGCCGGCCATCATGCAAAGATGATCATGGAGGTTAATGGCCATGTCAAAAAAGGTGGTGACATTCGGTGAGATCATGATGCGACTTTCGCCGCCGGGGTTTCTGCGCTTTTCGCAGGCACGTTCGTTCGACGTGATCTATGGCGGCGGTGAGGCCAATGTGGCGGCATCGTTGGCTAATTTCGGCATTCCTGTGGATTTTGTTACGCGCCTGCCCAAGAACGATATCGGTGACGCTTGCATGCGCTTTTTACGAGAGCGGGCCATCGGTGTGGACAAGATCGTGTGGGGCGGCGAGCGTCTGGGCATCTATTTCCTGGAGATGGGCGCGGTAGTGCGCAGCAGCCAGGTGGTGTACGACCGCGATGGCTCATCCTTTGCCACCATCGAGCCGGGCATGGTCGACTGGCGCTCGGTATTCGCCGACTCGGGCTGGTTCCACTGGACCGGCATTACCCCCGCCATCTCCCGAGGCGCGGCAGAGGCTTGCCTGGAGGGCATTCAGGTGGCCAAAGAGATGGGCCTGACGGTATCTTGTGACCTGAACTATCGCAGCAAGCTGTGGCGATGGGGACGCAAGGCATCGGAGGTGATGCCCGAGATGGTGAAATACTGCGATATCGCGATCGGCAACGAGGAGGACGCGGCCCAGGTCTTTGGCATTCACGCGCCCGAAACCGACGTGACCTCGGGGGTCATCGATGCGGAAAAGTACCGGTCGGTGTGCGAGGCGCTGCACGAGCGCTTCCCCAACCTGAGCACCATCGCCATCACTCTGCGCGGCTCGATCTCGGCCAGTCACAACACCTGGTCGGGCATTTTGTGGGATAACGGCAATGTGTACCTGGGGCCCAGTTTCGACATCACCCACATCGTCGATCGCGTAGGCGGCGGCGACTCGTTCATGGGCGGGCTGATCTACGGCATGCTGACCTTTGGCGATGACCGGCAGGCGGCGCTAAACTTTGCCGTGGCGGCGTCATGCCTCAAACATACCATATTCGGCGACTTTAACCTGGTGACGGTGAGTGAGGTCACCAAGCTCATGGGCGGCGATGCCTCGGGCCGCGTACAGCGCTAAACTCAATAAGGAGACGGGCCATGGCACGATTTTCTAGAGTACAGGTGTGGAGCACCATGGAACAGATCGGCATGGTGCCCCTGTTCTATAACGGCGACGTCGAAACATCGGTACAGATCGCCGGGGCGTTGGCCGCCGGCGGCGCCAGGGTGATCGAATTCACCAACCGCGGAGACCGGGCCTTTGAGGTCTTTCGTGAGATGGTGGTCAGGTTGGAGAAGGACCACCCGCAGGTGATCCTGGGCGTGGGCTCGGTGCTCGATCCGGCCACGGCGGGACTGTACATCAACCTGGGGGCCAATTTTATCGTCGGCTCGGTGACCAACCCCGAGGTCGCCAAGCTCTGCAACCGCCGCAAGATCGCCTATTTCCCCGGATGCGCTACGGCATCTGAGGTATCGGCAGCCGAGGAGCTGGGTTGCGAGATCGTCAAGGTCTTTCCCGGCAGCGAGCTGGGCGGCCCCAGCTTTGTCAAAGCCATCACGGCGCCCTGCCCCTGGTCCAAGATAATGCCCACCGGCGGCGTAGAGGCAAGCTATGAGAATATCAAGGGGTGGTTCGATGCCGGCGTCGTCTGCATCGGCATGGGCTCGGCGGTGGTGCGCAGCGATCTGGTCAAAGCCAAAGATTGGGGTGCGATCACCAAACTGACGGCCCAGTGTCTGGCGTGGGTGCGACAGGCCCGCGGACAGGCGCTATACAGCGGCGTGGAGCATGTGGGGCTTTATCCCACGGCCACGGCATCAGCGCAGGATATCGCCGCCTGGTACAATAAACTGTTCGGATTCGAGGTAGCCGAGGGCAACAGCTCGATCTTTTTGAGCAGCGACGGCGCCGGGCGTATCGAAGTGATGAAGAGCGAGCCCGACCGGCCGTGCCATCTGGCCGTTCGCGTGAGCGACTTTGAAGCCGCCGTCGCCGATCTCGAGGCCAGGGGCGTAGAATTGTCGGAACCGACCATCCGGCCCAACGTCAAGTCCGCCTATCTGAAAGAGCCCGATCCGGCGGGGAACACGGTGCACATCCTCTGGATGCCCTGAGGCATTCCGGGTAAAGCAAAAAGCCGGAGGCGTCTGTCGAGCGCCTCCGGCTTTCTTATATCCTGGTGAGATAGAGGCGGTTCGCGAACCGCCCTTACCGGGGAGGCGGACTCGTTCTAGCGTTCGCGCTCGAACAGGCACATCAGGGCTTCTTCATCCACCTCGGCCATATCGGCGGCGATGAGGTCGGCGCCGGCCAACCGCTCGGCGGGATGGGTGGTGGTGAGGGCCAGGCAGGGCATGCCGGCACGGCATGCCGCCTCGACGCCCACAATGCCGTCCTCGATGACGAGGCAACGGGCAGGCTCGACGCCCAGAGCCCCGGCGGCCTGCAGGAACACGGCCGGATCGGGCTTGCTGCGCGGCAGCATAGCGCCGGAGACGATGGCGTCGAAATAGTTGCCCACATCATGATGGGTGAGAATGGCGACGATATTGGCCATATCGCCGGACGAGGCCACGGCCTGCCGATAGCCCAGTTCGCGCAGGCGGGCCAGCCACTCGCGCACGCCGGGGCCCAGGCGCACATGCTCGGCGATCGTGGCGCGAAAAGCCCGTTCTTTTTCATCGGCCAGAGAAAGGATCGTCTCTATCGGCGTATCCTGGCCGAACCATCGCTGCAAGATGGCGGTGTTGGCCATGCCAAAGGTGTCGTCGAACTGTTCGCGGGTAAGGGTGCGGCCATATTTTCGCAGCAGCGCGCTCCAGGCATGATAGTGAGCCTCGGCTGTATCGGCCAGCACACCGTCCATGTCCCAAAGGATACCTCGTGTCACCGTTGCCTCCGTTCCGTGTATATAGATGCCATAGATGATTGTAGCACGGGAGGGAGGGGGAGCGAAATGTGGGGTATCCCCCTTGCTCTCAACCTTTCTCTTGGCGTACAATAATCCCAGATGTTCATCCCGGCCGCCGGCTCTCCATCCTCCATCTTTGCCCGGCTTGCGGCACAGGAACGTGCTGGAGGAGGTGTAGAGTGACCACCCCGCCCGATCTCGGCCCGGCCCCCGATTTCACCCTCACCGACACCGCCGGCCGCACCGTTCGCCTGTCCGACTATACCGGACGGCGCCATGTGGTGCTGGTCTTTAACCGGGGGTTCTCTTGACCCTTTTGCCGACGGCACATGACGCAGTTGCGTCATGATTATGACGAATTCACCGCCCGCGATGCGGAGGTGCTGGCCGTGGGGCCCGACAGCGCCGAGGCCTTTTCCCGCTTCTGGCAGGAGCACGATATCCCCTTTGTGGGACTGGCCGATCCCGAGCATCGGGTGGCCGACGTATACGGCCAGCAGGTCAAGCTTTTGCGCCTGGGACGCATGCCGGCGCTATACATCATCGACCGTCGGGGGCACATCCGCTATCGCCACCGGGCATCGAGCATGAGCGACATTCCGCCGAATCGCGAGGTGCTGGCGCTGCTGGATGCGCTGAACCGTGAGGAGAAGGGAGAACCCGAACCTTGAGCCACTGCCTGACCAATCTCTGGCGTCCGGCGGCCTACCACGGCCGGGGGAAAACGCGCAACTATTTCGAGGGCTGGTATTACAAGGTTGTGGATCCCACCGGCGCCCATCGTTACGCCTTTATCCCCGGTGTGTTCCTTGGGCCCACCGGTGAGGAATCTCATGCCTTTGTGCAGTGGCTGAACGGCGTCACCGGCGAGACGCGCTATCTGCGCTACCCCCTCACGGCATTTGACGCTTCGCGTTGCGAATTGAACGTCCGGGTGGGCGGCAACCACTTTTTCGCCAACCGCATGGTACTGGATATTGGGGCGACCGATCTGCGCATCGAGGGCGAGCTGCGCTTTCGCAACCTCACCCCCTGGCCGGTGACGCCCCTTTCGCCGGGGGTGATGGGGCCCTTTGCCTTTGTGCCCCGCATGGAGACCTACCATGGCGTGCTGAGCATGGACCACACGATAGAGGGCTGGCTGAACATCAACGGCGAACCCACCGACTTTTGGGATGGCCGCGGATATATGGAGAAGGACTGGGGAAGATCCTTTCCTCATGGCTGGGTGTGGGTGCAAAGCAACCACTTTGCCGACAGTCCCGGCACCTCTCTCAGCGCCTCGGTGGCCCTTATCCCCTGGGTGAATCGCACCTTTCGGGGGTTCATCGTGGGGCTATGGCACGGGGGACGGCTCTACCGCTTTGCCACCTATACCGGCGCCCGCATCTTGCGGCTGGCAGTGGATGACGAACGGGTCGAATGGAGCATGGCCGACGGTCGGCACAGGCTCTCTATCGTCGTTCAACGCGCAACCCCCGGCATGCTGCTGCACATGCCCACCGGCACCGAGATGGTGCCCCGCGTGCCCGAGACGATGAGCGCCACTGTGGTGGTGCGATTAGTCGCTCTGGGGCGCAACGAACGTGTGCTATTTCAGGGTACCGGCGCCTATGCCGGATTAGAGACAGGCGGAGAGGTTCACACCATCGCCGATGTTCACACCTGAGACTCTCGCCAGATGGGAGAAGGATCATGCCTGACCTGGCAAAGAGGTTTCCGGAGAATCCACTCATTATGCCGCGGCATGTTAACTCCAGCCGCGAAGGATTACGGGTACAACTGGTGCTCAACCCGGGCGCCTTTCGGTTCGAGGGCAAGACCTGGCTCATCATGCGCGTGGCCGAGCACCCCGAGCAGCGTGAGGGCTATGCCCGCACGGTGGTGGCCGACCCCGACGAGCCCGGCGGTGTGGCGATTCTCGAGTTCGATCTGAACGACCCCGACGTCGAGTATGAGGACCCACGCCACATCACCTACAAGGGAGAAAGCTACCTCTCCTCCATCTCTCATCTGCGGCTGGCCTCCAGCGAGGACGGCGTGCATTTCGAGATCGAAGATCAGCCGGTAATCACTGCCCAGGGCCCCATGGAATCGTACGGCATCGAGGATTGCCGCGTCACCGAACTGGACGGGCGCTACTGGCTCACCTACACCGTAGCCTCGCCCCGCGGCATCGGTGTGGCGCTGGCCTCCACAGTCGACTGGCGCGAATTCACCCGCCACGGAGTCATCTTGCCACCCACCAACAAGGATTGCGCCATCTTTCCGGGCAAGGCGAACGGGCGTTATGCGATGCTGCATCGCCCCATCGGCGTCTTTTTGGGTGGCCCCTTTATCTGGCTGGCCTACTCGGATGATATGGAACACTGGGGGCACCATCACTGTGTGGTTCGCACCCGTAGCGATATGTGGGATTCGGCGCGGGTGGGCGCCGGTGCGGCCCCCATCTATACCGACGAAGGCTGGTTAGAGATCTATCACGGCGCGAACCACGAGCATCGCTACTGCCTGGGCGCCCTGCTGCTGGATCTGGAGGATCCCTGCAAGGTGATCGCCCGATCGGAGGAGCCGATCATGGAGCCGCTGGCCGACTATGAGAGAGCCGGCTTTTTCGGCGAGGTGGTGTTCACCAACGGCCATATCGTGGACGGCGATACCATCACCATGTACTATGGCGCATCCGATGCCGTGATCTGTGGGGCCACCCTGTCCATCCGCGAGATTCTGGACTCTCTGGGGCGTTAGCGGGCAGCGGCAGACGCGGAAGCGATTTGGCATGACAGGAGCGAGGATTTAGAATAGTCATCGTTCCCTCGTTTTTGCATACCGGAGAGGCTTCCATGCGTCGCATCGTCATCATCGGCCCATCGGCCGTGGGCAAAACCACCCTCTCGGCGCGGCTGGCCCGCATCCTGGGCGTGCCACACATCGAGTTGGACGCCATCCACTGGGGCCCGAACTGGACCCCCGCCGAGCGAGATGTCTTCTGCGCCACTGTGGATCGGGCGCTGTCCGGCGACGGCTGGGTAGTCGACGGGAGCTATAGCTCGGTGCGCCACATCGTCTGGCCGCGGGCCGATACGGTGGTGTGGCTGGATTACGGGCTTCCGCGGGTCCTGTGGCAACTGCTATAGTACGTACCGTGAAGCGGGTCTCTGTCTCTGGCCGGGAGGAGTTGCGGAACGGCAATCGAGAGACATGGTATGGCGCCTTCATCGCCCCCGATAGCCTCTTTCGCCGGACGTTGCGCACCTATCGGCGGCGGCGTCGCCAGTATCCGAAGCTGTTTGCCCTGCCCGAACATGCCCACCTGCGCGTAGTGCGGCTGAGATCACCCGGCGAGACAGAGCAGTGGCTGGCGGAGGTCACCCATGGCGATGCATAGGCAGCAAAAAACGCCCTCCGCTTGGAGGGCGTTCTGGTGGGCGCGAGAGGACTCGAACCTCTGACCTCACGGATGTGAACCGTGCGCTCTAACCAGCTGAGCCACGCACCCACGACGCCGGTAGTATAGCACAGAGGCCCCGGCGATGCAAGTTGGCGTACCAAAATTACCATTTGCATGCGGACGCACGCCGGTTACAGATCCAGCGTATACACCAGCCCTATATCGCCGTTGGTGTAATAGTGGTCGATAAAGCCACGGAAGAGATAGCCCCTCTTGGTGAGCAGGCAGATGGCGGGGTCGTTGCGGCTCTGCACCACACAATTGATGCCCGATAGCTCGCTGCCCCGCGCCCAACGCTCGGCAGCGTCCATCAAACGACTGGCAATACCACACCTCCGGTAGGGCCGATCCACCACCAGGTGCTCGATCCATGCCTGCCAGCGCCAGTGGCTCACTACCATATCCAGATAGCCGAGGATCCGGATCATCTCATCGGCTACCAAAAAGCACTCCTCCCGCTGCCAGTCCTCATAGATCGTATCGACATCACGAGGGTAGCGCACCGTTGTACGTCGCGGGATGCGGGCGCGTTCGAAGCGGATGTCGATGCTGTTCGCCTCGACGCTCTCGTTCATCTGCCAGACGAACTCGGTCTCGTATGAGGCATCCAGCGCTTTACAACGATCGATATCGGCGATGGTTGCCGGGCGAATGTTCATTCTTTCTCCCTCAGGAGTATGTATTGTGTTCGACCAGGGCGACTCAGTCAGGGCGCACGCGGGTGCCGGGCACCGGCACCGAATCCAGCAGTTCGCGCACCACGTCGCGGGTATCCACGTTACGAATACGGGCCGACGGACTGACAATGATACGGTGAGCCAGCGTCACCTCGGCCAGCGCTTTGATGTCATCGGGGATCACGTAATCGCGCCCCTGCAGCGCAGCCAGGGCCTGCCCCGTGCGATGCAACGCCAGCGAGCCTCGCGGGCTGGCTCCCAGATAGACATCGGGATAGGTGCGCGTGGCGTTGACCAGTGCGACGATATACTCTTTGATGAGCGGATCCACATAGACCTTTTTGATCTCTTGCTGCACCTCTAGCAGTTCCCCCACCGTCACCACCTGCTCGATGGTCTCGACGGGATGCACATACTGTTGGGCATCCAGGATGCGGATCTCTTCATCGGGCTGGGGATGCCCCAGACTGATGCGCATGAGAAAGCGATCGAGCTGAGCCTCGGGCAGCGGATAGGTGCCCTCGTACTCGATGGGGTTCTGCGTGGCCAGAATGATAAACGGCTCGGGCATGCGATAGGTGCGGTCGTCCACCGTCACCTGGCGCTCTTCCATCGCTTCCAGCAAAGCCGACTGGGTCTTGGGCGTGGCACGGTTGATTTCGTCGGCCAGCACGATCTGGGCCATAATCGGCCCCGAGCGGAACTCGAACTCGCGTGTCTTCTGGTTGAACACCGAGACGCCGGTCACATCGCTGGGTAAAAGGTCCGGTGTGAATTGGATGCGGCGAAAGGTGCAGCCGACGGATCGGGCGAAGGATTTCGCCAGCACCGTTTTGCCGACTCCGGGGATGTCCTCGATGAGAATGTGCCCCTGACACAGCATGGCGACAAGGGCGAACTCGACCTCACGGTGCTTGCCGACGATCACATTCTCGACATTACTGACGATCCTTTCGCCGACCTCTTGTACTCGCCCCATTTCGCCCCCTTTGCTCAATGAACTGAAGAAAATGAGGTAGAAGTGAGAATATACTCGTTACACGGGAATGTCAAGGCAGAAGAAGCCCAAACGGTGGGATTCGCCCGAAACGCCAAAATCGCCGTCGGCTTTTGACAGCCCATGGCGATAAGACGAGAATGATGAGAGAGCCAGATCGAGAGGTCGGATAGAGGGGATGAGAGAGAGGCGCAGCGATGGGATCTGACAGGACGGGGAACAGGCACGGCAGACTGCCGACGGTGATGGCATCGCCGGGCATTCGCGCCAGCCTGCAGGCGGGCCACCCGTGGGTGTATCGCGATCAACTGGTGCCCGCCAGGGGAGAACGCGGCGTGCCCCGGCTACCCTCGGGTACATGGGTACGGGTGCTGTGCGGCCCCTTTGAGGCGGTGGGCCTGTGGGACGCCCGCGGCGCCATCGCCGTGCGTCTCTTTGATCGCCATACCGCGCCCGACGATGCCCGACTGGCGGAACGGATGCGGGCGGCGTGGGATCTGCGTGCTCCCCTGCGCGAGGCGTGGGCACAGGGCGTCGATTCGTCGCGGATGACGACGGCATATCGCTGGGTGTACGGCGAGAGCGACGGCCTGCCCGGCGTGGTGGTGGATCTGTACGATCGCTATGCCGTTCTGGCGCTCTACAGCGAGGGTGTGGCGACTCTGCAAGAACCGCTGGTTCGGGCGTTGACGGCGATCACCCCGCTGGACGGTATCGTGCTGCGGCGACATGGCAGCGCGGCCGGGGCGAAAGACGACGATGATACTGCCGCCGCTGCACGAACGGTCATCTGGGGCACGACACCGCCCCCTGATCTGACGGTGTACGAGAACGGCCTGCTCTTTCGGGCCAATCTGATGGAGGGCCAAAAGACGGGGCTCTTTCTCGATCAGCGCGAGAACCGCGCCTACATCGAGCCCTGGTGCCGTGGCAAGCGCGTGCTCAACGCCTTTTCCTACACCGGCGCCTTTTCGGTGTACGCCGCCCAGGGTGGAGCCACCCATGTGACCAGCGTCGATATCGCCGCGGCCGCGGTAGAGGAGGCCCGCTACAACCTGGCCCTCAACGGCCACGATCCCGACGCTCATGAATATGTGGTGGCCGATTGCTTTCAGTGGCTGGAGGCGTGCGCCCGCAGCGGCCGGCGCTTTGATATGGTCATCATCGATCCCCCCTCGCTGGCGCGAGCCAAAACCGGCCGACACGCCGCCACCCGGGCCTACACCCGATTGAATCGCCTGGCGATGAGCTGCCTGGAGCCGGGCGGGCTGTTGGCCACGGCGAGTTGCACCGGCCAGGTATCGCCGGACATGTTTCGCGAGGCGCTGGCGGCGGCCGCCACTCAGGCCGACCGGCGGCTCACCATCTTGCGCGAGGCCGGGCACGCCCTGGATCATCCGGTGCCGGCTCACTTTCCCGAGGCGCGCTACCTCAAGTTCGTCTTTGGCGTGGTACATCCCGCATAGGGATCTGCCCGCTCAGGCCGTCTCTTCGGGCGCGGGCAGGCGATCGGCGATCTCGTCGGGCAGTCGGACGTCGGCCAGGATGATCAGGTGGTGGCAGGCCCTCGAACAGCCTACATACACCAGTGTCTCCAGATCCTGGCTGGTCGGCTGCAGCTCGGCCAGGATGACAACCGCTGCCTCGAGCCCCTTGTAGCTGTAGATGGTGCTGCAATAAACCTCGTTGGCCCGCTGCGGCGGCGTGGCGACGAGTTGCAGGTTGCCCAGCCTGGGACAATCTTGCACCAACCCTCGTTTGCGGTAGGGCGTCAGCACCACGATATCCTCCGCCGCTACCCCCTCCTCGACCGTCAGGCGGTGCAGGATGCGCCGCAGACGCTCGCGCAGATCTCGCTCGGAATCGTAATAGTAAATCTCGACCGGACGTCCCTCAGGGCCGATCGCCTGGGGTTGCACGGCGTCACGTTGCCGATAAAAGGACATGAACGTCCGATGAATATGCTGTGTGTTACGGCAGTTACGATCCAGCGGATAGTGGTCAAAGGATTCTGGAATCTCAAAGTCGACGTTGTACAGATTCTGGTTGTCGTCGTAAAAGATGTAAAAGATGCCCTCATCGGGGTCCTGCAGCAACATCATGAGGGTTTCCCAATAGTGTGGGGCGAAATCCTGTCCCTCGTCCACGATGACGGCATCGTACTGCGCCCCCAGCAGATCGGCGGCCTCGAACAACCGCTCGGGCAGGTATTGGGTGTAATAGTCGCCGGCATCCGTGGTGGGGGGCGGCGCCACATCCAATCCGGCACACTCGGCCAGTTCGCGGCACAGATGATGATAATTGCTCACCATCACCTCGGAAGGGAGATCCCCTTCCCAGGCCAGATAATCGGCCAGGTCGCGATTGTAACAGGTGAGCAATACGGCATAACCCTGAGACGCCAACCGGCGGGCCTGCTCCAGAGCCAGCATGGTCTTACCGGTACCGGCGCAACCCGAAATGGCCACACGCCGCCGATTGCGCAGCAGATTCAGCAGCGTGTATTGCTCCTCGGTCAGCTCGACGATACGCTTCCCCTCCCGACGGATGGACCGGACCAGCGGCAGGCGCAACGTCCGCGTAGGGGCCAGCAGGTCGACCAGGGCGGCCAGGTCGTCCGCGTCGAGAGGGCTGTGGGCGGCGTAATGATCGAACAAAGCCGCCAGCCACGGCGCCGGGTCCTCGGCGGCGCGAACGTCCAGGATAATGGCCGCCGGCGCATCGGGACGCAGATCGGCCTCGACCTCTCCATCGGGAAAGGCAACGGCATGGCAGACGTAGGGATGCCCCCGCGACCAGACCGGCATCTCGCGCATCTTGGCGATGAGGCTGTATTTGCCTCGCTCGGCCTGCTCAAAGGGATCTTTGATGGGGATGCCGTTGCTGGTCCACTCGCCCCGCTCGCCATCGTACCGGATGGCGCCTCCCTTGACCTCCAGCACCAGCACCCCTCGCGCAGGATCGACGATGATAAAGTCGCTCTCACCATCCCGGGCGCCCCGTCGCCTGTCGCGCACCTGCCAGCGGGCGCTGTGAAATACCAGCACATCGTCGGGCAGCCGGTCACGAAATATCTCGTACAGAGCGCGTTCGGCATGGCTCTCGGTGGCATCGTCCAGGCGATTAGGATAGATGCGGGCCATCTTGTACCTCCACTGCCCGCGCAATCGCGCGCAGGTTCTCCACCGGCGTGTGTAGAGGCACGGCGCATTCGGGCCCCAGCACCTGCACCCCGGCATCTCGAGCGTAACGAGTGACCTCTTCCACCATTGCCGGCGTTCCGTCGAGCAACACCTCAGAGTTGTTCACATTGCCCACCAGCGCCATGCGCCCGGCGGCAGCGCGAACGGCATCGTATGCGTCGACGCGGGAATCGAAATGAAAGGCGCTGAACCCGGCGTCGGCGATCGCGGGGATGCGGTCCAGGGTGTTGCCGCAGATGTGCAGCACGATGGGGATATCCAGCGCCGCCACCAGCTCACGATGCACCGGCTGTAAAAAGTCACGATACATGGCGCTGCTGACCAGATCGCCGGTGGCGTGATCGGCCAGGCAGAGCAGGTCGACGCCGGCGTCGATCTGGGCGCGGGCAAAGCGCAAGGTAACCTCTTTCAGGCGCGCCAGAAACGCGCGCACCCGTTCGGGAGCCAGAAGGGTGTCCATCAGAAAGGGCTGCAGCCCCACCACATGATAGGCCAGAGTCCACGGTCCCATCACCTTGCCCACGATGGCGACGCGGTCACCATACTCGGCGCGCAGGATACCGATGGCGTCCAGGGCGGCACGAATGGGCGGACGCTCGATAAAATCGGCGGGGATACACACCGCATCGGGATCGTCCCACAGCGGGGCGCGGACGGTGGGCATAGTGTCACGGTCGCCCCAGTCGATCTCGGCTCCCAGAGCGGCGGCCTCTTGCACCACACTGAATATGGGCATGATGGCGTCATAGCCCAGGATGGTATGGGCGGCGGCGGCCAGACGGGCCATGGTGACGCCGTCCAGATGGGCGTCGGGAAAGGCCGCGCCGGTCGCCTCCATCTGCTCGACGGTGGTGACAGAGGTGGGGCTCCCTACAGGGGGACGGCCGCCGGAGCGGCGGACGATGCTGGCGAGAAAACGCGCTCTGGGAGATGAGGAATCGTATGATGGCATGTTCACCTCGCACAAAAGACGGGACGGCCCGATTATGGTTGTGTAGAGTATAGTGAGGCGAAGAAGGGGTGGCAAGCAGATG
>JBMNOI010000068.1:0-20718 GCA_050942995.1 Anaerolineae bacterium
AAGGGGCCGATCTGGCCCCCCGACTCATGCGGGGAGAGAGCTCTCTCCCCGGCCGTTAGAGATGCTCTCCGGCTCGGCGCGGCGGGCGATGTGATAGGAGATGATGGCCAGTCGCGCGGCCAGATCCTCATACTGCAAAAAGACGTGATCCGGCACCTGCAGAGCCTGCGGCGCAAAGTTCCAGATCACCTCGATGCCGGCCTCGATCATCAGATCGGCCACGTCCTGGGCCTGGTCGGCGGGCACCGTCAGAATGCCCATATCGACCGACTCTTGCCGCACCACCTCGGGCAGACGATCCAGGGCATACACCTCTCGCCCTGACTCCCGTCGCCCGATCTTGGCGGGGTCCACATCGAACAATGCCACAATGCGTAGTCCATAGCGGGCAAATCCGGGATAGGCGGCCAGCGCACGCCCCAGATTCCCCGCTCCCACAACCACCGCCCGTTTGGCGCGTCCCAACCCGAGAAAACCGTGCAGTACCGAGGCGAGATGCTCCACCTCATAGCCGATACCGGCCCGCCCCAGTTCGCCGAGATGGCTCAGATCCTTGCGTACTTGTGCGGCCGGCACACCGGCCGCCTCGCCCAGTGCTTGAGACGAGATGACGCTCTCGCCCAGTTCTATCGCCTGTATGAGCCGTCTTAGATAGGCCGGAAGGCGCGCCAGGCTCGGTCGCGGGATATCTACCTGTGCATCGACCATGATCGCGTCTCCTCTCCGCCGACATACTTTGTGTCTTTTCGCACAAATAATACCGGGTCGAAGCCACCCTGTCAAATCGCGCCTTCGAACGCCATCTACCCTTATCCGAGAATCGGGTGCAACGCCCCCCGGTGGCGGACGAAATCGCCCAGTTCGCCGGGCTGCATCACCTTTATCGCCCTTATCGCTCTCACCCAGGAGTCGGACGGCGGTGTACTCAGGCGGTGAGAGGACGGTGCGGGCTCCACAAGCACCTCTCGGGCAAAGTGCGTTCACTTGATAATAAACGCCTTGACAGCCCCCATGCATCCGCTCATAATGCCCCCGTACATTTGATGCAGGCTTTACGCCTGCCGGCCACCTCACAGCGCCATCCCCCGATCCGATGTATGCGCATCCTTCCCGACCCAGGCCAGTTGACGTCTTGGTTTGCGGGCAGAAGGAGGCAACCCCTTGAGTGGTGATCAGGATCGTCGGCCCGATATCTGGACCCCATACGTCCAGAACAGAGATAACCACCTGAAAAGACCGAGCAGAATAACGATCAATATCCTCATCCTCGTCGTCTTGTTCGCCCTGCTGATACTGATCGGTATCAGCACAGCGCTGTGGGGGATCCAGGTTCCCTCGATGCGTGATCCGGCGCCGCCCCCACAACAAGCGCCTGACGCACCTCAGGTACAGATACCGACCCTCTCGATCTCGCCCCTCCAAACAGTCGATATCTCGACGACATCATCCGATTGACCTTCTTCTGACGCTGCATCTATAATACTGAATCGATACAACATGCGACATCATCGATTCGGTGTGGGAGGCAGGCATGGAGATCGGTCGGGAGGGCCACAAAATTCCCGCCCATATTCAGGGGATGTTCTCGTTGCTCATGACACTGGTCGCCGCGGCGCTCTATGTGATGGTGCTGGGCGGCGCCATCGTGCGAACCGTTCTGGAAAACCAACCCTACTTCTCTGAGAATATGGTGCGGGCCGCCGGATTGCTCAGCGGCCTGGTGGGCGCGGTCGTTACCGCCGGGTTCGCCCGCAGCGGGCAGCCCGGAATGGGGCCTATCAGCGTTCGACGGCGCAACTCGAGCCGCTCATTCCGCGCGCGCTCGTTGGTTCGCCGCAAGCTACTCAGCCTGGCCGAGACCCTGGGATTGCCTGTGCCCACAACGACCACCCGAACCCGGGATGATCTGCAGCCCGAGCCGGACGAGCCGACCCTCCCGCCCCAGCCGATCCCCGATGAAGAAGAGGCCGACACGCCTCGCGACGCGTCGGCCCCTATGTGGGTTGCGTTGCTCTATTTCGCCGTCTATTTCATCGTCGGCGCGAGCGCTTTTGTCGTAAGCATCTGGCGCCAGGATGTGCCCGACATCATCTCGAACGCCGGCTGGGTGTGGCTGGGAACCATTATCTCCTCGGCCTATGCGTTTCTCGGTCTGAACGGACACGACTGACCCGAAGGTTAATCCAGCACCTGCACTTCATCGCCCACCTGAAGGGGGCCCCCCTCCAGCACGCGAACGAATATGCCCTCGCGGGGCATCACACAGTCGCCGGCCTGGTAATAGATGGCACAACGGTCATGGCAGATCTTGCCGATCTGGGTGACCTCGACGAGGCACTCGCCCAGACGCAATTTGGTGCCCACCGGCAACTCGTGCAACACCAGGCCCTCGGTCGTCACATTCTCGGCAAAATCGCCGGGCCCCACCTTGAGCCCTTTGGCCTGCATCTTTTCGATGCTCTCCATCGCCAGCAGACTGATCTGCCGGTGCCAGTCGCCGCCGTGGGCGTCCCCCTCGATGCCCCATCCAACCTTTACCAGGGCCTCCCCCACGTTGGTCTTGCGGGTTCCCTTGCGTTCGCTGGTGCACACCGCGACCACCCGGCCCTTTTTTGTCGCTGCCATATTGTCTCCTTCGCATCACCGTCCGAGTGTGTCGATCAATTCAGCAACCACACCTCGACTGTAGCGCCGGCATCCAGCCCATCGAGGTCCTCCGGCACGATGGCCAGTCCCTGCGCCCGCACCATAGAGAGCAGAATACCGGAACCCTGTTCGCCGGTCAGCCGCGCATAATAGGCTCCGTCGCGTTGTTCCAGCATCACGCGGAAGTAGAAGCGAAAACCCTTGCGCTTGGTCACCGGATCTTCCAGCGTGGCCCGTACCCTGGCCGGCCGGTGGTCGTCTCTGCCCAGCATTTTGAGAATCGCCGGCCGGGCAAAGTTGTAGAATGAGACCATGGCCGACACCGGGTTACCGGGAAGCCCCAACAACGGCACGCCGCCGATCTGCCCAAAGGCAAAGGGCTTGCCCGGGCGCATCTTGACCTGCCAGAACTCCATCTCGCCCTCGGCGGCCAGCACCTTTTTGACCACGTCGAAATCGCCCACCGAGATGCCCCCCGAGGTGAGCAATAAATCGATTCCCTGGTTCAGCCCATCCCGAATACGGGCCGTGATCTCGTCGACATTATCCCGGGCGATGCCCAATATCACCGGCACACCGCCGAACTGTAGCACCTGGGCGGCGTTCGAGTAGCTGTTGGCGTTGCGAATCTTGCCCGGGCGCAGCGGCTCTTCGATATCGACCACCTCATCGCCCGTTGCCAGGATGCCGACACGCGGCCGACGAATGACAAGGGCCGTGCTATGGCCCAACGCCGCCAGCATACCCACCTCCTGAGCGCGCATCAAGGTGCCCTGCTTCAGGATCAACTCGCCACGACGCACATCCTCACCGGCCACGCGAATGTTCTCGCCTACCCCGAACGGCTCCAGGATCGACACCCACTCGCCGGTCTGCTCCGTCTGCTCAAAGGGCACCACCGTGTCTGCCCCTGCCGGCACCGGCGCTCCGGTCATGATGCGAACGGCCGTGCCCGACGTCACCGTCAGATCGGTTGTATATCCCGCAGGCAGATCATGGATCACCTGTAATCGCGCAGGACGCTCCGCCGATGCACCCGTCGTGTCAGCGGCGATGACGGCATAGCCGTCCATGGCGGAGTTGCTCAAAGGCGGTATATCATATTCGGCGTACACATCCTCGGCCAGAACGCGTCCCAACGCCTCCAGGATAGGCACACGTTCCGGCTCCAGCGGGCGCACATGGGCCAGTATCTGCTCCAGCGCCTCATCCACGCTCAACCTGGGGTAAATCTCGTGCATCGTCGTTACTCCTTACGTCGTCAAAATCATCGCCGATGGCGACGTCATCATAATTGACCGGTAAGATGAGATGATAAACGAGCTTCTCTACTCAGTGTTCGTGATGATGATGCTCGTGGGACCCGGTTCCATGCTCCAGATTCTCACCACGCAGCATCTGCAGGGCATGGGGCAACACCGGCTGCAATATCTCTATCCCCTCGCGCACCGCCTTGGGATTGCCCGCCAGGTTCACCATCAGCGTCCCTTTGCGAATGCCGGCCACCCCTCGCGAGAGCACCGCATAGGGTGTGCGCCGGTAGCCCTCCCAACGGAGCAACTCGGCCAGCCCCGGCATCTCGCGTTCCATCGCATCACGCGTGGCCTCGGGCGTCACATCTCGGGGCGCCGCGCCGGTGCCGCCAGTTGTGATCACCAGATCGACCCCGGTTTCGTCGGCCAGCTCGCACAGCAGCCGGGCGATCTGCTCCCGGTTGTCGGGAACGACGGTGCTCACCACCACATCAAAGCCCGTATCTCGCAGCCATTCGACCAGCAACGGCCCGCTGCGATCCTCACGCCGGCCGGCGTGAGCCTTGTCGCTGACTGTTACCACCGCCGCCTTGATGCTCATTCGCGCTCACCCCCTGCCGGATCGGCGTCGTCCTCCAGAACGATATCGCCGCTTTTGCCGCCGCTCTTGCGTACCAGCCGCACATTCTGGATGCGCATGCCCCGATCCACCGCCTTGCACATATCATAGACTGTCAACGCCGCCACGCTCACCGCCGTCAGCGCCTCCATTTCGACGCCGGTCTTGCCCGTCGTCCTGACGGTGGCGCGAATCTCGACCCGCGGCGGCCCGTCATGTAGCTCCAGTTCGACCTGGATGCTGGTGAGCAGCAGCGGATGACACATGGGAATGAGGTTCGACGTTTGCTTGGCGGCCATCACCCCGGCGATCTGAGCCACAGAGAGCACATCGCCCTTGGCCACCTGGTTGTCGCGAATCAGCGCCAGGGTGGTGGGCTCCATTACGATCTCGCCTCGGGCCACCGCCACGCGCTCGGTATCGTCCTTGGCCGTGACATCCACCATGCGGGCCCGTCCGGAACGGTCGACGTGGGTCAATTCCATCTCTAACCTCCGATCTCGGACATGGTGCGCCCACGCGGAACCTCATGCTGCGCCAGCCCGTGTCCCGCCGGCTTGGCCAGAATGGCCTTCTGCAGCCAATCGCGGATCACCTCATCGTCACCCCGTGCGCGAAGCACCGGCTTGATGTCCATCTCGACATCAGAGAGCAGGCAGGGGCGCAGGCGGCCGTCGGCCGTCAGACGCAGCCGATTGCATCCACCGCAAAAGTGTTCGCTCACCGGCGTAATGACGCCCACAGTGCCCCGCGCGCCCGGGATGCGATAGCCGGTCGCCGGCCCGTTACCCCGCGGCGCGGTCACCGGCTCCAGCGGTCCCAGAGACCCGGTTATCCGCTCGAGGATCTCGCCGCCCGAGACGAATCGATCGTCCAGCTCGTCCGACTCGTTCAGCGGCATCAGCTCGATAAAGCGCACATGGCGTTCGCGGTCCACGCTCAGGCGGGCCATATCGGCCACCTCATCCTCATTAAAGCCGCGCAACACCACACAGTTGATCTTGATCGGCGTCAGCCCGGCGCGCTCTGCCGCTTCGATACCGGCCAGCGCCGCGTCCAGGCGACCACCACGGGTCATTTCGGCGTAACGCGCCTCGCGCAGTGTATCCAGGCTCACATTCACCCGATTCAATCCCGCCCGGGCCAGATCCTCGGCATAGCGCTCCAGCAGGATGCCGTTGGTCGTCATCGAGAGATCCTCGATACCGGGAATTCGCCCCAGCATCTCGACCAGTGAGAGGATGCCGGCGCGCACCAGCGGCTCGCCTCCCGTCAGTCGCACCCTTGAGATGCCCATTTCGGCGGCAATCCGCACCACCCGCCCGATCTCCTCATAACTCAGGATCTCCATATGCGTCCGCGGGGTGACCCCCTCCGGCGGCATACAATAGAGACAACGCAGATTACAGCGGTCTGTCACTGAGACCCGCAGATAGTTAATAGGGCGTTGGTATGTGTCATAGTAAGGCATCGAATCTCCCTAACGGTTCAACGACTGAGCCGGGATAACTTGCCGCCCGGCCTGCGAATATCAGTATACCATTTCACCACGAATGAACGCCGTCGTACGCGGATCCTCCGGCGACTCGAAAAAGCGTTCGGCATCGCTCACTTCGACCTGCTGGCCGTTCAACAATAACAATCCACGGTGGGCCAGCCGGCGGGCCTGAAAAGTGTTGTGCGTCACCATCACTACGGTGATGCCCCGCTCGCGATTGAGCTCCGTCACCGCGCGCTCGATGACCCCGGTATTATAGGGATCCAGATTGGCGGTGGGCTCGTCCAGAAGCAACACATCGGGGTTGATGGCCAGCGCCCGCGCCAGAGCGACGCGCTGCATCTCTCCGCCGGAGAGTTTTTTAACCTGAGCCCGAAGCATGTGCGTCATACCCACCAGATCGAGCATCTCGCGAACACGCTTTTGATCGCGCTGTCCCCGAACCCGCAGTCCGTAGGCCACGTTACTTTCTACGGTGCCCTGCATCAAAAGAGGACGTTGAAACACCGTGGTGACCCGACGCCGAAGAGCCAGGGGTATATTATCATCCACAGGGTGGCCGTCGAACTCGATCCGTCCCGTGGTGGGCGGCTCGATAAAGTTCAACAACCGCAACAGCGAGCTTTTCCCGGCACCGTTGGGCCCCAGAACACATAGAAACTCACCCCGATGGACGTCCATCTGGGGAATATGGAGCACGGTACGACCGGAGTATACCTTGGTCACACCGCTCAAGCGATAGATGATTCCGTCTACTCCCATGGTCTCTTGCCCTGTAGCACAATCATAAGCGCATTCGCCATAAAGGCCAGCCCCAGCAAGACAACCCCCAGCGCCAGAGCCAGCGAAAAGTTGCCCTTGTTTGTCTCAAGTACGATGGCGGTCGTAAGCACCCGCGTTTTGCCGTCGATGTTGCCACCCACCAGCATCACGGCCCCTACCTCGGAGATAATGCTGCCAAACCCCGCCACCAACGATACCAGCACGCCGGTCTTGGCCTCACCCAAAACCGCCCGAGCCGTCTGCCAGTCGGTGGCCCCCAGAGCAAAGAGCTGCCGCCGAAAGTCGGGATCCACCCCCAACACCGATGCCATGGTAAATCCTGCCACCAAAGGTAGAGAGATGATTATCTGAGCCAGGATCATCGCCCGTGGGGTAAAGAGCCAGCTGAGGTATCCCAAAGGCCCCGTGCGCGAGAGGAACAGATACACGAAAAGGCCCACCACCACCGGCGGCAGCCCCATCCCCGTATAGAGGAACGCCACCACCAGCCGCCGTCCCACCGGGCGCTTGAGAGCCAGGAACACTCCCAGCGGCACGCCCATCAGCGTGCTAAAGAACAACGCCGTCCCGGTGACATAGAGCGTCAATGCCAGAATATCGGCTACCGTGGCATCCAGATTCAACAACAATATGAGACTCTGCCGCATGGTTTCCATCAGACCGGCCATACACTCACCCCATCGTGACAACCATCATGCCAGATACGGCGCGGCGGAACGCATAATGAAGAGGTACATACACGTCGAACGGCATCATCGCTCCTTCAATGCAGGTGATGTTGGCTTGTGAGACGAGTCCTTCTGTTGAACGATCTCTAAAGGCAGGCAATAAAAAAGGCCGGCGCCCCGCGAAAAGGAAAAACGCCGACCCTCACTGCGCTCTCCTTTTCAAGTACGGGGGGCACAACCGTTTCCAGTTGCACCTTTGGGGGAACGTTGTTCCCCACTGCGGCCGCAGGCCATGGACCTGTCGCTGTCTTTAGGTTCAGCGGCTCGGAGAGACGGTATTCAGTTTGCTCATTCCGGCATAACCACACCCACTATACGAACAGAGCATGTTCCTGTCAAACACTTGCCGCCCCCTCCCATACAAAAACCACCTTCCAAAGGTGGCGAATGCCGGTCGTGTGCTTTCCTCGTAAACCGCTCGCTCTTGGCAGAGCCCGCCGGAAGGGGTTGCTCAAGATGGTTGAGGTGGGTGATGCCGGATCATCCCCCTGCATCGCACGAGAGGGAGACGCGCCCGGGCGCGTCTCCCTCTCGTCAGGCAAAACCGCGTTCCGAGCGGGGCGGCTTAGCGACTCCGCCCCGCTTCATGGCGCAGCATACGCATCCCGTTCAGGCTCACCAGTAATGAGGCGCCCGTATCGGCCAGCACCGCCATCCACAAAGTCGAGATACCGGCCACTGCCAATCCCAGGAATACGGACTTGAACAACAAAGCAAATGCAACATTGACGCGAATGGTGTTCAACGCCGCACGGCTCAACCTCATGGCGAAGGGCAGACGGCTGAGATCGTCGCTCATCAGGGCGACATCGGCGGTTTCCAGCGCCGTATCGGTGCCGGCCGCTCCCATCGCAATGCCCACCGAAGCCTTGGCAAGAGCCGGTGCATCGTTCACCCCATCGCCGACCATTGCCACCCGGCCGTAGCGCGCCTCCAGTTCCTCCATCACCCGCACCTTGTCCTCGGGCAACAGGCCGGCGTGAACCTCGTCCACTCCCACGTCGCGGCCGATCTGTTCGGCGATATGGGCATTGTCTCCGGTAAGCATCACCACACGCTCGATGCCCGACCGCTTGAGCGTGGACACGGCCTCCCTCGACTCATCGCGCAGCGCATCGGCTACGGTAAAGTAGCAGGTCGATCCGCAACAGGAATCCTGCACCACCAAAACGGTATGCCCCTCGGCCTCGGCCCGCATCATCTCCTCACACAGCGGGCTCTGTCCGTCCTCATCAGGATGGCAGAACGCGTGGCTGCCCACGAAAACGGTGTGGCCCTCCACCATGCCTTCGATGCCCAGCCCGACATGCGCAATAACGTTCTCGCCCGCTCCGTAGCGCCCGGCAAGCCCCATCTCTTCCGAGTGTCGGATCACCGCCCGGGCCAGAGCGTGTTCGGAACGCGCCTCGATAGCCGCCGCTTTGGCCAGCAAGTCATCACAGGTGGTGCAGGCCGTGGCGTCATCGGGGTGATACGCGCAGCCCCCACCGACGATCTGCGGCCGCCCCTGGGTGAGCGTCCCCGTCTTGTCAAAGGCCACCACGCGCAGACGGCCCAGCCCTTCGAGATAACGCCCTCCCTTGATGAGCACGCCGGCCCGCGCCGCCCGCGCCAGCGAGCTGACGATGGTCACCGGCGTCGAGATCACCAGAGCACAGGGACAGGCGATAACCAGCATCACCAGCGCGCGATAGCCCCACACGGCCAGTGGCCCGAATCCCAGCAAAGGCGGCAAAAAGGCGATTCCGGCGGCCAGCCCCATCACCGCAGGCGTATAGATTCGCGCGAATCGATCGACGAACCGTTGCGAGGGCGCACGCTGGGCCTGCGCCTCTTCCACCATGCGCATGATGCGCGCAATAGTATTATCGGCGGCCAGCCGCGTAACCTGCACAATCAGCGCGCCGCTTCCGTTGATACTACCGGCAAAGACCTCATCGTCCGGCCCCTTTTCCACCGGCACCGATTCACCGGTGATGGGCGCCTGATCCACTGCCGAGAGTCCCTCTATGATCCGCCCATCCATGGGCACACGATCGCCCGGCCGCACGATGATCCGATCGCCCACCTCCAGATCGGCCACCGGCACCCGCTCCTCTACCATCGCCCGCCGGCGAATTGCCTCTTGCGGCGCCAGATCCATCAGCGAGCGAATGGCGTTGCGCGCCCGATCGGTCGAGTAGCCCTCCAGCATCTCGCCGACAGAGAATAAAAAGATGGTCACCGCGCCTTCGGCAAACTCGCCGACGATCATGGCGCCGATGGCGGCGATGCTCATCAGGGCGTTCATATCCAGGCTGTGCGTTTTACGCAGCGTCGTCCAGCCCGCCCTTACCACAGGGGTCCCCCCGGCTACAACGGCCCCGCTAAAGAAAAGATTCGACACCAGGGGGGGCAGACCGAGCCAGCGCAATATAAAAGCCACCGCCAGAAGCAGCCCTCCTGCAATCGTGTTGAGATCCTGCCTGTGGCGGCGTAGCCAGCTCTCTCTCTTTTCTTCCGGTTCAACCGTGCGCCCATGCTCGACGACGGTGAACCCCATATCTTCGGCCACCTGTTGAATGGCCGGCAGCATGATGTGCTCGTTCTGGGGGATTACCAGCATCTTGGATGTGGTAAAAACCACCCGTACCGACTCGATCCCCGGCAGTTCGCCAACAGCGCGCTCTAGATTCAGCGCGCAATCGGGACAGTCGAGTCCTTCGACGTGCAGCATTGTGGGTTTCTTGAATTCTGCCATGATGTCACCTGTATATATATACACTTGAGAGATTACTCAAGTATCAGGGCAAGAAAAAAGGCCGCGCCGCGACCCCATCTATGCGTGATCGATATGCTCCAGACCGCACTTGTAGATCGTGACAATATGCTCGTCATCGAGTGAATAATAAACGTGCCGACCCTCGCGCCTCGATTTAACAATGCGCAGGTCGCGCAATAAACGGAGCTGATGCGATACCGCCGAAAGACTCATCTCCAACGCCTCGGCCAGCTCGCCGACACAGAGCTCCATGTGCGCCAGAGCCGATATGAGCCGAGCCCTGTTGGGATCGGCCAGCGCCTTGAACGTCTCGGCCAGATTCTGTGCCGCTTCATGACTCAGCAGATACGCTGCGACCTGTTCCAGCCGCTCAGTATCATGATGAATCACATCACTATTAGCGTACGAACGGCCTGCATTCATGACGCGCCTCTCACTTGAGCGTTTATTCAACTATACCATACAACGCCACACCCAGTCAACTAGTGGCGCGTCAATTTTCGACGATCACTTTCCACGACCACCTTCCGAAGGTAGCAAACCGGCAGGGGCCTTCGGAAGGTAATATCTCACGGGCCGGTCTCTGCAGCCGGCTCGAGCGCCGAGCGAACCCCAAGCACCAACAACAGGGGCAACACGCCCAGTGAAAAGGTTGTCACCACACCCAGTTCACCACTCAGCGTTGTATCCTCCGATGGACGTCCCAGTATCCGGGAGACCAATGCGTCCACCGTATTTCCCACCAGACCGGCAAAGGTCAGCAGACGGATGCAGGTGATGATATCTCGGGCTGTGCGGGCGCCATGGGTGTCTACCAGGCGCTGTACCAGGTCCGGATCCGGATGCCCCCCTGTCTCCACATAGTGCCGGGCAAAGAACAACGCTGGCGCTTCGTCCACTGTGGCATGCTCGACTTCGCCGCGCAGCAGCGACTCGATCTCGGCCTGATTCAGGCCGTGCCGCATGGCGTAACGCATATGCGCACGCTTCAGCGAGCCCGAGCCGTTGGCCCCGGCGACGGCCAGCATGATCTTGTCGACGAGCGGGTGACCGATGGCCCCGTTTTCGCGCAGCGAACGGATATCCTCCGGTCGATGCCACAGATCGCCAAAGGCCTCGATCATCTCGCGGCTATCCGAATACACCCGCTTGCGGAAAGGCGGGCATTGGGTCCGCACTTTGTGGCGGGTCTTGAGCAGATAATACGACCCTGCCGCGCCGATCCCCAGTCCCAAAGCCAACCAGAGTCCCTTGTTCTTCATACGGCTCCGTGCCTCCTGATGGTGTGGCGTATAGTTGTTAGGAGCCCTACCCCTTGATACAATATCACCCGACCGTCACCCGATGATGGCGCTTTTTGCCGGCCCGAAGGAGCAACTCGCCGTTCACCAGATCCTCCAGGTCGATCACTCGATCCACAGAAGTGATGGCCTCGTCGTTCAGATAGGCCCCGCCCTGCTGAATCAACCGCCTCGCTTCGCTGCGCGACGACACCAGTCCAACCTGTTGAAACAGCTCCACTGCGGACAGCCCCTGGCGCAGGGTGTCCTCAGCCACAGTGGTGGTCGGCACCGCGTCACCGGCTCGGCCGCCGCCGAACAACTCGCGCGATGTTTCGCGAGCCCTGTCGGCCTCTTCCTGGCCGTGGGTCAACCGGGTTACCTCATAGGCCAGTCTTTCCTTGGCCCGGCGAATATCGGCCCCCTGCAACGCGCTCAACTCGGCAATCTCTTCCATCGGCAGGAAAGTGTATATCTTGAGGAACCGCTCCACATCGGCGTCCTCGGTGTTGATCCAGAACTGATAAAACTCGTAAGGGGAGTACATGGACGCGTCGAGCCACACGGCGCCGCTGGCCGTCTTGCCCATCTTGGCGCCCGATGCCGTGGTGAGCAGCGGGAAGGTGAGGGCATAGGCTTCACCCCCCGTCACCCGGCGAATCAGATCGACGCCGGCCAGAATATTTCCCCACTGGTCGTTGCCGCCCATCTGCAGCACGCAGCCATACTCCTGATACAGCCGCAGATAATCGTACGCCTGCAAGATCTGATAGTTGAACTCGATAAAGCTCAGGCCGGCCTCCATACGGGTGCGATAGGCCTCGGCGGCCAGCATGCGGTTCACGCTAAAGTGCCGGCCGATATCGCGCAGAAACTCGATATATTTGAGCGACAGCAACCACTCGGCATTGTTCAGAACGAGCGCTTTGCCGTCGCTAAAGTCGATGTAACGTCCGAGCTGCCCTTTGATGCCCTCCAGGTTCGACTGGATGCGCTCCAGAGTGAGCAACTGTCGCATCTCGGTGCGTCCGCTGGGGTCGCCGATCATCCCCGTGCCGCCGCCTGCGATGGCGATGGGCCGATGCCCCTGACGCTGCATATGCGCCAGCGCCATAATGGTGAGCAGGTTGCCCACGTGCAGGCTCGGTGCCGAAGGATCGTAGCCGATATAACAGGTGATCGGTTGCTCCAGAGCGGCGCGCAACCCCTCCTCGTCCGATACCTGCTCGACAAAACCTCGCTCTTTGAGTATGTCGTACGCGTTGGCCATATAGATCCCCTCCAAGGCGGCAACCATCCCGGGCAGCGGCCCCCGGGACGATCTCGATGCTTCTCTTTCGGACCTGCGGCGTCCACAGAACGCCGCTTGACGGATGACGCCCTCATGCATAGGATGAGACGACACCTCATGGTACGAGTCGGATATGGCGTTGTCAAATACAATCCGGAGAGCAAACCCTTGGCCGATGTCGCAAACATTCTCGTCATTCTACTGATCGCCAGCCTGATTCAGGGGGTCGCCGGATTCGGCTTTGGCCTGTTCGCCATGGGCGTGCTGACCCTCATGATGCCCATTACCGACGCCGCCGTCATCGTCGCCATCGTCAGCCTGGGCACCACCCTGGTGAACGTCTGGACGCTGCGCGACGACCTGCGCTGGCGCGAGGTGTGGCCCATCCTCACCACGGCGTTACCGGCCACCGCATTGGGCGTATATCTCCTCCAGGTCATCGATCCGGCCATTCTGCGCACATCCATGGCCGTCGTCATCGTGTTTGGCTGCGTCGTCGCCCTCTGGTCTCCCGGTAAAGCCCTGTTGCATCGCGCGTTTCCCTGGGCACAGATCGCAGGCTCGCTGGGAGGGCTGCTGAGCGGCGTTATGAACATGGGCGGCCCCCCTGTGGTGCTCTATACCCTCTTTCGCGACTGGGATAAATCGATCACCAAGGGGGTCATGTCGGCTTACTTCCTCGCCAGTCTTTCCTTCCGTATGGTGATGCTGGCCGTCACCGGCGCAACCACGCCCGATAACGTGCGCCGGGGATTGCTGGTGCTCCTGCCTGCGCTGGCCGCATCCTATCTGGGCGTGCGCATCTTTCGGCGTATGAGCACCGCGGTATTCCGCTACGCCACCACCGCTCTGCTCGTGGGCCTGGCCATCCGCATGGTGGTCTCCTGATCCAGGTTCAGGCGGGACCTGATGCCAGAGCAAATCATCCACCTCTGCCACGGCACGGTTCCCGTGGATACGTCAGCGCGGTCGGCCGCTACCATGCCGCCATCAACTTTTCCGGAGGTCGTTACGTGTCGCTGTTCGCCAACATCTTTACCAACAACATCCTGCCCGCCTTCCTGGTCATGGCCTGTGGATTCATCCTCGACCGCAAGCTCCAGGTCGATAAGAAGAGTCTCTCCCGCGTGGCCATCTATATCCTCACACCCTGCCTGGTCTTTTCCGCCATCGTACAATCCACGGTGGATCCACGAGACTTTGGCTTGATGATCGTCTTTGTCGCCGTCATCACCATCCTGATGACGCTTCTGGCCATCATCGTCGGGCGCGCGCTGCGCTGGTCGCCCCGCATGATCGACGCGCTGGTGCTCAGCGTGGCTTTTCTCAATGCCGGGAACTTTGGGCTGTCTATCATTCTGTTCGCCTATGGCGAAGCCGGCTTGGAGCTGGGCACCGTCTTTTTCGTGGCCACCAATTTCGCCGGCAACACACTGGCCGCTTTTTTCGCCTCGCGCGGTAACGGCAACACGCGTCAGGCTCTGGGCAATGTGTTCCGCCTGCCCGGCATCTATGCCTTTATCCTGGCGCTGATCCTGCGCATCTATCAGGTGCCCATGCCGGCGATCATCATGAACCCCGTCAGCCTCATCGGTCGCGCCGCCGTGCCGGTGATGTTGATGATGCTCGGCTTGCAGCTTTCACAGACGCCGGTGAGCAAACGCTATAAAGAGATTGGGGTGGGTGTCTTTCTGCGGCTGGTGGTCAGCGCCGTGCTGGCGATCATTCTGGCTCCCCTGATGGGCCTGGCCGGTCTGGCGCGCCAGGTCGCCATCGTTCAATCGGGCACACCCGCCGCCGTGACATCGGCGCTCATGGCCATCGAGTTCGACGCCGATGCCGAGTATGTCACCAGCGCCATCTTTTTCTCGACCCTTTTCAGCGGCGTCACGCTCACCATCCTGATATACTTTGTGGGCGCATGAACGCCTGCATCATGATGAGGCTTGCCCGCCGTCGTATCCGCCGTTAAAATGACGACCACATCAGAATCATCATCAGAAGCGTCACAAGGAGTAGAGCCGATCATGGCCAACTGGGAGAGCTATCTCGAAACGAATCGGGACCGCTTCTTGGCCGAACTTCTGGACTATTTGCGTATCCCCAGCATCTCCGCCCTGCCCGAGCATGCCGACGATGTCGAACGCGCCGCCCAATGGACGGCCGACCGTCTACAGGCCGCCGGTATGGAGAACGTCTGCGTTCTGCCCACCGGCGGACACCCCGTCGTCTATGCCGACTGGCTGCACGCGCCCGATCGCCCCACCGTGATGATCTACGGCCACTTTGACGTACAGCCCGTCGACCCCCTGGAGCTCTGGGATCATCCTCCCTTTGAGCCGTTCGTCCATAACGATCGCGTCTATGCCCGGGGCGCCACCGACGACAAAGGAAACCTGCTGCCGGCCATCCAGGCGCTCGAAGCGCTGCTTCACGAACAGGGTGCGCTGCCCGTCAACGTCAAATGCTTCTTTGAGGGACAGGAAGAGATCGGCAGCCCGCAACTGCCCGATTTCGTCGCCGCGCACAGAGATCTATTGGCCTGTGATCTGGTGCTCAGCGCCGACGGCGGGCAGTTGGGCGAGGATCAACCCGCTCTGTACCTTGGGCTGCGTGGCATCTGTGCCCTGCAGATCGACGTGCGCGGCCCGTCTCATGACCTGCATTCGGGCAGCTATGGCGGCGCCGTGCAGAACCCCATCCATGCCCTCGTCGAGATCCTGTCCTCTATGCGCGGCCCCGACGGACGCGTTCAGGTGCAGGGCTTTTACGATGATGTGGTCGAGCTGACCGCCGAGGAGCGTGCCCAGATCGCCCGGGTACCTTTCGACGAAGGCGAGTTCAAAGCCGAGGTGGGTGTGCAGACGCTGTTCGGCGAGGCGGGATACTCGCCCATCGAACGCACCTGGATACGCCCCACGCTGGAGGTCAACGGCATCTGGGGCGGCTTTCAGGGGGCCGGGTCCAAAACGGTGCTCCCCGCCGAGGCCCATGCCAAGATCACCTGTCGCCTGGTGCCCCATCAGGATCCCGCTCGCATCACTCAAGCCATCACCGACCATGTGCGGAGCAACACACCGCCCGGCGTGACCGTCGAGGTCACATCGCACGATGCCGGCGCTCACGCCTACATGATCCCGGCGGATCATCCGGCGCTACAGGCCACCCGCGATGTGCTGGTAGAGCTGTACGGCGTCGAGCCGTACCATGTGCGCATGGGGGGCACCATCCCCGTCACGGCGCTTTTCCGGCGCGAGCTGGGCGCGTACAGCATCATCTATGCCTTTGGCCTGCTGGACGAACGCACCCATTCGCCCAACGAGTTCTTCCGCCTGAGCAGCTACTATCGGGCACAGATCGCTTACGGCCGGCTACTGCTGGCCCTGGGCGGGCAAGACCTGTAAACGCCAGGCGCTACAAGCGCAAAATGACAAGCGGCCACCTTTGTCGTAACAAAGGTGGCCGTTCGTTATCCTCCCTGCCCCTGGATATCCGTCGAGCGAATCGACCGGATCACATCCGCAGGCCGTATCCCCTGATGGACGGCCGACTAGGCCATATAGGACTCCAGGAACTGCTTGGCCAGTAACAGGCCGCGCTTGTTCAGCTCCGGATCGCCATACCAGATCTCGTCTTCGTGCTCCACGGCCAGCACGTCGTCATAACCCACCTCTACCAGGGTGGCGATGAACTGCGCCCAGTTGATCTGCCCGTACCCCGGCAGGCGATAGCGCCACCACCCGACGATGGGACGATCGGTCCCCAGCGCCTGCCCCATGACGCCGTACTCGTAAAGCTTCTCCGCGATGATCTCGGTGTCTTTGGCGTGAGCGTAATAGATGCGCTCGCCAAACTCGCGGGTGGCCCGCAGATAGTCGATGCCCTGCACCACCAGGTGCGAGGGATCGAGACAGATGCCCAGGCTGCGCGAGGGCACGGCCTTGAAGACGGCGCGGATCAGCTCGGGCGTAATGGCCAGCCAGCGCCCGTGGGCGTGATAGATCTCCATCACCAGCTTGAAATCGTACTGCTCGGCATACTCGGCGATCGGCGCAAAGCCCCGGGCAAAGATCTCGATGCTCTCCTCGGTGCTGGCCCCGGGCTGGCGGGGATGGGCGATCATCGCCCGGCGCACGCCCTGCGCCACGGCCTTGTCGATAAAGCGACAGGCCTCCTCCTGCGCCGCCCGCCGCGCCGCCTCGTCCGACGTCAGTACGTCTGCACGCAGATGGGTGGCGCCCACCTCGATGCCATATTGCTTGCAGGTCTCTACATGCTCCAGCGGAGCATCTATCGCGGCAAAGCCGTTCTCACTGCCCCAGCGAGCCACCTCTTCGAACGGAAGCGCCCGCATATCTTTGACCGTCATGAATCCGAGTCGCATCTTTTCATCCCTTCCGTCCACGCTTGGCGATTAACGCCTGTTTGAAAACGAAATGCTGCATATGCACGATGTAAAGCTAGCACAATCCCCAGTGCTCATCGATCTCTCGCTGATAGGCCCGGCATTTGCCCGAAACGACATCCTCGACCAGCACCGGCTCACCGGAATAGGCCGACTCGTAGACTGCCTCGCAGACGGCCAGCGAACGCAGCCCTTCCCATCCATCCACCTCGGGCTTGGGCCGATTTCCGCGTATGCACTCGAGGAACTCCCAGATCTCGTAGGTGAATCCATCACTCATTCCCTTCGGGAACAGGAACTGGCGTTGTTCATCGCTCAGCGCTTTCTGGTGCATCGACTCGAGCTCCAGCAAAGAGATCTCGCGACCATCTGCCGTGACAACGAGCCCCTGCTCCAGCTCATCCTCTTGCTCTCCCCTGCGCTCGAACAGGTGGTAGATTCGGAAGGGATTGTCAGAGGTGTCCTTCAGCGATCCCTCGCTGCAATAAAAGGTGATATCAGAGCTCTGGCTTCCCGGGGCAGATCGACTCCAGGACCAGCTCCCGATGACTCCGCTCTTGAACGTAAACGTCACTATAACGGTATCTTCGCAGGCTTCCGAGAGTGGCCTGGAAACACCCGACTCGATCTCGCGTGCTTCGGCATAAACCTTGTCGACCTCTCCCAAGAGATAGCGAAGACTATCGCAATAGTGGAACCCGCTGTCCATCACAGGGCCCCCCCCCGATCTCAGGCGATCTCGCCGCCAGAGCACACGCTCGGGAATCTCCCCATCAGTACGTCTGGGCCGGGGAGGCGATGTATAGTGGTGGAAGAAGACAAGGGGCTGGCCGATCAATCCGCCCTCGTTAAAGAGCCAGTGTACCGCCCGTTGCGACGGTTCTCGCCGCTTGGGCACGGCCGTCGAGAGGATTCGCTTCGTCCGATCGGCGGTCTCTGCCATCGCTCGACTCGCGGCCACCGTGATGCCCAGCGGTTTTTCGCAAAGGACGTGAACGCCCGCCTCCATGCACGCGTTGCCGATCACATGGTGCAGGCCATGGGGCAGGCATAGATCTGCGCCGTCCAGCTCCTCGTTGACCAGCAACTTCTCATAATCGGTATACACGGATGGCCGATGGCCCAGCATATCCGCGATAAAAGCGGCGGATTCCTCTGCGGCGGCCTCGTCCACATCACATACGGCCGTCACACAAAACCCATTCAGCCCGCGATCCACCAGTTCTGCCATAGACCTGATATGATGCCTGGCGATTCCTCCCGTACCGATGAGCGCCAGACGAATATCGTTTTCTGCCACGATGTCCTCCCGATATGGTCAGATGATCGATGCTCTGTTTCGACCCCATCCACTGTGTCCGGGCACCTCTCGGTTTCACGCGAGCTATCCCTTCAGACCGGTCATCGTAATACCCTGGACGAACGTACGCTGGGTAAAGAAGAACAGGATGATGATGGGACTTGTGAGCATGATCGATGCTGCCATAAGCAGCTGCCACTTGGTATCATGCTCGAGCCTGAAGTATTGAAGCCCCAGGCTGATGGTGTACATACGCCGGTTGCTCAAATAGATCAGTGGCCCCATAAAGTCCGTCCAGCTGTTCAGAAACTGGAACAGCACGATGGTAAAGAGAGCGGGCTTCGCCAGGGGCAGAATGATCTGAGCGAAAATGCGCGGATGAGACGCGCCATCGATGCGTGCCGCATCGATAAGGTCGTTCGGAATCGTTCTGAAAAACTGGCGTAAGAGAAAGATGAAAAACGCATTCCCAAAGAATGCGGGAACAATCAAGGGAAGATATGATCCTACCCAATCAAGTCTTGTGAAAACGACAAAAAGGGGCACCATCGTCACTTGATACGGGAGCATCAAGGTGGATATAGTGATCAAAAACAGGATGTCGCGCCCCTTCCAGGGAACACAAGAGAGACTGTATGCGACCATTGAGCATGATATGAGGGCCCCCACAACACAGGCTCCGGCGATAAAGAGTGTGTTTCTCAAAAAGAGCCAGAAGGGGAAAAAGTTGAGCGCATCCGGATAGTTCGACCACTGCAATGGCGACGGAATCCAGACCAGCGGCCATGCAAATACCTGCCGGTCTGTCTTGAGCGACGTGCTGATCATCCAGAAGAAAGGCATCAGGAACAATATGGCCAGAGGTAACAGCAACAAGTGAGAGAATACTGTTTGCAGTACCTTCTTTATTCTGACCCGTCTTTTATACACCGCAATTTGATGAGATTGCGGTACCAAGACCCCGGCATCATTCGCACTCATCGATAACCTCCCCGGTATGATTCGTAACAAACGTCTGGGTAAAGATCAGCCGCCGGCATAGTACACCCAGCGGGAGGAAGAGCGGAACACCAAGAGCGTTCCGATCAGGACGATAAAGAAGAGGATCCATGCCATTCCGCTTGCATAGCCCATCTTGAAATACACAAACGCATTTCTATACAGGTTCATAGCATAGAACATAAGAGACTGAGCAGGGCTACCACTTCCGCCACTCATAATGTACGGCACAGTGAATAGCTGAAGGGCGCTGATCATACTGGTGATAAGGTTGAAAAAGATAACAGGGCTGATCATGGGCAACGTAACGTTTCGGATGCGCTGCCACCAGTTGGCGCCGTCCACATCGGCCGCGTCATATAAATCTTGTGGCACATCCTGTAATCCCGCCAGATAGATCACAACGGACTGACCGATGGTCCAGAGAGACATCAGAATGACGGCAGGCTTGGACCATTTGGGGTCCGCGATCCAACCCGGCCCCTGGATCCTGAACAGATCCCACAGCAACGTGTTGACCAGGCCGAGTTGAGGATTGAGCAGCCATATCCAGAGGATGGCCAGCGCGACCTGTGGCACCAGCACAGGCAGAAAATAGATCGTGCGATAGACCGATTGGCCTTTGATCTTTTGATTCAACAGCATCGCGATCGTTACAGAGGTGACGATCGACAGCGGGACAAATAGCACGGCGAAATACGCCGAGTTGTACAGCGAATTGACAAATACCGGATCATTCGTGAACATGGTGATATAGTTATGAAGACCCACCCATCTCGAGGCCGACAGAACACTATATTGGGTAAAGCTATAGTAAAAGGAAGCCAGAATAGGGTATCCGAGGAATGCGATGAGCCCAATGAGCCAGGGGCTGGCGAAAATCAGCCCCCAGAGAAGGTCATCTCGTTCAAGTCGGCTGAGTCTGCGGCGTCTATACGCTCTGAGCGGTACTTGCATGGTCATCACTCTCCAACGGTTGGGTGGCGATCGTGAACTCGCAACCGATACAGAAAAGGAGGCAGGCTGTTTGCCTGCCTCCTTCAGGCACGAGCTCTACTCGCGGAAGCGCTCCATCTCTTTGATAGCATTCGCCTGTACATCGTCCAGCGCCTGTTTGGGGGTCTTTGTTCCGTGAATGACCAGATCACGCGCCTC
>JBMNOI010000069.1:0-20418 GCA_050942995.1 Anaerolineae bacterium
TGCGGCCGTCCAAAATTTGTGCGCTCATAGGCCTCCTTTATCGGGAGTGTGGACGCGCCGGATCAGGCGCTCATCTGCGCCCGGACCACAGCCACCACGCGATCGCGCAATTCGGCTTTACCCTGTGTGAGGGCCTCGATGCGCGCGCGGGTGACCCGAATATATTCCTCATCCCGGATGCTGTTCAGGTTCACATCGATATTGAGCAACGCGGCGCGCATGCAGGCCTCGGCCAGGTAGGCGCCGGCTCCGGCGTCGCTTATCGCCCAGCGATTGCCCTGTTCGGCGGTGGGCAGGGCCAGCTCCAGCACACGACCGCAGCTCTCGGCGATGGTCAGGGGCACCTCGGCGGCCTCTTTCAGGGCGGCCTGTATGGCCCGGGTGCGCGCCTTTTTCTGCTCGTCCGTCTTGCGCGGCAGACGGTAGGCCTCCATCACCCGGCCGTAGGCGCGAGTATCCTCTTCCAGCAAAGCGGCCAGCCTGTGGCGTAGCTTCTCGCTCTCTTCCAGCACGGCGGCCATGGCGTCCCAGGCATCCTCATAGCCCTTTTTACCGGCGGTGAGATAACACACCATGCTTACCAGTCCCGCGGCCAGCGAGCCGCCCAATGCGGCGGTGCTGCCTCCGCCGGGCACCGGCTCGCTCGACGCCAGCGCGTCGAGGAATTCCTGTACGGCCAGTTCGGTAAACGCCATCATCCCCTCCGGATTGACTAAAGCGTGGTCGAGTCGCCCCATCTCATGTCGAAAGGCATCGCCAGATACCAACCCCGCACGCTATTCTAGCGCATCTCTCTAATTTGGGACAACGCGCCCTGCCCGAGCCACATTCGAGAGGCGATCCGGTGTATATGCTCGTGACCGATCGGACGGATAAGCGCGAAGCTCGCACACGACGGCATGGCTGCACCTTTGCCCTCACCCGGCGCTCCGCTGCTTCGCAGCGTCCGCCACCCGTCTCCCGGCGACGAGTACGTCGCTTGTGGGTGAGGGCAGTTTGGCTGCTGATCTGAAGGCCTAATACTCGGGCGGCAGACGATCCAGCTCGGCCAGGCTGAACACCGGCCCGTCGACGCAGACATACTTTGGTCCCACATTGCAGCGCCCGCACTTGCCGATGCCGCACTTCATGCGGTTTTCCAGCGATGTGTAGATGCGCTCCTTGTCGAACCCGAGACGCGTCATCACCGGCAGGGTAAAGCGGATCATCACCGGCGGACCACAGATCACGGCGACGGCGTTGTCGGCGGTGGGGGCCACCTCCTCGACCACGGCGGGCACAAAGCCCACCTTATGCGTCCAGCCGGAAGCGGGCTGGTCGATGGTCTGCCATACGTCGATATCGTCCCGGGCTTCCCAGGCGGCCAGATCGTCCTTGTACATGAGCAGGCCCGGATCGCGCGCGCCATAGATGACGGTGATGCGGCCGTACCGTTCGCGCTCGCCCTCCTTCAGCAGGTAGACGATGAGGGAGCGCAGGGTGGTAAAGGCGAATCCGCCGCCGATGACGACGATGTCTCGCCCGCGCATCGCCTCCAGAGGAAAGGCGTTGCCCAACGGCCCGCGCACGCCCAGGCGATCGCCCGGCTCGAGACTGTGCAACATCGAGGTGACGACACCGGTCTTTTTGACCGTAAAGCGCAGCATGCCCGCTTCGGTGGGCGACGAGGCGATGCCAAAGGGCGCCTCGCCATAACCGAACAGCGACACCTCACAGAACTGGCCGGGAGTATAGCGGAACGAGGCGGTATCCTCATCCCGGCAGAAGGCCAGATCGAAGCTCTTGATGGTGCGGTCGTCGGTCTCGTCGGTGACGGCGCGCAGCACCATGGGGATGGGCATGTAAGGGTTGCCCGTCGTCGTATGGCAGGTGCAGGTGTGGTGATCGCTCATGCCTTTGCCTCCCCGTGGCCGTCCACGGCCTGGTCTGCCACCTCGCGCACCCGTCGGATCACGTCGCGAATATCCAGCCGCACCGGGCAGGCCTGTATACAGCGTCCGCAGCCCACACAGCCGTACATCCCCACATTCTCGGGCAGGTAGGCGAATTTGTGCATGGTGCGCTGTCGCCAGCGCGCCGCCTGATCGGGCCTCGGGTTGTGCCCCGAGGCGTGCAGGGTAAAGGTAGGGTACATGCACGAATCCCAGGCCCTCATGCGCTCGCCGTCTCTTGCCCGCAGTCGATCCTCGATGGTAAAGCAGTGGCATCCGGGGCACAGATAGGTGCAGGTGCCGCAGGCCACGCATTTCTCGGCGATCTCGGCCCACACCGGGCTGTCGAACAGTCCCTGCAGGACCTTCTTGATGCCGGCCACCGGCTTTACAGGGCGCAGGCGCTGCATGGCCCGATCCTCGATCTCTGCCGCGGCGGCTCGATGGGCCTCATCGACCGGCGAGAGCCGATCGGCCAGCTCCCGAAAGACCTCCCGACCTTGTTCCGTTACGGGCTCGATGAGGTATGCATCTCCGGCGTCGCGCATGAACAGGTCGGCGCCGAGACGATCATAGGGGCCGCCGTTCAGGGCGTGGCAGAAGCAGGTGCTTCGCGGTCTGGCGCAGGCCAGAACGATGACGAGGGTGTTCTTACGGCGGGCGGCGTAATAGGCGTCGCGGAAACGTCCCTCCAGAAAGACGCGATCCAGCATCAAAAAGCTATGCGCGTCGCAGGGACGTACACCCAGCAGCACCGTGGGGGTCTCTTCAGGCGTCGATGAGTGCCCGTCGGCGTAGTGGCCGCACGCCCGCCCAAAGCGCATCATCCCCTCGGTCTGGGGGAGCAGCATCGCCTTGGGCGAATCGGAGGTGTTGCCGGCGTCCAACGTGATCGTCTCGCCCGCCTCGACCGTCCTCCAGCGCAGCGCACCGTCGTGTAATACCGGCGCCACGAGCCGCCGGCCCGAACCCAGTCGGGCCACCAGCTCGTTCAGGCGTTCCTTCGGCAGCATGCGTGAATCCACGGTGTCTCCTCGATCTGGTCGCCATCCGATGGGTGGCGATACGATATCCGGTAGCGTCGACGCTACAGACCGGTGCCTTCGAGTCGGGTCGACCTACAGGACAAAGTCGTCCGGGTCGTCCGGGCTGTAGGTCGTTAGCGGTGGGCGCGCTTTGACATCGGTGCCGGCCTCGTAGCCGAACAGCTCTCGAGCGTCCAGGCGCAGCTTGTCCAGAAACAGGCGCAGGTTGACCCCCTGCGGGCAGGCCCGGGTGCAGGCGCCACAGCCTACGCAGCGCCCCGCCAGGTGAAAGGTGCGCATGATCTGATAGAATTGCAGATCCTCCGGGTCACCGGTCTGATTGAACCAGCGCGGCATGGTGCGATCGGCAAAGCAGGTATTGCAGTAACAGAGCGGGCAGGCGTTGCGACAGGCGTAGCACAGGTTACAGCGCGTCAGTTCGGCGTTGAACGCCTCCCATCGCGCCTCATCGTCCAGTGCCTCCATCGCGCGCACGTGGGCGAATTCGTCTTTCGGTAGATCGTTCTCGGGCAGGCTGTCGCCCAGCAGCACATCGTACACAACGGGATTGCGTCGGTTGCAGGTCGAACAGAGATCGAACAGCGCCTCATCCGCCGGAATGCTCTCACCGTCGATCTCGACGTCACCGTCGGGCATCACGATCCCCTGCTCCAGCTCCTCTACGACGATGCCCAGTCGGGCGGCCACCTTGCGGGCGTCCACCACGCCGGAGCAGGGCACGCCCACGATACGCAGATTCTCCCGCTCGACCTGACCCTCCTGAATCAACCCCACGATGGCGCGGGCGTCACAGCCCTTGGCCATGAGGCCCACCTTGATACCGCGATATTTGGGCAGGTAGACGGCCAGATTGTTCTCGCAGGCGGCGTCCCAGATCAGTCGTTCTACATCGGCGGCATCTCGGACAAAGCACGGCGTGGCACGCAGCGGCACAGAGCCCCTCTCATAGCCGATGAACAGATCGATCTCGCCCGTCTCCAGCCAGTGGGCGATGGCGCGACGTATCGGATCGGGGAGTGGCGTCATGATGCGCCCTCCGTTCCCGCCCCGGTCGGGGCGTTGATGTTCAATCGGCGGGATGGGCCCAAGCGGCGCACATCCTCCGTAACCCGTGTGACCACCTCGGCAAAGCGCGCCCCCTCAGAGGCCGATACCCACGAGAACTGCACCCGTCCCCTCTCGATGCCCAGATATTCCAGATAGCGCTGCAAGAGGACGAAGCGGCGTCGCGCGTAATAGTTTCCGGCCAGATAGTGGCAATCGCCGGGGTGGCATCCCGAAACCAGCACGCCGTCGGCGCCCTGGCGCAGCGCCTCGACGATAAAGATTGGATTCACCCTTCCCGAACAGGGCATGCGGATGATCCGCACGTTAGGCGGATACTGCATGCGCGAGGTGCCCGCCAGATCGGCTCCGGCGTAGGAACACCAGTTGCATAAAAAGGCCAGGATTCGCGGCTCCCAGCCCGCCGGGCTCGTGTCGGCCATGCTCGTCCCTTCCGTCGTCATCGCCATTATTCGGTCATCAGCGCGGCGATCTGCGCCATAATCTGCATGTCGTCGAATCCATCCAGAGTGATGCAGCCCGAGCGGCAGGCGGCGGCGCATGCGCCACATCCTTTGCACAGCACGGGATTGACCTCGGCACAATCCTTCCGGTTGCGCCGTGTCACCTCCTTGTGCACCATGTCGATGGCGCCGTAGGGGCAAATGGCGACACAATCGCCACAGGCCACACAGCACACCGGGTCGGTACAGGCCACCGATCCGGCGGCCATCAGTTCATCTCTGGAAAGGATGGTGGCGGCGCGGGCTACGGCGGCACCGGTCTGGACGATGGCCTCATCCAGGAATTTGGGGCCGTGGGCCAATCCGGCCAGATACACACCCTCGGTGCTGAAATCCACCGGCCGCAGCTTCATGTGCGCCTCGAGGAAGAACCCCTCGGCGTTGAGCGGCACCTTGAACAATGCCGCCAGATCACCGGCATCCTCCTGCGGGGCGATGCCCACGCTCAGGGCCAGCAGGTCCGGTCGCAGCACCACCTCCTGCCCCACGATGGGGTCGTGCAGGCGGATCTCGAGGGCGCCGTCGCGCCGCTCGACCCGTGGGGGCGCCTCGGCCTCGTATCGGGTAAAGAGTACGCCCAGATCCCGTGCCTGCCGGTAATAGGTCTCGCGCAGGCCATAGCTGCGAATGTCGCGGTAGAGGATGTGGACGTCGCACTCGGGGTCGCGCTTTTTGATCTCGATGGCGTTCTTGAGCGCCTGCGAGCAGCAGACCCGGCTACAGTATGGGTTCTCGGGGGTGCGCGATCCCACACACTGGATCATCACCACCGATCGGGGCGCGGGCGACGGTCCGCCCCCGGCCAGCGCCTCCTCCAGTTGCCGTTGGGTGAGCACCCGTGGATCGCGCCCGTAGAAATAGTCGTCGCCGACGCGTTCGCGGCCGCCGGTGGCGATAATGGCCACACCGTGTTCGACCGTCACCTCATTACCCCCGGTCTTGTTCCGGCCGATGATGCTGCGATAGTTCCCCAGATAGCCCTCGACCGCCCGAAGGGTGGAGCCGGTGTATACGCGGATGCGGGGATGTGTCGTGGTGCGATGAATGATCCGGGCCAGCGCCTCCTGGATTCGCTCGTTGCGCAGGGTGCGGTGGATGTGCCGGGCGTTTCCGCCCAATACCTCCTCGCGCTCGACCAGATGCACCTCATAACCCTGGTCGGCCATGCGCAGCGCCGCCGTCATGCCCGATACGCCACCCCCCACCACCAGCGCGCTATGGGTGACCGGCAGGGGCCGGCCGTACAGGGCCCGGTGATAGGTCACCCGGGCCACCGCCATGCGCACCAGATCTTTGGCCTTTTCGGTGGCCTCTTGCGGGCGGGACTGGTGCACCCAGGAGCACTGGTCGCGGATGTTGGCCAGTTCGAACAGGTGGGGGTTCAGCCCTATCTCGCGGATGGTTTCCTGGAACAGCGCCTCATGAGTGCGTGGCGAGCAAGACGCCACCACGACGCGATTGATGCCGTGCTCGCGGATGATCTCCTGGATAGCCCCCTGCGTGTCCTGAGAGCAGGTGAACAGGTTGCGCCCGGCATAGACGACGTAGGGCAGAGTGCGGACGTACTCCTGCACCGCCTCTACATCCACCGTGCCGGCGATATTGATGCCGCAATGGCAGACGAACACTCCCACTCGCGGCGGATCGCCGGAGACGTCGATCTCTGGTGGATACTCTTTGACCTGCGTCAGGGTATGGCGCGCCGGGGCCAGCAGTGCGCCCGCCTCGGCCGCCGCCGCGCCGGCCTGCATCACCGTCTCGGGGATATCTCGCGGACTGTGGGCCGCGCCGCAGACATAGATGCCGGACCTGGAGCTGGCAAGCGGGTCGATCTCGTCGGTGTAGACGAATCCCTCATCGGTGGGGCGCAACCCCAGCCGCTCGATCAGCTCGCGGGTGCCGCGGGAGGGTTCGAGTCCCACCGAAAGCACCACCATATCAAAGGTCTCGTGCAGATGGCGCTCGTCCTCGGTGACGTACACCAGGTCCAGCGAGCCGTCCGGATTCCCGTCTACCCGGGCCACTCGCGAGCGCACAAAGCGCACCCCGTACTCGTCGCGGGCACGCTCGTAATACTTGTCGAAATCCTTGCCGTAGGCGCGCATGTCCATGAAAAAGATCGTCGCCTGGATAGCGTGATCGTGCTCGCGGGCGATGACGGCCTCTTTGATGGCGTACATGCAGCACACCGACGAGCAGTACTCGTGGCCGCACTGCCGGTCACGCGAGCCCACGCATTGCAAAAAGGCGATGCGGCGCGGCGGTGCGCCGTCCGAGCGGCGCAGCACATGTCCGCCGGTGGGGCCCGACGCCGACAGGATGCGTTCGAATTCCAGGCTGGTCACCACGTTGGGCAGCCGGCCATAGCCCAGCTCGTGCTTGATCCGCGGATCGAAGGGGTCGAACCCCGTCGCGAGGATCACGGCGCCCACCTCGATCTCGCTGTAACGTTCGTCCAGGGCGTGACGGATGGCATCGGGCTTGCAGGCGGTCACGCAGCGGTAGCACTCGGCGCAGATGCCACAGCTGAGGCAGCGCTCGGCCTCGGCGATGGCCTGCTCCTCGGTGAATCCGGCGGTTATCTCGTCGAAATCGTTCAGTCGCTCGACGACGGGGCGCTCTGCCGCATGATGGCGGGGACGGCGCACCGCCCGGCCCGAGGCCACCTGCCGGGCCACCTCACCGCGACTCAGCGTCACCACCCGCTCGGGGTCGATTCGCGGCAGCAACTCGACCTCTTCACCCGATAGATAGCGATGGATGCTCTCGGCGGCGTGGTGGCCCATGCCGATGGCTTCGATGGCGCTGCGCGGTCCGGTGGCGGCATCTCCGGCGACGAACACACCGGGGCGCCCGGTGGATAGCGAGCTCTGATCGTGGCCGATGTTGCCCCGCCGATCGACGGTTACGTCGCCGGGCAGAAAAGCGGTGTCGGGCATCTGGCCGATGGCGAGGATCACACTGTCGGCCTCGATGATATATTCCGAGCCCTCTACCGCCACGGGGCGGCGGCGACCGTCGGCCTCGGGCTCGCTCAGTGCCATGCGTACCATCTCCACTCCGCTCACGGCGCCGTCGCGGCCCAGCGCGCGCACGGGATTGGTCAGGAAGGCGATCTCGACGCCTTCGGCCTCGGCCTCTTCTACCTCAAAGGCGTGGGCCGGCATCTCGGCGCGAGAGCGTCGATAGACGATGGTGACCTCGGCGCCCAGTCGTCTGGCGCAACGGGCGGCATCGATGGCGGTGTTGCCGCCGCCCACGACGACCACCTTGCGCCCCAGATCGGGGCGTTCCCCCGAGTTGATCTCTCGCAGCAGATCGATGGCCGAGCGCACGCCGCGTAATTCCTCACCCGGGATGCGCAACGCGGACGAACGATGCGCCCCGATGCTCAGCAGCACGGCGTCATATTCGGCGTAGAGGGCGTCCAGATCGTTCACCGGCGTGTTCGTCAGGATGCGCACCCCCAGATCGGCGATGCGTTGAATCTCGCCGTCCAGCACGTGCTGGGGCAGGCGGTAATCGGGGATGCCGTAGCGAAGCATGCCGCCGGCTTTGGGCAGCGCTTCGTACACCGTCACGGCATAGCCCAGCCCGGCCAGATCTTGCGCGGCGGTGAGGCCACAGGGACCGCCCCCTACGATGGCGACCCGCTCTTTGCGGGTAACGGGGGCGGGCTGCACCGGGCGATCGCCGTGCTCGGCGGCCCAGTCGGCCATATAGCGTTTGAGGGCGGCGATAGACACCGGCTCTTCATTGAGCAGTTGACGGCTGCAAGCCGTCTCGCAGGGATGGTAGCATACCCGGCCACACACCGAGGTGAAGGGGTTCGCCATGCGGCTCACCTCCAGCGCCTCGGCATAACGACCCCGGGCGATGAGGGCGATATAACCCTGGGCGCTGGTTCCCGCCGGGCAGGCCGCCTTACAGGGAGAGGAGCCCCGCTTGTCGATCACCATGACGTTGGGCACGGCCTGTGGATAGGGGCGATAGATCGCCTTGCGCGTGCCCAAGCCGCCGTCGAACTCGTTGGGCACGTCGACGGGGCAGACGTCGATACAGTCGGTGCAGCCGGTGCAGCGGTCGGTATCGACGAATCGCGGCTTGTGGCGGATGCGGGCGCGAAAGTGCCCCGCTTCCCCCTCGATCCCCTCCAACTCCGACCATGTGATGAGGTCGATATTCAGGTGGCGGGCGCATTCGACCACCTTGGGCGAGAGGATGCACATGGAGCAGTCGTTGGTGGGAAAGGTCTTGTCGAGCTGGGCCATGGCGCCGCCGATGGCCGGCGAACTCTCCAGCAGATGCACCTTGAACCCGGCATCGGCCAGATCCAGCGACGCCTGGATGCCGGCGATGCCGCCGCCCACCACCAGAACCGCTCCCGTTTTCTTGTCTGTGGGCTGTAACGTCATAATGCCCCTCTGCCCTGAATGAATACGTACGACCGATCCTGTAACGACACGCGATGCCGTGTCCTTGCTGTGTTCCCTATAACTCTGCGTCCTCGATCTTTTTCGCCACCCTGTTCGCCACGTCGGTCAGTCGCGCGGGGCCGGGCTCGTCTCGCGTCTCCAATATGGCGCGAATCAACTCCAGGCGCAGGCTGTGAGCCAGACGATCGACCCGTTGCACCCGCTGCAGGAATCCGGCGTCGAAATATCCCTCGACCACCGCCATCTCGCGCAGGGCGCGCATCACGTCGCCGAACTGGACGTTTTGCGGGCAGTAGGCCGTGCAGGTATAGCAGGTTTCGCAATACCACAGCAGCTCGCTGGAGAGCACTGCCGCCCGCTGGCCCATGAGCACCTGCCGGATGATCTTGCGAGGGCTGTAGCGCTCATCCACCTCGGTGACGGGGCACCCCGCCGTGCAGGTGCCGCACGAATAGCAGACCTTGATCTGATCGCCACCGGGTTGGGCGGCCACATCATACTTGAAATTGGGGTCGTACTCGCTGCCGTTCGCCATGGTATTACCCTCTATTCCTCTGCCCCGGAGAGATCGGCCATCGTCGGGCGGGGCAGCAATCCGGCCCTCTCGACGATGGGCTGCACGGCTTCTTCCCACTCGACGGCCATGATATGCACACCGTGCACCCCTTCGATCTCGGCCAGCTCCTGGATCATCTCGGCGCACAGGGCGATCCCCTCGGCCCGGGCCTTGTTGCCGCGGCCGGCGCCGGACATGCGCCGCACGATTTCGTCGGGCATCGATATACCTGGCACGTTACTGTTGATAAAGCGCGCCGCCCCCGCCGACTTGAGCGGCATGACTCCGGCGAGAATGTGGACCTTTTCGTGGAGGCCCATATCCACCACACGCTTCATATACTCGCGAAAGCGGGGGATATCGAAAATGCACTGCGTCTGGATGAAATCGGCGCCTGCGGCCACCTTTTTCACCAGGCGGATGATCCGCATCTCGAACGGATCGCCGAACGGATTGGCCGCCGCACCGATAAAGAGCGGCATCGCTCCTTCGACGGGATCGCCTCCTGCGGTGAGCCCCTGGTCGCGCATACGCGCCACCATCTGAACGAGCTGTACCGAATCCAGATCGAACACATTTTTGGCCGTGGGATGATTGCCGAACACCTGATGATCTCCCGAGAGACAGAGCAGGTTGCGCACGCCCAGCGCGACGGCGCCGAACAGGTCGGACTGGATGGCCAGCCGGTTGCGGTCACGGCAGGTCATCTGCATCACCGGCTCTAATCCGTCGCGGCACAACAGGGCGCAGGTAGCGGCGCTGCTCAGGCGTACGATGGCGGTCTGATTGTCGGTGACGTTGATGGCGTCGCAGGTGTCTCGCAGCAGGCCCATCTTTTTCGCCACCACCTCGACATCGGGCCCCTTGGGCGGACCCAACTCGGCGGTGACGGCGAACGTCCCCGAGCTCAGGATGGCCTCCAGACGGCTGCCCGATTTCATCGCAGCATATCCTTTCGCACGGTGCGGCGCGGGCCGCCATGCCGCGAGGGCGACCAATCTTTGACCGGCTCGACGGCCAGCAACCGATCGACCTGCCCGATACGCACCAGCCGATCGTAGATCATCTGCCAGGCGCAATCCAGATGCTCGGGATCCACCTCGCAGCGACCGTTCTCCGAGCCCCCGCAGGGACCGTTGAGCAGGTTCTTGGAGCAGCGGGCGATGGGACACACGCCGCCGAAGCGATCGAGCACACAGTTGCCGCAACCGGCGCAGCGCTCCGACCAGATGCCCAACTCCTCAGGGCGGCCCATATGCTGCGTGTTCAACGCGGGATAGACGATGACATCGGGGAACTGCTCGGCCAGCGTCTGCACTCCCACGCCACAGGCCATCGAGAGCACCACATCGTGATTGGCGATCTCGTCGGCCAGCGGCGCGTTGAACTCTTCCTCACACTGGCGCTCTACGGCGCGGCCGGTGATGATGATATCCGGGTTGGTCTCGCGCAGAGCCAGGCGTAACGCAGAGGTCATCACCTGAACCTCGCGCTCGCCGCCGGCCAGGCACACGGCCACACAGGTGTTACAGCCCAGCACCAGCAGGCGGCGGGTGTGTTGAAGGTTGGCCGCGATCTCGGCCAGCGGTTTGCGTTCAGCGACGATCATGCGCTTGCCTCGTCTGTGGCACTATTCTCCGGCTCGAAGGCACGGAACGATTCGATGATGCGGACCAGATCCGCCGCCATCGTGGGGGATATCGTCTCGCAGGCCAGCCGCCAGCCCTCTACACCGGCTTCCTCCAGCAGCGAACGGGCGGCATCGACTCTTGCCATGGCGCGGCGGCTGCCGTCGATAGAACGGCACGCGCCCTCCTGACAGATGAGGGCCAGCACGCGATCGGCGCCCGATTCAAAGGCCTTGAGCAGATACAGCCCGTCGAGCGCGCCTCCGCAGGGCAGCTCTACCCATTCGATATCCGGCCATTCGTAACCGGCGGCCTCCAGCTCTTTTCGCGCCATACCGGCAGAGCGCTCGCAGCCGAATATCACCCACCGTTTGCCGGGCGTCGTCGTCATACCGGGTCCCCCTGCAGCCGGGCGGGTAACGCCGATCCCACCATCTCAATGGCCCGCACCGGGCAATGGGCGGCACAAATTCCACAGCCAAAACAGGCCGGTTCGGCCACCCGCGCCGCCGTCACCCCGTCGTACGAGGCGATTTCGACGGCGGCATGCGGGCAGGAGCGCACGCAGGTCAGGCAACGGATGCACTTTTCCGCGTCGACACGGGCCGGCGATGCCTCCGACTTGATATATCCCCGCCCCAGCAGGGCGTCTACGGCGGCGACCACGGCCTCGGCGTCGGCCTCTGCCTCTTCGAGGCTACAATCCATGTGGCAGCGTCCGGCGAAAAAGATGCCCCGCCGGGAGGCCAGTCCGGCGCGATAGGCGCGTACGTTTATCGGCTGAAAGTGACCGTCCTCGCCGAGGCGAACGCGTAACGCGGCGGCCAGCGCGGCGGTATCGTCGCGCGGGCACACTCTTTCGGGCACGATGACCGGCCGGGCATGCACGGGGCCGTCGGGTCCGTCGATGACGATGCCCTCGTCTCCCTCACACATGGGCAGGTCCGGCCCTCGATAGCGGACGAATACCACGCCGTCTCTGCGCAGCTCGCGGGTGAGGCGCTCCAATCCCGGCGAATCGACCTTGAGGTCTCGATAGAAGCAATAGATCTCGGCGTGGCTCCGGCGGCGCAGCCGCTGCACCAGATGCAGAGCGGCGGTGGCTCTCTCCTTGCCCGTCTGTTCGCCCAGATCCAACACCAGCGCCACGGGGGTGAGCCGATAGGCCAGGCTGTTCTCACGCAGGTGGTCGGTCGTTAGCCGTCTCTCTGCGTGAGACAGGGACAAAAGCCATGGCGAGGCCGCCGGCCCGCCGATCTCCGGCGGGGGGCCCTGCCCACTGCCGGTGGCGACGACGACGGCCGATATCTCGATGTGGATCGCACGGCCGAATTCATCGCTCAATGTGGCGGTAAATGCGCCCACGTGGCCGTCCAGCGTGATGAGGGTATGCCTCTCGTAGATGGACAAGTCGGGACGGGGCGAGGGCACGTCGGCCGGGGGACCGTCGGGCGAGGCCCAGTGCACGCCATAGCCCAGGGTCAACAGCTCTCTGGCAGATCGTGCCGCCTCGATCGTGCTCCCCAGCACCAGTACCTCACACCCTGCGGGGAAACGCCCACTCATGGCGCCCTCCCCAGCAGATAACGATGACAGGTCTCGGCGGCCTGTTGAGCGTGGACGATCGATTCGGCGATGGCGCGGGGGGCGCCGCAGGCCCCGGCCACAAAGAGGCCGGGCACGAGGGTGCTCACCCCGTCATCGGTGGTGGCGTAAAACCCGTCGATGTTGCGATGCAGGCCGAACATTCCGGCCACAGCGGCCGCATCGTCACGCGGTCGCATGCCCACCGAGAGCACCACCAGATCGAACGTCTCGCGGCGCGGTGCAGATTCCAGAATGTCGTCGTACAGGAATTCGGCCCGGGTGGGATCATCCTCGGCGCGGCGGATCACCGCCGGCAGCCCCGCCACCATGCGGATCCCTTCGGCCCGGGCGGGGGCAAAGTCGCGCCCGGCGACCTGGATATCCATCTTGAACAGGGTGATCTCTGAATCGGGGCGTTGCGCCTTGAGCAGGCGGGCCAGGCGTACCGCGTAGCGGCAGCACACCTGCGAACAGTAGCCGCGGCCGGCGTGCTCGTCGCGCGAGCCCACACACTGGATAAACGCCACGCGCTCCAGGGGCAGATCGTCGTACGCGTGCTGCCCCTCTTGTCGTAGCCGGCGCTCCATCTCTTCGCCGGTGGTCACCATGGGCAGAACGCCGTAACCGTAGGAGCCCCTGGTGCGTGCGTCGATGGGGGCAAAACCGGTGGCCAGAATCACGGCGTCATAGAACGCCTCTCCGTTGCCGGGCGCGGTTTCGACGTAAAAACCTCCGTCGGCGCGCCGTGCACGCACCACGGAGGTTCGGGTCAGGGTATGGAGCCTCTCGACGGAATCGAGATCTCGCATCGTATCGGCCAGCAGGCACCCGCCGCAGAACTGGCACTCGCCGTCGACGGCCTTGCAGCACACGGTACGGGCGTTCCCCCCGAGCACCGCATCGCGCTCGACGAGGGTCACGTCCACATCCCGTTGACTCAGATTGATTGCCGCGCTCGCACCGGCCACCCCGCCTCCGAGGACGAGGGCCTTGGGTCGTATCAGCATGTGGGCCTATCCATAAAAGGCTTGCCTGCCAGAGGCGGCTGGACTGTGCTGGTGGTGGTTTGGTAGATTGCGCAGGGGACGGCAGCATATCGGGCGCGGTGCATCCACCTGCGAATGACTCGCTTCATTATAAATCGGAAGAGAGCAGAGGGCAAGCGAAGCGAATCGATGGTCAGGTATCTCCTTTCAAAGGTCTCTGTCCATCGTGCACAGCCCGGATCGACGGTGGTCCGATGTGTTACATCGACCCGGATCGGTGTCTATCGATGGGCACCCTCCTTCCTCCTCCAGTTTGACGTATCTTTTTCGCCTGAATCGGGGCTCTGTGCCGACAGAGTTGTTTGAGTCCATTGGGCAAATGTGGTAGAATCCAACAGGTATAAGTGGCTATTCTGTCTATCCGGAGGAGCGATGCCCATGGCTCCCGGGCGAATTGTATCGAGTTCGAATCGCACCCCGCAGCAACGTGGAATAGATATCTCACGGATATCCGGCAGCTACGACCTGTATCTGGTGCGCCCTCGTCGTATATGGCGTCCGCCTACCGATGTGTATGAAACCGATGAGCAGTTCGTGGTCAAGGTCGAGATCGCCGGCGCAGATCAGGACGATATCGAGATATCATTGATCGATCGGCGGCTCGTCATCAGCGGTCGGCGCCAGGACCCTGCCAGCAAGTTGATCTATCACAACATGGAGATCAGCTACGGCGAGTTTCGGACCGAGGTGCGGTTGGATCGTGCGCTGAACGAGGAGGCCGTCGAGGCGACATACGAAAACGGCTTTCTCTTTGTTACGCTGCCCAAAGCGCGCGAGTATCGTGTGCCGATCAGCGTACCCCACAGTGAGCGGCAGGAGGAGAGCTGAGAGGGCCGCGTGGCGACCGCGGTGCATGGGTGTTGTATCCGGAATACGAGATCGTGGGGATCATCGCTATCACGTGGTAGGTCATGGAGTATCTGGCATTGTCTGACTCGGAATCTCAAATGGATCAGATGACTGAAGAACGGGCGCCAGAGGGCGACGAGATGCCCATGCCCGAGCAGCTCCCTGTGCTGGGGCTGCGCAATACCGTCGTCTTTCCCCTGACGGTGGTTCCCCTGGTGGTCCAGCGGCCGCGCTCGGTCCGCCTGATTGACGATGCCGTGCTGGCGGATCGGTTGGTGGCGCTGGTGGCGCTCAAGGATCCCGACGTAGAGGATCCGATGCCGGCCGATCTGTACGATATGGGCACGATGGCCATGGTACATCGCCTGGCTCGCTCGCCCGACGGTACGCTGCATATCATCGTTCAGGGGCTGGAACGCATCCGCCTGAGCGAGTTTACTCAGGTCGACCCCTATATGCGGGCGCGCTACGAGGTGGCGTCCGACATCGTTGAGGAGGGCATAGAGCTGGATGCCCTCGTGCGCAGCGTCAGCGACATGTTCCGTCGGCTGGTCGAGCTTTCGACCCACATTCCCGAAGAGATGCTGGCCAGCGCGTTAAGCGCCGATGATGCCCGACAACTGGCCTATACCGTGGCCACCAGCACGCGCATGGAGATGTCCGTTCGCCAGGAGATTCTGGAGCTGGACGATGTGTCGGAAAAGCTCCGCCGGTTGCTCGCGGTGCTCACCCGCGAGCTGGACGTGCTCGAGTTGGGCAAAAAGATCCAGACCGATGCCCAGTCTGGCATCGAAAAGGTCCAGCGCGAGTATTATCTGCGTGAGCAGCTCAAGGCCATTCAGCGAGAGCTGGGAGAGGAGGACGAACAGGCCGCCGAGGTCAACGCGCTTCGGGAAAAGATCGAGTCTATAGGGATGCCCGAGGAGGTCAAGCGCGAGGCGCTGCGCGAATTGGAGCGCCTGGCCAGCTTGCCCACCGCTGCCGCCGAATATTCGGTTATTCGATCGTATTTGGGATGGCTGACCGAATTGCCCTGGCAGGTGGTGACTATCGACAACCTGGATATCGTGCAGGCACGGCAGGTTCTGGACGAGGACCATTACGATCTGGAACGGGTCAAAGATCGTATCATCGAATACCTGGCCGTGCGCAAGTTGCGACGCGAGAGGGCAAACGGCGAATCCGAGACCGACGGAGAAGATACCGAGGACGCGCGTGACTATGTGCGGCGAGAACGAGAGGGTGCCATCCTGTGTTTTGTCGGACCGCCCGGCGTCGGCAAGACGTCGCTGGGGCAGTCTATCGCCCGCGCGCTGGGGCGCAAGTTCATCCGACAGTCTCTGGGGGGCGTACATGACGAGGCCGAGATTCGCGGACATCGGCGCACCTATATTGGCGCCATGCCGGGGCGAATCATTCAGGCCATTCGCCGTGTAGGCTCCCGCAACCCCGTGTTCATGCTTGATGAGGTCGACAAGCTCGGGGCCGACTTTCGGGGGGACCCTTCCTCAGCGCTATTAGAGGTGCTGGACCCGGAGCAAAATCGCGAGTTCCGGGACCACTACCTCGATGTCCCATTCGATCTCTCACAGGTGATGTTTATTGCGACAGCCAATGTGCTCGATACAATCCCTGCTCCACTGAGAGATCGCATGGAGATATTGCAACTATCCGGCTATACCGAGGAGGAAAAGATCGCCATTTCTAAAGGCTATTTGATTCCTCGCCAGATTCGCGAAAACGGACTACGCCCCCGTGAGATCTCTTTCGAGGACGATGCCTTACGACGTATCGTCCGGGAGTATACCCGCGAAGCAGGGGTGCGTGAGCTTGAGCGGCAGATCGGCACGGTTTGTCGCAAGGTGGCTACCCGGGTGGCCGAGAGCGTCACAGCAAATGGTGACGCCGAGTATGGCGCCGAACAAACGATCATTACCGGCGACGCGATCACCCAATATCTCGGCAGCCCGCCCTATTTCTTCGAGGCGGCAGAGCGTACACAGGTACCCGGAGTAGCTACCGGCCTGGCCTGGACTCCCACCGGTGGGGATATTCTCTTTATTGAAGCCACCCAGATGAAAGGGAGCAAGGGCTTTATTGTCACCGGACAACTCGGTGATGTGATGCGCGAGTCGGCCCAGGCTGCTCTAAGTTACGTCCGTTCAAAAGCTGGTGACCTCGGCATTGATCCTGACATCTTTGAAAAGGTGGATATTCATCTGCACATCCCCGCCGGCGCCATTCCCAAGGATGGCCCCTCGGCAGGAGTGACGATGGCCACGGCGTTGGCCTCGTTGCTCAGGGCAGAGCCGATTCGCAGCGACCTGGGAATGACCGGCGAAATCACACTGCGAGGGCAGGTGTTGCCGGTGGGCGGAATCAAGGAAAAGGTCCTGGCCGCTCATCGCGCGGGATTGCGGGTGCTGTGTCTACCGAGCCGGAACTCGAAGGACTTGGAAGATATACCCAAAGATGTACGCAACGAGATGGAATTCATTCTCGTCGACCGAGTGGAGCAGGTCTTTGATGCGGCCTTTGGAAACTCGGAAGGGATAAACAGTGCCCAGAAGCAGAAGGAACAAAGCGGACCAGAACGCGCAAAAGATGGAGTGGCTCCGCATTGATCTACACATTCACACTCCGGCGTCGAAAGATCATCAGCAACCGGACATTTCGTACCTGGACATTCTGAAAAAGGCCGAGTCGGAGGAGATGGACATCATCGCCTTCACCGACCATAACACGGTAGCCAGCTACTCGGCCATGAAGCAAGAGATATCGGATCTGCAGCGTTGGGAGGCCAGCGGGCGCCTGCGCGCCGATGAGAAAGAGCGCCTGAAAGAGTACCGCCGGCTTTTGGGGAAAATCCTGGTGTTACCGGGATTCGAATTGACGGCGACCTTTGGCTTTCACATTCTCGGCATCTTTGACCCGGATACGCCCATTCGCTCGCTGGAGCACCTGCTCCTGACGCTGAATGTGCCGTTCGAGTCGCTGGATTCCGGCGAGACCGAGGTGGGCGCCACCAGCGATGTGTTGACCGCCTATCACACCATCGCCGAAGAGGGGGGGCTGGTGATCGCCGCCCACGCCAACTCGACGCATGGCGTCGCCATGTTTGGCTTTGACTTTGGCGGTCAGACGCGCATCGCTTATACACAGGATCCGGACCTGCATGCCCTGGAGGTGACGGATCTGGGGAGCAACCGGCGGCGCACCACCGCATCGTTCTTTAACGGCTCCAAACCCCAGTATCCGCGACGGATGTTTTGCATCCAGGGCTCGGATTCACACCGCATCCAGGGCAAAGGCAAAGATCTGGGGGTGGGCGAGCGCGCCACCGAGGTGCTCTTGCCGGAGAAGAGCTTTAAAGCGCTCAAGGCGTTGTTCCTGGGGAACGACTTTACCCGCGTGCGCCCCTATAGCCGCACGGCCGCCGAAAGCTATGACCCCGTAGAGGCCGCGCGCAATCAGGGCCCCACCATCGTACAGAGCTTTCACGAGCAGATGACCCGCCAGGGTGGCCGGTTGCACGCCATCATGCGTGATGTGGTGGCCTTTGCCAACACCAACGGGGGCACCATCTTTGTCGGCGTCAGCGCCAACCGCAGAGTGTCGCCGCGTGGCATCGAGAACCCGGAGCAGACGATCGCCGAGCTGCGTGGCGAGATCGAGAATCTCGTCACCCCGCCTCTGGAAGTGAACTTGCAGGTGCTCAAAAGCAAGGGCAAGAACATCATCCGCATCGCCGTGCCCAAGGGAGATAAAATCCCCTATGTATTGGAGGGGAGCAAGATCTATCTACGGCAAGAGGCCGAGACCAGTCTGGCCATGCGCGACGAGATCGTCGCGTTGATCAAGCGCACTCTGATCTCTCAGCCGGAGGAACGGCGCCTCGAGCCCCGCCCTGCAACCCGTCAGCCGGCTCAGGGCAGGGCGCCCTCTGTTCCGTCACCCGAATCCAGGAAAAAGCCCTCGGGGGGAGAGCGGGCAAAGGTCCCTGCCGGAGGAGGCAGGCCGAACACTAATGGGGCCCAGCCCAACGGCGCGTCGGCCGATGATATGCCCGTCGCGGCGCCACGCACCGGCGTCGAGATCGTCGAGACGGTCGAGCGCAAGGGCGTGCTCTATCACACGATGCGCGATCTGCGCGATGGCGGCAAGGTACAGAATGTGACCCGAAACTCTGCCCGGCGACTCTGGCGATATGCCATTGCCCTGAAGGAAAAGAGCACTTTTCAGGACGATAAGGTGACCTGGATCGGTGACCTGGGCCTGTGGCACCGATATCTGCGCGCCGGACGCACGCACTATGACCTGGTGCAACGTGGTCCCGACGGCAAGATCTCGATCTACTATGGCGTAACCGAAGACGGCATCCACGGGCCGTGGCGGGCTGTGGTTGGCATGGATGAGTGAGCGATCTATAATGTGAGCGAGCAGAACAGCTACTCTCTTCGTTGCTTTACGATGGACGATTACGATGCCGTCCTCGGCCTGTGGAGTTCGGCCGGCCCGGGCATCGAGATTGTCCATCGGATACGCGTCCTAAAATCGCCAAAAAGTTAAAGCGAGATCCAGAGCTGTTTCTGGTGGCCGAGAGTGACGACGGCCGTGTCATCGGCGTCATTATGGGGGCGTGGGACGGCCGTCGCGGGTGGATCCATCATCTGGCTGTGGATGATGCGTATCGCAACCGAGGAGTCGGTACGGCGCTCGTAAACGCTGTAGAAGAGCGCCTGCGGGCCATGGGGTGTTTGAAGGTCAATTTGCTGGTTCGCCGTGAGAACCAGGCTGCCATTCGCCTGTACAGGCGGCTGGGTTATGATGATATGGTGACCATTATGGCCATGGGCAAAGAGCTATAGGCCCGGCCTGCCGGGCAGGGCGTCTACCCTGCCCGTTGGATGTTGAGAGCGTTTCAGCCGGGGGGCTGCCCCAAAACGCGTCTTTGGGCCGGTTCGGCCCTGAAGGCGGGATCTGCATCCGTCAGGATGTTTTGGGGTAGCTCCTCGAATGCTTATTCCGGCGGCCACGCATCCTGAATGTGTGCCTCACGGGCCGGTGCTCGTCCGCCGGCGTCGCAGACGATGATCGAAACGATGAGAGGACGTCGCTTGGCATGTTCGAGATCGTGTTTTTGGGCACTTCGGCCTCGGCCCCTTCCATTGATCGAGGGCTCTCGGCCAACCTGGTCATGTTTCGCGATCAGCGATTCATAATCGACTGCGGCGAGGGCACGCAGCGGCAATTGCTGCGCACCGGGCTGGGTTTTCGCAAACTGGACAAGGTTCTGCTCACCCACGGTCATCTGGACCACATCCTGGGGTTGGGAGGGCTGGTCTCTACCTTTGCCCGATGGGAGTCCATGTCCACGCTCAAGATCTATGGTGGGCAATGGGCCCTGCAACGGGTTGAAGATCTGATGCAAGTGGTGTTGCGCGGTGGGGAGGTCGATATGGCCATCGAGTTTGTCCCCATTCGCCCCGGCATCATCTGGGAGGATGATGCCGTCACCATTTCGGCATTCCCCGTCACCCATCGAGGACCGGGATGTTTCGGGTACCTTTTTGAGGAGCGCGAGCGGCGCCCGTTCCTCTCGGATGTGGCCGAGCGACTGGGCGTGCCCAGAGGCCCTGAGCGTCGCACCCTGGTCCAGGGGCAGCCTATCACCCTGGATGACGGCACCATCATCTATCCGGAACAGGTGCTGGGTGAGGCGATTCCGGGGATAAAGTATGTTCATATCGGCGATGCCGGACGCACCGATA
>JBMNOI010000070.1:0-20247 GCA_050942995.1 Anaerolineae bacterium
GCCCGCGCGGTAGAGCGCGCCCAACTGACGGTGGACCGCCTGACGGCCCAGGTGGAGAACACGCAGATCACAAGCCCGATCACCGGCAAGGTGACCTCGGTGGGGGCTTATGAGGGGAATACGGCGAACGCCTATCGCCCTGTGATCGTGGTGGCCGACGAGTCCGAGCTCGAGGTCACGGCCGAACCGCTGACGGCCCAGCTAGAGCGCCTGTCCGAAGGGCTATCTGCGACGATCGTCCTCTCGGCTTTTCCCGGCCAGGAGCTCTCTGGCGTGATCGAGCAGCTTCCATATCCTTACGGAGGTGGAGGCGGAAGCACGGCGGTGGATACCCCGGATAAATACACCCGCATTAGCTTTGATCCCCGAGATCTGGCGATCCAGCCGGGCGATCTGGTACGGGTGGAGGTTGTTCTGGAACAGAAGGATGATACGCTCTGGCTACCCCCTGCGGCCATTCGCACCTTTGCCGGGCGCAAGTTTGTGGTGGTGCAGGAGGACGGCCGCGAGCGCCGTGTGGATGTGACCATCGGCATCGAGAGCAGCGACCGCGTAGAGATTCTCGACGGATTGGAAGAGGGTGATGTCGTCGTCGGACAATAGCGGGAGCCGGAGCCATGAATTTGATCTCCGTGATCCTGGTCGCATTGAAGCGGCTGTGGAACAACAAAGGCTTGACGCTGTGCTCCATCGTAGGGTTGACCACCGCGGTGGCGTTGATCAGCTCGGTCCCTTTGTACACGGATGCGGCAAACTTTCAGGTGCTGAAGCAACGGTTGAGCCGGGCCGAGGGTGATGGTGGACGCCCTCGGCCTGCTTTTGCCTTTATGTATCGCTACATCGGCGCGTGGCATGGCGCCATCGAGATGGACGACTATGCCCCGGTGAACGAGTATCTGACCCGATCAGTGCCCGGGCTGATCGGGCTCCCGCTGGAAACCTCCACGCGCCATGTCAAAACGGACAATTTCTCGCTCTTTCCCGCCGCCGATGCCTCCTATATCGGCATTCGTCAGCCGCTGGGGTGGGTGAGCCTGGGCTTTATCCAGGATGTCGAGCAGCATATCCATGTGGTAGACGGCGAGTTTCCCACGCTGGATATGGAGAGCGATGTCATCTCGGTGTTGGTGAGCCAGGCGTTCTCTAACGAGACCGGCGTGCAGGTGGGCGAGGATTATGTGGTGTTTCGTCGCGACGATTCGGGCGACCAGGTGAGGCAGGTCCAGATCACCCTGCGGATCGGGGGGATATGGGAGCCGATCGATGCCTCCCATCCCTTCTGGTTCTATAATCCCGATACGATGAACAGCGTGTTCCTGGTGCCGGAAGAGACGTTTCGCCTGCGCCTGGCGCCGCAGATGCGCGGCGAGATCTATGCCGCCATCTGGTATATGGTGTTTGACGGTGACCATGTGCGTACCGATGATGTGCCCGGGCTGTTGGGGCGCGTGCGCTATGCCAATACGCGTGTGAGCGCGCTGCTGCCCAACACCACGCTGGACGTCTCTCCGGTGGATGCGCTGGAGAACTATCGCTGGACCACCTTTGTAATGACCATCGTGCTCTATGTGTTCGCCGCTCCGATCCTGGGCCTGGTGCTCTATTTTATTGGGATGATCTCAGGCATGGTGGTCGAGCGGCAAAGGGGTGAGATCGCCATCCTCAAGAGCCGGGGCGCCGGCGATCTGCAGATGGTGGGCATCTATGCTCTGGAAGGGACCCTGATCGGCCTGATCGGGCTGGGGTTCGGTCTGCTGGCAGGGCGGTATCTGGCGGGTGTGATGGGTAACACTATCTCGTTCCTCACCTTTGGCGAGCGCCAGCCGCTGCACGTTCTGGTGACGCCGAGGGCGGTGCGATTTGCTCTGGTGGGGGTGGCCGTGGGGATGCTGGCCAGCCTGTGGCCGGCCATGCGCGCCGCGCGACTGACCATCGTCACCTACAAGCACGAAAGGGCGCGAGATATGGAGCGCCCGCTCTGGCAGCGCTATTTTCTGGATCTGTTGCTGCTGATTCCGGCGGGTTATGGCTACTATGTGCTGAGCAATCGCGGAACGATCGCCATTCTGGGCGGAGGCAACGGCGACCCATTCCAGGATCCGCTGCTTTTTCTGGTGCCGTCTGTCACCATTCTGGCGATATCGTTGCTTTTTATCCGCTTCTTCCCGCTGCTGATGGAGTTTCTGGCCTGGGCCACCGGCCAGACGGTGCAGGCCGTGGCCGTAGTGCTGGCCCTGCGGCAACTGGCGCGCGTTTCGCGGCAGTATACCGGCGCCCTGTTGCTGTTGGTGCTGACCCTGAGCCTGGCCACCTTTACCGCCTCGATGGCGCGAACGCTGGACGAGAGCCTGATCCATCGCATGTACTATCGCACAGGCTCGGACTATATGCTGGTCGAGGCCGGCGAAAGCCCCGACGACCAGCCGGGGGTGACCGACGATGGTGACGGAGAGACGCCGACCGAGGCCGTCGAGATGGGGAGCTGGATCTTTGTGCCGGTGAGCGAGCACCTGCGTGTGCCCGGCATCACCGGCGCTACCCGCATCGGTTCGTATATGGCGTCGGCCAACATCGGCGGCAATGCGGCGCCGGGGCGCTTTTACGGAATCGATCGGATGGAATTCCCCCAGGTGGCTTTTTTTCGAAGTGATTTCTCATCCAGCTCTCTGGGGACGCTGATGAATCGGCTGGCGCTGGATAAATCGGCCCTGCTGGTTAACCCCGAGTTTATGCGCGAATACCAGATCCACTCCGGCGATCGGGTGGAGCTGACGATCTCGATGTACGGCGAGCGGCGGCGGATACCGTTCATCGTGGCCGACATGGTGCAGTATTTCCCCACATACTATCCTGACGACGAGACGGGGTATCTGTTTGTGGGCAATCTGGATTACGTATTCGAGCAGATGGGCGGCATATTCCCATACGATGTGTGGGTGACCACCGAGCCGGGTATCGACCCTGAGGAGATGCGCAACGCCCTGGCCGAATATGACATTCGGGTGCTCTCTATGCGAGGCAGCCGCGAATCCATCGCCGAAGAGCAGGATCGACCCGAGCGCACCGGCGTGTTCGGGCTTCTTTCGGTGGGGTTTGCCGCCGCGGCGGTGCTGACCCTGCTGGGCTTTTTGCTGCACGCCCTCATCTCTTTCCGGCGGCGCTTTATCGAATTCGGCGTGTTACGGGCGATCGGTCTGTCGGTGGGGCAGATGGTCGGCTTTTTGGGCATCGAGCAGTTGTTGCTCATTGTGACCGGCACCACAGCGGGCACGGGCCTGGGCATCTGGGTGAGCGATCGGTTCATCCCATTTCTGCAGGTGGGGGCAGAACGGTATGTCAACATCCCGCCCTTTGTCGTCCTCATCGCCTGGAACGATATATTTCGTATCTATGCCGTCTTTGGCATCATGCTCGTCGCCGCCATCGCCGGTATGATATGGTTCCTGATGCACCTCAAGATATTCGAAGCGGTCAAGCTTGGAGAGGCAGTGTGATATGGCATCCAATGGCCCCATGATTCTTTGTGACGGACTGGTCAAGATATACAAGGTGCAGGATCTCGAAGTGCTTGCGCTGCAGGGCCTCGACCTGGTGGTCGAGCGTGGCGAGTTCATGGCCATCGTCGGCCCCAGCGGCAGCGGCAAGTCGAGCCTGATGAACATTCTGGGGGGGCTGGATCGTCCTTCGGCGGGCAAGGCCATCGTCGACGGACAGGATCTGCTCAAGCTCTCCAGCTTTGCTCTGACGCGTTACCGCCGGCAAAAGGTCGGTTTTCTCTGGCAGCAACCGTCGCGCAACCTGATCCCATACCTCTCGGTGGAGGAGAACATCGAGATGCCGATGATCATCTCGGGCATACCCTACAACGAGCGCAAGACATGGACGCGGGAGCTGCTGGAGGCGGTAGGGCTTTGGGAGCGTCGCGATCACGGCATGCAGCAGCTCTCCGGTGGTGAGCAGCAGCGTACCGCCATCGGCGTGGCGCTGGCCAACAAACCGGTCATATTGCTGGCCGACGAGCCCACGGGCGAGGTGGATACGGTCACGGCGCAAACCATCCTCGACACCCTGCGGCATCTGAATCGCGAATACAATCTGACCATCTTGACGGTGACCCATGACCCACGCATAGCCGATCAGGTGGATCGCGTGGTGACCATTCGCGATGGCAAGACCAGCAGCGAGCGGGTTCGGCGGCTGCGGACCGCACAGGAAGTGGCCGATGCCATGCGGGCGCCCGTGGCCGGTGACGATACGGACGAGCCTGTCAACGGCGAGGCAGAGATCGAGGCGCCGGAGGAAGAATCTGCGGCCTATCATGAATATGTGGTGCTGGACTATGCCGGGCGGCTACAGATTCCGCGAGAGTATCTGGATGAACTGGGTATCGCCGATCGTGCCGAGGTCGAACTGACCGAGGAGGGGATTCTCATCAAGCCGGCCAGCGGCTTGACCGACACCAGCGCCCAGGCGGCGCGGCTCTCGGAAGTGGCCGAGAGCTGGGGGCCGCAACAGCGCTCGCGAGATTGGCGGCTGCGCTTGACGGATGCCAGCCGTGGATTGCGCGGGCTGCTGAAACGGGAAAAGGCCGACGAGTCGTGACGGGGTGGGAAGAGACTGTGACATCACATAACGGCAACAGAGTCATAGAGAGCATCGATGTGACCCGCGTCTATCGGGTAGACCATCAAGAAGTGCACGCCCTGCGTGGCGTCAACTTTTGGGTGAACAAGGGAGAGTATATCGCCCTGATGGGGCGATCAGGCTCAGGCAAGACAACGTTGATGAACATCATCGGCGGGCTGGATCATCCCACCACGGGGCAGGTTTTCCTCTTTGGTGACGATATCACAGAGCTGTCGGACCGCGAACTGACCATGTTGCGCCGCAGCCAGGTCGGCTTTGTATTCCAGTCCTTTGCGCTGATGCCCACCATGTCGGCTTTTGAGAACGTCGAGCTGCCCATGCGGATGATGGGCGTGGGGCGTCGTCAGCGCCGTCAGCGGGTGATGGAGTGCCTGGAGATGGTGGGGCTGACGCGCTGGGCAAAACACCGTCCGCAGGAGCTATCGGGCGGTCAGCAGCAGCGCGTGGCCGTCGCCCGGGCGATGGTCAATCACCCCGGCCTGATTCTGGCCGACGAGCCCACGGGCGAGCTGGACAGCACCACCGGCCGCAGTATCATGGAGCTTTTCCGTACTGTGGCGCGGGAGGAGAGGATCACGGTGGTGATGACCTCCCACGATCCGACGGTGCAAGAGTATGTGGACTATACCTACCGTATGGCCGACGGACAGATCGTCAACGAACGCAACGGAGAGTGACCGCTTTTCAATGAGAGCCGCCATATCGGCGGCTCTTTCTTTGTGGCGGCGCAGGGCCCGGCAGTTTCGATCCTTCAGGGGAACAGCAGGCAACTCACGTGGAATTGACGCCGCGGGGCAACGAGGGTATTCTAGGGGGGGGGTGGCAGAGTCCTGGTGGGCTCCGCGGTCTTCAAAACCGTTGAGGGGTGCCGAGAGGCGGCCCTGGTGGGTTCGACTCCCATCCACTCCCGTGTCTTTTGGTAGGTTTTGTCTGTCTTTTCTGTATCCGCTCCGACGCTCTTACGCAGAGCCGGAGCGTTTTGTTCTATTAGAGAGGCGCGTCGCAGCCGCCTCATCGCCCCCAATGGGGCGCGCTCCATTCTGATCCGCATCACTTGCTCGAAAGGCACTATGATTCGCACCATCGAAGAGCTTTCCTTGAACGCCCGGCCGGCGCTGCAGACGATGCTCTACGACGGCTGGGTATTGCGTTACGCCTCCGGCTATACCCGCCGGGCCAACTCGGTGAACCCTCTGTATCCCTCGACTGAGGATCTGCAGCACAAGATCGACACTTGTGAGAGGCTCTATCGCGCCCGTGGGCTACGCACGGTGTTCAAACTCACCTGTGAAAGCCGGCCGCCCGAACTGGATGAAGCGCTGGCGGCGCGGGGCTATCGCTACGAGGCGCTCACCGCCGTACAAACGCGGTCGCTGCAGGGATGGGATGACGTGTTTATAGAGGGTGTGACACTGGAAAAAGCGCCTTCACGGCGGTGGCTGGAGGCGTTCTGCCGTATGAGCGCTGTGGATGGGCGACACCACGAGACGCTGGCGCGTATGCTGGCCGGCATGGTGCCCGAGGCGCGGTATGCGACAATTCTAGAGGGGGAGCGGGTGGTGGCCTGTGGTCTGGCGGTGAACGAGTCCGGCTATGTGGGATTGTTCGATATCGTCACCGACGCAGAGTATCGGAGGCGGGGCTATGGGCGGCAACTGGTGTCGGCCCTGCTGACCTGGGGGCGGCGCAGTGGCGCGCACACGGCCTATCTGCAGGTGATGCCGGATAACATCCCGGCGCTGCGGCTATATGCCGGGCTGGGGTTTGCCGAGACCTATCGATATGGCTATCGCGTGGCGCCATAGGATGCGCCGATGGGAAATCCTGTAGGGATACGGCATGCTGTGCCCCTACGCGGACGATTCGAGCCGCCCACCCGCCTGCCACCGGATGGCCCGGATCGGCGGGAGCGACTATACCTCCACCGGCTCGACCCACACCATATCGGCGTAGCACCACATCCAATCCTCCCCCGGCTCGAACGACTGGATAATGGGGTGTTTTGTGGTGTGATAGTGCTTGCGGGCATGCCGGTTCTTGGAATTGTCGCAACAACCCACGTGGCCGCAAGTGCGGCAGATGCGCAGATGCACCCAGGTATCGCCCATGGCCAGGCATTCCTCACAGCCCTGGGCGCTGGGCGTCACGTCGTGAATCATGTCGCGATGTGTGCATTCACCCTGATTTTCCGCCATTGTTTGCCCTCTTTCTCCCGGCGACGGGTTGCATCAACCGCCCGCCCGTTACGCCGGTACCTTTTGCTGCTCGGCCAGATATTCGTGAACGCAACGGATGGCGATCGATCCCTCACCGACCGCTGCGGCGATCCGCTTCTCCGCCCCATGTCGCACATCTCCGGCGGCAAACACGCCGGGAATGCTGGTCTCCAGCGGCAGGGGAGAGCGATCTAGCGGCCATTCTTCCAGAGTCGGCTCTCCATCGATCAGGTCGCGCCCTGTGATGATATAGCTCTGCTCATCGCAACGGACCGTCTGCGTCAACCAGGCGGTGTGCGGCACACCCCCGATGAGGATAAAGATGGCGGCAGCCTCTACCTCTTCATTCTGATCGGTGATGAGATCGCGCAGCACGAGCTTTTCCAGGCGATCTTTACCCAGGATATCCACCACCTCGATGTACGGGCGCACCGTGATATGGGGGATGGCGGCGATCTCCTGGATGAGATAGTCGGACATTGACTCGGCCAATGACGCGCCGCGCATCAGGATGGTGACCCGGCGGGCGAATTTTGCCAGATGGGTCGCCGCCTGGCCGGCCGAATTCCCCGCGCCCACGATGTAGACATCCTTGTCGCGCATGGCCTGAGCCTCGCTGACCGCCGTACCATAGTAGACGCCGGCGCCGACCAGCCGCTCATGTCCGGGGATGTTGAGCTTTTTGTAAGTGATGCCCACCGAGAGCAGTACCGAGCGCGCTCGAACCCGCTCCCCATTAGAGAGCGTGATGATATGTGTCGAACCATCGGTAGACAGGCCGACTGCTGTGCGCGAAAAGATAAAGCGGGTCTGGAACAGCCACGCCTGCCGATAGGCCTGACGCATCAGATCACCGCCGCTGATGCCCCGTGGGAAGCCGAGATAGTTGCGCACCATCGAGCTGGTGCCGGCCTGCCCTCCGGGTGACTCGGGCTCGATGACGACGGTGTTCAGTCCCTCTGACGCGCCATATACGGCGGCAGACAGGCCGGCCGGCCCCGCACCGACGATGGCCAGGTCGTACAGCTCATCATCAGGATGGGTGCTCACGCCGATGGCCTCGGCCAGTTCGGCATTGTTCGGGTTGGCCAGCACTCTGGCGTTATAAAGCACCACCACCGGCAGATCGTCGCGGGTGAGCTCTGCCGCTTCCAGCAGATGGCACCCTTCCGGCGAGTCGGCATCGTAGAACATGCCGGGTATTCCGTCGCGCTCCATCATATCGCGCAGCTCGAAGGAGCGGGTCGACCAGCGTTCGCCCACGATGCGCATGAGCTGGAACTGGGGGCGGTGGGCTTGTGCCCACTCTTCCAAAAGGATGCTGACGGCGCGATGGAATTGCTCGTCGGGGGTGTTGAAGGGCTTGGTGATATAGTCATCGGCCTGACCAAAGGTCAACGCCTGTAACAGCGTGCCCGCGCAAGAGATATCCCCCAGAGGCACCAGAATCGCCCGTTTCGAATGGGGCAGGATTTCGTGGGCCCTGGCCAGAAAATCGACCCCTTCCATTTCGGGCATGTACAGGTCGCCGAATATGATGGCGACCTCATGTCCGTCGTCGCGCAATTTCTCCAGGCGGCTCAATGCCGCAACGGGGGCCGTCTCGGTATGCACCGCATAGTCTGCGCCATAGCGTCGGGTGAGTTCTTGCTGCACCTTCCAGAGACTATCGGGCTCGTCGTCTACCACGAAAATAATCGGCTTGGGCATGAGAGCCCTCCCTTCATGACAACACATTACGATCTATGAGATCGGGTCGCCGGGCGATCGAGATGTCAAGGACGGGGCGACACCTAAAGGGGCTGGTGATCGGATGAGACGACATGATCGGGTGGTGTGTTGGGAGGGCGATGCGTGCCGGCGAGGTCGGATGGATGTCGGCGATCGCCGACTGTTGCCTGTATGGGGGGTAGATAGTACGATGCGAAAATGAATCGCTTATAACCCTATCATAGCATATACCGGGCCGGATGTCAGAGTGAATTTGGCCGGAACTGGGTCAACTGTCGCAGAGAGCAGAGACCTTGGAAGGGGGATCGACGTTGACAGAGAGTCTCATCCGCCTTAGGATGAGATCAACCGGTGCAACTCACCCCTTTCTGCCCCCGCTCTGGCCTTTTCAGTGTTTCATCTCTGTTTTTCATGGTTCCTTCGCACATCGCCCGATCTCTTGCCATGCCCGCTCGACGCTCTGCCGGTGTGATGAATGTGGTGATGGATTTGTCGGGAGGTGACCATGACCGATAGTTCCGAGATCACCAGAGAACCGATCCCTCCTCCATCATGGGATGCGGCGACTCTGCGCTGGACCCTTGTCACCATGACGATGGCGACGGGGCTCTATTTTCTGTCGGGCTCGGTGGTATCGGTCGCCTTGCCGGCGATTGGCCGTTCGTTGGATGCCGGTCTCGCCGGATTACAGTGGACGGTGAACGGTTATTTTCTCACGTTATCCGTGTTGTTGATCCCCGCCGGTGCGCTGGGAGATCGTTACGGGCGTCGCAGGGCTATCCTGATCGGCATGACACTGTTCGGCGTCATGGCACTGGTTGCGGGGGTGGCGCCGACGATCGAATGGCTGATCGGGGCGCGTCTTTTGCAGGGGGTGGGGGCGGCGTTTCTGGTGCCCGCCCCACTGGCCACTCTGCGGGCGGTACACACGAGGGCCGAGGATCGAGGTGCGGCCATCGGTTACTGGTCGGGCTGGTCGGGTGTTACCCTTATCGTCGGCCCGCTGCTGGGCGGCTGGCTAGTCGACAGGTTCTCCTGGCGCTGGGCTTTTTTCTTCCAGGTGCCCCTCATCGCCGTCGCCATCTGGCTGATCATTCGCCATGTGCCCGAGACGCGAGAGGGTGTTAGAGGTCGACTGGACTGGGCGGGGGCGGCTCTGGCCGGACTTGGCTTTGGCGGGTTGCTCCTGTGGCTTGTCCAGGGGCCAGAGTGGGGCTGGCGCAACCCCATGACATGGGGCAGCCTGCTGATCGGGGCGGCCGGGATCGGGCTGTTTATCCTGGTGGAGAGCCGTGTGTCCAACCCGATGGTGCCCCTGAGGTTGTTTCGCCTGGGCAATTTTTCCGGAGCCAACCTCAATACCTTTGCCGTATACGGCGCGCTCGAGGCGCTGCTCTTTTTCCTCATCCTCTACGTGCAGAGCGTCATGGGCGTTTCGGCCCTGATCAGCGGGTTGCTGTTTGTGCCTATCTCTGCTATTTTGCTTTTTCTTTCCCCATTTTTCGGCCGTCTGGCCGGACGGCATGGGGCGCGGCGATTGCTGACGCTGGGACCTTTTCTCTCGGGGGGCGGCATCCTGCTCCTTCTGGGGCTGCAGCCCGAATCGAATTTCTGGCTGGGCACCATGCCCGGCGTTGTGTTGTTCAGCCTGGGGCTGGCGGCGATGGTGGCGCCCCTCACCAACACCATCATGTCTTCTGTCGATAGCCGGTATGGAGGCCTGGCCGCCGCCTTTAATCAGGTGGTCGCCCGGGTGGCCGGGTTGGTGGCGATTGCCGGGCTCGGCATTGTGCTATCATGGACGTTCAATACGGCTCTGGACGGCTATCTGGCGGGATCTCTGTCGGTGCCCCCTGCGTCGCCTCTGAGCAAAGAGCGCGTCGACCCTAATGCGGCGATCGGGGCTCTGGAGGATCTGCCCCTCGAAGCCCGGGAGGCTGTTCGCTCCTCATATACCGAGGCGTTCTACCGGGTGATGCTAATCAACGCTCTGTTGATCATGGCCGGTGGCGTAGTGGCCTGGGTGATGATCAGGGATAGAGGGGCGCCCGACGCTTTGCGCGGTGATGAGCCGACTTGAGTCCGCTCTGGGACCCGTTCCGGGTCATCGCCCGAGAGGTGAGTATACTCTCTGCGCCGAAAACGGCCGAATTGGGCGCATTCCGACGATTTAGCGGTCCTCAAGGCGTTCCGCGGGATGAAAGGGCGGCGCGGAATACCTCTTGCGGCGCATCGAGCCCCGACAAATCGCGCGAGATAGTGAGTATATATTATACTCACTATCTCATATGACGGACTGTTTGGCGCAAAGTGCCTTCATCTGCGCCTCAGGCCTCTCCCCGACCCCGGATTTCGCTCTCGAAAGGGCGCCCTCCGGCCTTTTTTCGATGCCTCACTCCCTGATGCCCCTCGGCGAGCCCGATGATGCAATGAAATGCTATCGCAAAATGCGATGAGTCGATCGTGGCCCCCGATACGTCTGCCCCTCCGCTCCCATTCCTGCGATCATTCCATATCGCATTTTGCGATATGGAATGTGCATTTTGCAGAGGATCGTGCTATACTCTCTGCCGGGATGAGGCGCTATCGTGGGAGAGAAAAGCATGATCGACGTCGAAAGCGAGATCCGCGGGCGCATTCGCAAAGCGAGAGAAGAGGCCGGGCTGTCGCAACGGCAGGTTGCCGAGGCGCTGGGCGTGGCTCAGGTTACGATATCGGACCTGGAGCGTGGCCGCACACGGGTGAGCGCTGCCGACCTGGCGCGGCTGGCCACCATCCTGGGTAAGGGTGTGGGATACTTTTACCCGGGTGTGGAGCCCGGGGAGTTCAGCGACGCCGAAGAGACGTTGCTGGGGCTGTTTCGCAGCCTGCCGCCGATGTGGCAGGACCATCTACTGGATACAGCGCGCTCGCAGGTGAGACTCTATCAGGGGACGCCGGCCCAGGCCGTATCGTCAGAGCCAGAACCCGAGCCGATGCCGGTGATCGAGTCGGACGCCGAGACCCCGGTCGATGAGCCGGAGGAGCCACTCCCGCCGCGAGACAGACAGTCTCTGATGGCCGATTTCCGCGCTGCATTGGATGCGCACGTGGGCTCCTGGGCCGAGGGGGGCGCTTGGCTGATGACCGACGATCAGGGGGTGGCTTGGGCCGTGCCCACCGGATTCCCCGATGAAGTAAACGAACGCCTGAGCCAGGGCGATCTGGTCGGCGCCCTCATCTATGTGCGTACCCTGAACGAGCCCGGACGCTGCGAGGCGGCGCGGGCGATCGTGCGCGGGCTATTGATCCCTCACGGTGTGCCGCTGACGGTCGACGAGAACATGACGCCCCGGGTGTCGGCCGATGCCCTCAAGGATTTCCTTCGGCGTCGTGGCCCGGTCTTTGTACGCGCTGCGGCCGAGTTGATCCGCCTGGCAGGCGTCGAGATGACCTAGGCGAGCGAGGGCGATCGAACGATCGCCGGTGCGCATAGCTTCTCTCGCGAGATAACCTGGGCGATCGAACGATCGCCGGTGCGCATAGCTTCTCTCGCGAGATAACCTGGGCGATCGTCCTTATCAGTGTTGCGCATCTCGTTGTTTATGACTATAATAATCATTAATAATGAGTCCTGACTTTTGCAGAAGCCGGGTCCGACGCAGCGTTGCTCAATTCTGTCCCCATTCCACTCTGGGCCCGCTTCAGGTGGTTTGCCATATTCCGTAGTACAGGCCGTTACCGATTGTTGCGACCACGGCTGCTCTCGACCCTCTACGTCCGCGCATCATATCACCACCTCTGCATATCATTGCGGCATCCCGCCGCTATGTGTGCTCTGCCCCATGCCTGAATGCCACCATTCGTGTGAGCGGCATTTCATGATCGAATGACCCGGGGATAAGAGGCACCGGATATTCCTTTATGTGATTGAAAAGGAGCGCGTGATACCATGTTCGATCATCTTCTCGTTCCACTGGATGGATCCCCGCTTGCCGAATGCGTTTTGCCTCACGCCATCACTATCGCTCAGGCATTTGGAGCTCGTATCAGCCTGTTGCGCGTGTTGGAAGAATGTCGCACGGGCGAGAGTCTGGCGGTAGATCCTCTGGACTGGCAGATGTGGAGAGCCGAGGGGGATGCCTATCTGGGAGATCTGGCCGCTCAATTGCAGGATCTGGGCATCGAGACACGGCAGGTCCTGCTCGACGGCCCGGCGGCCGAGCGCATCCTCGAATATGCTCAGGAAAACGATGTCGATCTGATTGTGCTTTCCAGTCACGGATGGAGCGGCCTTACGCCGTGGAATGTCGGCAGTGTCGTGCAAAAGATCGTGCTGCGTAGCTATGCGTCGACTTTTATCATCCGTGCCTATCAGCTGGCCGATGAGGAGCTGAGCAGGCTGCAATACAAACGTATCATGGTGCCGCTGGACGGCTCTCGGCGGGCCGAGGTGGTATTGCCTGCTGTGAGCACTCTGGCGCGACACACCGGGGCACAGATCGCGTTGACCCATGTGGTTCGACCGCCCGAGCTTCCATCGCGGAGCCCTCTGTCTTCCGAGGATGTGGAGCTTGTCGAGCGCATGGTGGAACGGAATCGCCTGCAGGCGGAGCAGTATCTGGATGACGTTCGCGCGCGGCTCGATTTCGATGCCGAGACGCATCTGCTGATCAGCGAGAGCCCAACCATCAGGTTACACGAGTTTGTCGAGACGCAGGATGTGGATCTGGTTATTCTGGGGGCTCATGGCCACTCGGGCCGGACGCAGACCCTTTATGGTAGCGTCACTCTGAACTTTATTGCGAACGGGACCAGTCCCCTGCTTGTTGTGCAGGATTTATCGCCGGGAGAGGTGGGTCCTACCCTTGCCGAGTTATCATCCATGGAGCGTAAAGGCCACTAAGCTATGACCGATGTGGAGATGAATCAGAACCGTCGTCCTCTGGAGACGCAGGTCGACCGTGCGCTTCATGCCTCGGAGAGTCTAGAGTTCTATGCGCGCCAGGTTGCCGAGGCTCATTCCGTGTCATCCTCTTTACGGCCACGAAGGTATTTGCTTGCCGATCTGGGGCGGCAGCGCGCCTTTCTCCGTACGGCCTACGACTATTTTCGCGAGGCCGGAGAAGAGCTGTTGGCTGCGTCGTATGCCGCCGAGTGGCTGCTGGACAACTTTTATCTTGTCGAGCGGGCGTTGCGCCTTTTGCGTGAGGACATGCCCGAGCATTATTACCGGCAATTGCCCCTGCTAAAGAACTCGCCGATGGCCGGTCTCCCTCGGGTCTATGCCCTGGCCCATCATATTGTCCATTACACTCAGGGCAGCCTGGAGCGGGAGGCGATCGAGCGCTTTTTGCACGCCTACCAGTCGGTCACCCCGCTGGCGATGGGCGAGATCTGGGCGCTGCCGCTCATGTTGCGTCTGGCCAGCATCGAGAACACCTTACGGGCGATCGCCCGCGTCACCGACCTCGAGGCTCCGCCCATCGAGGATGCGCCGGGCGATTATCTGGCGCAGGAACTCTCTGACGACCTCATCGTCGGAAACAGCATTCATAGCTTGCGGGTTCTCGACACGGTAGACTGGGAGACCTTTTTCGATAATGTCAGCCGTGTCGAGCAAATTCTGCGGCGCGATCCCGGCAACATCTATGCGCGCATGGATTTCGAGACACGCAATCAGTACCGTCGCGTCATCGAGGACATCGCCCGTGCCGCGGGGACGGACGAGGAGCGCGTGGCGCATATTGCCGTGAACCTCGCCCGAGATGCGGCCACCGACGAGTGGCGTCAGTCGCGTAACGCCCGGGCTGTCGATATCGGCGGCGATGGGGACGGGCATATCATCGACTTGCGCCGGGTGGTGGCCCAGACGTCCCAGGCTCATGTCGGTTATTATCTGCTGGATGCCGGAAAGGCCCGGCTCGAGGCTGAGCTGTCTTATCGACCGGGAGCGGTCGATCGGCTGCGTCGTTGGGTGCACGTCCATCCCACCCGCGTATATCTGGGGGGCATCTCCCTGGTGACGCTGGGGTTGCTGCTGATTATGCTGCGGTATGCGGTGGCGGTGGGCGCCGGAGTCGGGACGCTCATCGCCGTCATCCTCCTCGGGCTCGTTCCTGCGGTTACGGTTTCGGTGAACGTGGTGAACTGGATCGTCACCCACACAGTACCGCCTCGGGTACTGCCCCGATTGGATCTGCGAGACGGCATCCCCCGGCGCTATCGTACCATAGTCGTCATCCCTTCGCTTCTCACCAGCGAAGGAGAGGTCAAGAGCCTGGTCGAGCAGCTCGAGCGGCATTATCTGGGCAACAACGACCCTCAGCTCTATTTCGCTCTGCTGACCGACCTGGCCGATGCCGATCAGGAGACCCTTCCCGAGGATGAGGCGCTCATCGCCCAGGCTGAGGAAGGCATTCGCATCCTGAACAAGCGCTATGGCATCGCCGGCAGGGGGCCATTCTACCTGTTTCATCGTCGGCGACAGTGGAACCCGGCCGAAGGCCGCTGGATGGGATGGGAGCGCAAGCGGGGCAAGCTGGTCGAGTTCAACCGGCTGTTGCACGGCGCACAGGATACGTCCTATATACTGCCCGACGGCCTGCCCCGGCCGTTGACATCGATCCGGTACGTCATCACCCTGGATGCGGATACCGTGCTACCCCGTGATGCCGCCGTCGATCTGGTGGCGACGATCGCCCATCCGCTGAACAGAGCCCGCTTTGACGAGCACAATCGCGTCTATGCGGGCTATACGGTGCTCCAGCCTCGCGTCGAGATCATGCCCACCAGTGCCGGACGCTCGCTCTTTGCGCGCATATTCGCCGGCGACCAGGGGCTCGATCTGTATACCCGTGCCGTGTCTGACGTCTATCACGACCTGATGGGCGAAGGCGTTTATGCCGGTAAGGGGATCTATGATGTGGCGGCATTCGAGCGTTGCCTGGAGGGCCGTGTGCCCGATAATACTCTGCTCAGCCACGACCTTTTCGAAGGCATCCATGGACGCGCCGGGTTGGTCTCTGACGTCACTCTGATCGAAGAATACCCCGAGCATTATCTGGCCTATGTCCGCCGGATGCACCGCTGGATTCGTGGCGACTGGCAGATCATGCCCTGGCTGTTCCGGCGCGTGCCGTACGCGGATGGATCACGGGGGCAAAACGATCTCTCCACCCTGGACCGCTGGAAGATTCTGGATAACCTGCGGCGCAGCCTGCTGTGGCCGGCTCTTGTCGCGTTGTGGGTTGCCGGCTGGTTCTGGCTGCCGGGCTCTCCTCTGTTCTGGACGCTGGCCGGCGTTGCAGCGCTGGCCATGCCGGTGTTGAGTGAACTGGTGGACCAGGCGATCTCTGGCATCGAAAGTGGCTCCTTTTCCGGTGCCGGATACACCTTGCGAACGGTGGCCGACCGTCAGCTTCTCATGCTGACGTTTGTACCCTTCCATGCCGCCGTCGCACTGGATGCTATCGTGCGTACGCTGATTCGCATGACCATTACCCACCGGAATATGCTGCAGTGGACGACGGCCGCCCATACCAATCGCATCATACGGCGAAGCAACTCGTTGATGATATGGCAAGAGATGGCCGTCGCCCCGTTGACGGCGCTTGTGGCCGGCGGCGCGACTCTATTCGCCGCTCCGGAGGCGTTGCCGGTGGCTGCGCCACTTTTGTTTATGTGGCTGCTTTCACCGCAGATCGCCTATCGCATCAGCCGTCCCATTGTGCGCCTGGCGCCGACGCTGACCGACGAAGAACGTCAACGACTTCGGCGGTTGGCCCGTCGCACCTGGCTCTTTTTCGAAGAGTTCGTGGGACCCGATGACAACTGGTTACCGCCCGATCATTATCAGCAAAGCCCGCGAGGTGTGGTGGCCCGCCGTACATCACCCACCAACATCGGCCTGATGCTGCTCGCCAGTCTGTTGGCCTATGACCTGGGCTATCTGGAGCCCAACGAACTGGCGCTCCGGCTGGGCTATTCCTTCGATACGCTGGAACGCATGGAGAAGCATCGCGGGCATCTACTGAACTGGTATACCACCCATACCCTCGAACCATTGCCGCCCCGGTATGTGTCGACGGTGGATAGCGGCAATATGGTGGCCTCGCTGATGACGTTGCGGCAGGGCTGTCTGGAGATGCCCGACACGCCCGTTCTGCGCTGGCAGAGCTGGCAGGGGCTGATCGACACACTGGGCATGTTGAGCGAGGTGATCGACGAACTGGACGACGAGGACACACACCGCCCCGAAGCGGTGCATATTCAGGAGCATATTCAGCGTCTGATCGAGTATATCCTCGATTACGAGGATCATCCCGAGAGATGGCCCGGTCTGTTGCAGGACATCCTCTCCACCCAGGTTCCGGGGCTGGAGCAGGATCTGCTACGCTTTTTAGAGACGGGGATCCGTGCCGACGCTGAAAGATTACGCAGTTTGCACGCCTGGATCGAGAGGGTGCGGCGCCATGTGGGCACCATGCAGCACGATGTGTCGCAGCTTATGCCCTGGCCTTTTTTGTTGCGCCGCTCGCCCGAATGGATGACGGCCGATGACGCCAGCATGGAGGTTCGCACCGCGTGGCAGGATCTGCTGGACGTATTGCCTCAGGGGGTATCGTATCGGGAGATACCCGTCGTCTGTGAGGCCGCGCTGCCCCGCCTGAGTGCTCTACAGGCCGTACTGGACGCCGATTCTGGCCCGGAAGAGGCGCTTCGTCCGGCTCGCGCCTGGTGCGCGACGCTGGCCAATACGCTGGAGACGGCCCGCAATACGTCGCGTCGGCTCTTGAACGATTACGCCCGGCTGGCCGATCGGGCCGAGACCCTGTTCAGGGAGATGGATTTCGAGTTTCTCTTTGATGAACAGCGCGAGGTGTTCTATATCGGCTATAACGTCGACGCCGGCCGTATCGATGAACATCACTATGATCTGCTCACTTCCGAGGCGAGAACGGCCAGCCTGGTGACCATCGCCCGGGACGAAATCTCGCAGAGCCACTGGCTGCACCTGGGGCGCCCTCTGACGCTGATCCAGGGAGAGCGCGCTCTGCTCTCCTGGAGCGGCACCATGTTCGAATATCTCATGCCGACCATGTTCGTGCGGCAATACGACGGCACTCTGCTGAGCCAGAGCTGTCGTCTGGCGGTGGAGCACCAGATTGCCTACGGGCGCTCTCACGGGGTGCCCTGGGGCATCTCGGAATCGGGCTATTATCGGTTCGATGCCGCCATGAACTATCAGTATTACGCCTTTGGCGCGCCGGGGCTGGGCTTTAGCCGCGGCCTGGGCGAGCATATGGTGATTACTCCCTACGCCTCTTTCCTGGCTCTGGGGATACGGCCCGATGCCGTCATGCGTAACGCCGAGCACCTGCAACAACTGGGCATGCTGGGGCGCTATGGCTTTTTCGAGGCCATCGATTTTACGCCGTCGCGTCTGCCCGCCGGACAGCGCCACGCCATCGTGCAATCGTATATGGCGCACCACCAGGCTATGATTCTGGTGCCCATGGCTAACTATCTTGCAAAAGATTGTATCGTGAGGCGGTTCCATGCCGACCCACGGGTGCAGAGCGTCGAACTCTTGCTTCAGGAACAGGTCCCTCAACGGGCGCCACTGGAGCAGACTATGCTGGGCGAGCCGCCCGTGGTACGCCCGGATCAGCCGCAGGTGACGGCTGGACTCTGGACCCGGCCGGTGGATCCCCCGTTGCCCGAGGCGCATGTGCTGTCCAACGGCAGGTACACGCTGATGATTACCAGCGCCGGGGCCGGCTACAGCCGGTGGAGAGATCTTGACCTGACCCGCTGGCACAACGATACCACCCTGGACGATGCAGGCACCTGGATCTATTTGCGTGACGCCGAGAGCGGTGACCTCTGGTCACTGGCGCATCAGCCCATTCCGGGGCCGCCCGATGCGCAAGAGGCCGTGTTCTATCCTCACATGGCCGAGTTCAAGCGGCGTCAGCACGAGATCACCTCACAGGTCGATGTAACCGTTTCGCTAGAAGACGATGTTGAGGTGCGTTGCGTGCGCCTGACCAACAACAGCGACAGGCCGCGGCGATTGATGTTGTTCAGCTATGCCGAGGTGGCCATCGGCCCGCATGACGATGATCAGCGCCATCCGGCGTTCAGCAAGTTGTTCGTCGAAAGCGAGTTTGTGGCCGATGTGAACGGCTTGCTCTTCCGCCGCCGGCCGCGCTCATCATCGCAAGAGCCGATATATATGCTGCACCTCCTGACGACCGAAAAAGACGGGCCGTTTACCGGCGCCCACGAGAGCGATCGCATGCGCTTTCTGGGGCGTGGCGGCTCCGCTCGGCGCCCCGGCGTGCTGCTGGACCAGAAGGGCATCCTCTCCGGCACGACGGGCGCCACACTCGATCCGGTCATGTCGATAGGCCAGGAGCTGTCTCTGGCGCCACACGAATCGGTTCAGGTGGCCTATGTGACGCTGGCCGGCCGTACTCGTCAGGAGGCTCTGCAACTGGCCGGCAAATATCAAAGCTGGCCGTCCATCGAGCGCGCCTTTGGGCAGAGCCGCTCGCGTATCGAGATCGAGATGCGCCAGATGGGGCTGGATACCACCGATATCGCCCAGATACAGCGGCTGCTATCGGCCGTCATCTATCCTTATCAGGCGTTGCGGGCTGTGCCGGCGACGCTGGCAGGAAATACTCGCGGACAACCCAGTTTGTGGCCCTATGCCATCTCGGGGGATTACCCCATCTTGCTGATAGATGTCGAGAAGGCCGATCACGTTCCGCTGGTACAGGATGCGCTGCAGGCTTACATCTACTGGCGAAAGCGGCAGACCAAAGTCGATCTGGTGATTCTGAATCGGCGAGAGAGTGGGTATTCACAAGAATTCCAGAATCAGCTCCGCCGACTGGTGCGGCGAATAGGGGACGAATCGTGGATCAATGACCGGGGCGGCATATTCCTGCTGCAGGCCGACCAGATGTCGCCGGATGATCTGACGCTGTTGGAAACATCGGCGCGGGTGATACTCAAGGGCGACAAGGGGACCCTGGGGCAACAACTCGAGGCGCTCGACCGCCGGCCGCTGCGCCTGCCGGCCTTTAATCCGATCCGCTCGGGACCCGCCGAGGAGCGCCCCGAGACGCCCCCGCTACCTCGTCCTACCGATCTGCGTTACGATAACGGCCTGGGTGGGTTTAGCGCCGACGGCCGGGAGTATGTCATCTATCTCGAGCCCGGCCGCTGGACACCGGCGCCCTGGGTGAACGTTGTTGCCAATGAGGAGCTGGGATTCCTCATCTCGGAAAGTGGGGGAGGTTATACCTGGGCGATCAACAGCGGTGAGAATCGCCTGACCCCCTGGCATAACGATCCGGTGAGCGACCCATCCGATGAAGCGCTCTATCTGCGCGACGAAGAGACGGGCGAGATATGGTCGCCCACTCCCTTGCCGGCCCGCGAGGACGCCCCCTATCTGGTGCGCCATGGCGCGGGGTATACTCGCTTTGAGCATCACAGCCACGGCCTCATCCAGCACACGCGGTTCTATATTGCGCCTGACGATCCGGTCAAGATCGTACGGCTGCGCTTGGAGAACACGGCGCCGTGGACGCGCCGCATTACGGCGACGTTCTATGCCTCGTGGGTGCTCTATACCAGCCACGAGGCTTCACAGATG
>JBMNOI010000071.1:0-19674 GCA_050942995.1 Anaerolineae bacterium
TCAAGCACCCTCCCGAGGAAGGTTGCGATGTGGGGTTGTTGACCGGCGCCGTCAGCGATAGCCATCAGGAAGAGGTCGCGCGGCAGATGCGCGAACGCTGCAAGATCCTGATCTCGGTGGGTGATTGCTCCGTATTCGGTGGAATCTGCACCATGCGCAATTTCGCCGGAACCGAGGCGGCATTGCGTCGGGCCTATATCGAGGCGGAAAGCAATGCGCCGGGACAAGAGATTCCCCGATCGCCCGAGATCGCCAAGCTCTATCCGACGGTCAAGGCGCTGAACCAGGTGGTCAAGGTCGATTATTATCTGCCGGGCTGCCCGCCGCGCCCGCGCATATTCTGGTACGTAATCACCGAGCTCCTGGCCGGGCGTACCCCTGTGTTGACCGACGATCTACTGACGTATGACTAGGGCGCGCGGATGCGCGCACTGGCGCGCCAGGCGCAATGCAAGGGTCCGCATCGGACCATGCTATAGGAGATAGACGACCATGAGCCAAAAGATTACTATCGAACCCGTAACTCGCATCGAGGGGCATGCGCGGGTAACGATTCATCTGAACGACGCGGGCGAGGTCGAGCAGGGCTATCTGCACGTCGACCAGTTCCGTGGCTTTGAAAAGTTCTCAGAAGGCCGCATGTTCTACGAGATGCCGGTGATCACCCCGCGCATCTGCGGCATCTGCCCGGTGAGCCACCACCTGGCGGCGGCCAAGGCCTGCGATAAAGTCGCCGGCGTCACACCGCCGAGGCCGGCCGATCTGCTGCGCCGCCTGTTGCACAAGGGGCAGTTGATCCAGTCGCACTCGATGCACTTTTTCCACCTGGCCTCGCCCGACCTGTTGCTCGGCTTTGACGCCGACCCGGCGGTGCGTAACGTGGCCGGTCTCATCCAGATGGACGCCGACCTGGCCATGAAGGCCGTCAAGCTGCGCAAGTACGGTCAGGAGATCATCCGCCGGCTGAGCGGACGACGCCTGCACATGCACTGGGCCGTGCCCGGTGGCGTGGCCGCGCCCCTGGCTCAGGCCGATCGGGATTGGATGCTGGAGCAGGTTCCCGAGATGATCGACTATGTCCAGGATGGCATCGCCATCGCCCGGAGCTGGCTCGAGGCGAACCAGGATGTCGTGCAGAACTTTGCCAATTTCCCGTCGAACTATATGGGCATGGTGCAGGAAGACGGCGCCCTGGAGCTGTACGGCGGCAACCTGCGTATGATCGACCAGAAGGGTGACGAGATCATCCGCTTCGATCCCTGTGACTATCTGGAGCATATCGAGGAGCGGGTCGAGGATTGGTCATACCTGAAATTCCCGTACTACAAGGCTCTGGGCTGGCCCGATGGCGTGTATCGTGTGGCGCCGCTGGCCCGCCTGAACGTGGCGACGCATATCACCACGCCGCTGGCCAACGAAGAGCTCAAGCGCTTCAAGGCGCTCTCAGAGGGGCCGGTAGAGCCGTCGCTCTACTACCACTATGCGCGACTCATCGAGGATCTGTACTGCGTCGAGCGTGTGGTCGAGCTGTGCGAGGATCCCGATATCCTCTCGGACGAGATCCAGGATACCCGCTTCCAGTTCACCGGCGAAGGCGTGGGCTGCATCGAGGCGCCTCGCGGCACTCTGTGGCACCACTACCGGACCGATGAGCATGGCGTGATCACCAAGGCCAACCTGATCGTGGCCACGGGCAACAACAACTGGGCCATGAGCCATGCAGTAGACATGGTGGCCAAGACTTTTGTGGACGGCAACAACCTCACCGAAGGGATGCTGAACCGTGTCGAGGCGGCCGTACGCGCTTATGACCCGTGCCTCTCCTGCTCGACCCACGCCCTGGGCCAGATGCCGATGATCATCGACATCGTGGACTCTACCGGGCAGACGGTGAAGCAGTTCCGCCGCGACTAGGATGCGCTCGAATAGATCGCCCGGTCAGTCAGATAGACGGCCCTTGCCTGCATGCAGGCAAGGGCCGTTTTTTCGTCTGCCGCCGACAACGGCCACGGCGATCGGCCGATGACATGCGAGCCGGCGGCGAATCGGGCCGGACGCTTGCAGCAAACGCGCCTTCTTCATAGAATAGGAACGCATCCACGGTCTGTTGTACGCATCATCGTCAAGCGATACGTGCAGAGACCGCATCCTGTTGCAACGATGCAAGAGCCGGTGCGGAGGTGCCCCCATGAACAGAGCGGTTCTGGTAAGCCGGGTTTCCCCAATGGTCGGCTATATCATTCTCAGTGGCATGACGTTAGGCCTGTTCGGTCTTGCCGTCTTGGAGGCATGGACGGGCCATCCCATCGCAGGCGCCATACTCACTCTGGCCGGGGCAGGGCTCGCCTTTGGAACGGCGCAAGAGGGACTGGCACTGCATCGCACCGGCATCACGTCCACATGGGACGTCAAAGACCTTTACCGCTTTGTCGCGGTTCTGGCGGGCGCCGTCATCACCTATATATTGAATGTGGACCTGGGATTGGGCGCAGTGGTCGCATCGGGGCTGGTGGGCGTGCTGGCCGCCGTCCTGTTGCCCGATTATGGGGTGCCCCTCTATTGCGGCTCGTTCGTCGGGATGGCTTCGCCCACGCTTTTGCCGAACCATATCGGCGTAGCCGCCGCCGGAGCGGTGGCCGGACTGGTCTTTGTGCTCTGCATCGACCTGTTCGACGGATTCGGGGGCAAGTTGGGCACCATCGCCTTGAGCGGGTGCGTCCTGGTGGGCCTGCACTGTGGCGCCGGCTTTGTCTCATTGCCGGTGCTGCACTGGCACGGGGTGGAAGCCTGGATGGTCATCATCTGCTCGGCGTTGGCCGCCATCGCCACCTTTTACATCAGCATTCACCTGGGTCGAGGGCCGGTGATGGCCTCGGGGCTGGTAGGCCTGGTCGGAGGGCTGCTGTTGCCGCCGATTTATCCAAATATGGGCGATATCCTGGCCGTGATGGTGATCTGTGCCTCCTTTGCCGGCATGTCCGGCATCCGTCGCTTTTCTACGGCGGCGCCCATAGCTGTGGCCGGGTTGCTGGCCGGGCTGCTCTTTATCTACAGCGCGCCCCACCTCGGTGGCGCGGGGGGCAAGCTGGGCACCATCGCCTTTGGCTCGGTCATTGCAGTGCGCGGCGTGTCGAAGTTGATTCGAGCGCTGCGCGAGTTACGCCCTGCATCAACGGCACGTCCCGGCATCGGCCGATCGAACCCGTCATAGCCCGTACACGGACACGTTCGACGTTCACCGATTCAGCTTGTTTTGCGCCAGAACGCGATCATTCACCAAATCCATCGATCATCTGCAGGAGCAAGTCAATGCCGTTCAAAACACCCGGAGACATGGTCCAGTCCGCGACGCGGCAGGGCTGCGCCTACACCGACGCATCCATACCTCAGCAGATCGTCGCCGGCCTGCTGGCGGGAGCCTACCTCGCGCTGGGCGCGCTGGTTGCGACGGTCGGGGGCGGGCAAGACGGCATCTTGTATGCCGTACTGGCCCCGCCGGGCTATCTACTGGCCGCACTGGCCGGCGGCCAGTTGTTTGTCATCAACTGCGCCATCGTCACGCCGGCCTGTCTGGCCGGCGCCGTGCGATGGGACATCCTGGCGCGCAACTGGGGGCTGGTCTATATCGGCAATATCATCGGGGCGCTGGTTGTGGCGTTGTTGTTCGGCTACGTGGGGGGCGTGGCCCGGGGCGGCGAGGTCGGCGCGTATACCGTCGCCGTCACCGAATCGCTATCCGGGATGGGCTGGGGAGCGCTGCTATTGCGCGGCATCGGCGGCGGCTGGCTCATCGGCCTGGCGGCGTGGCTGGCCCTCTCGGCCGACAGCATGGCGGGACGGATCCTGTCGCTCTGGATACCCGTCGCCGCCTATATCGCCATGGGGCTGGTCCATATCGTCACCGGCATGGCGATGATTCCTCTGGGCCTGTTGAACGGCGCCCATGTCGGCATCGTGACGTTGATATGGAGCGTCCTGCTGCCCGTCAGCCTGGGCAATCTGGCCGGCGCGGCCGGGCTCGTGGGCGCAATCTACTGGTGGCTTTATGGTCGAGATTGACCGATACACCGGCCGCGCCTCGGCTCGCTATCGGGTGTGGCATGTCGATACTCGGAAAAGCGATTCCGGGATAGAGGCCGGCGAGATCGAGATCGCTATCGAAGAGCCCCTTTCGCTGATGGTAAACGGCGCGCAGCTCGCCGTCCTCATGCGTCTGCCGGGCATGGAGAAAGAACTGGCCGCCGGATACCTGGTCAGTGAGGGGTTGGTGGGACGGTTCGACGACATTCTCACCATCCATCACTGCGGACAGGGGCTGCCCGGCCCCGGAGAATACGCCTCAGAGGATGGGGCCGAATGGCGCAACCGGGTCGAGGTGCGTGTGCGGGACGGTGGCCTGCGCCCCGACGCCCGAATGGATACGGTACGGCTGATTCGCGCGGGCTGCGGCGCCGTCGAGGTGGCCCATATCGGCGTCGAGTTGCCGATACTGCCCAAAGACGTTTGGGTGCCGGCAAGAACCCTGCTCAAGGCGGGCACGGCTCTGCGCCGTGCCAAAGGGTTGCGAGAGAACGTGGGCGGCATCCATACCGTGGGCATCTATGGCCTGAACGGGAGCGCTCTGGTCAACGCAGAGGATGTGGGTCGACATAACGCGGTAGACAAGGCGGCCGGGCACTGCCTGCTGCGCGGCGTCCCCCTGGATGAGAGTATCATGGTGTGCTCGGGCCGGTTGAGCTACGAGATGGCCAGCAAAGCGGTGCGCCTGGGCATTCGTGTGGTGGCGTCGTTCTCGGGGCCCACGGCGCTGGCCATGGATCTGGCCGATCGCTGCGGGCTGACGCTGGTCGGCTATCTGCGGGCCCACCGCATGATCGTTTATACCCACCCGGAGCGAGTCACCCCCGACAAATCGCGTTAGCCCGGTGCGCGTGTTCAAAGGGGTGCTCATATTATTGTAGAGCTACACTTTCACAATAATACGACCACCCCATTCGGGCTCGTTGTGTCCGGCGCTGCCATGTGCATGGGCAACGACTCGTTACTCGAAGGGGACTCTGGGGGTCGGGGCCGGCAAGACGCGCACCCCCGGCAACTCGACGAAATCCCCTGCCGGCTCGCCCTCTACAAAGATCGGCAGCCGCTCGCCGTCTTCCATGCCGTACAACCCCACACGCACGGTATAATCGCCGGGTACCGTTTCAGACGGGATCAAGACGCCATAGTTGTCGACGATGATCTCTCCCGGCTCCCAGCGCGTCGTCAGACGGCCACCCCCGCCAGGCTCGCTATCACGCTGCCCCACCATCTGGCCCTGCCCGTCGACCACGTGCACGAACACCTTGTACCGCTCGGCCACCGACTCCTCGGCCTCCCAGAACAGCGCCAGTTGCAGAATATCGCCCGCCTGCACGTCCGGTGTGAGCAGGGTGTATCCCCGAAGGCGGATACGGGCGCCGGGGCCGCCGTCCAGGCGAACATCCAACGGATGGGCGATCTCGTCGGGCACGGCCTGTGGCACGGCGTAAACCACCAGACGCACATTGCCATACCAGCGATCCAGCGCCTTGAAACAATGTCGATCCAGCCAGCCCTCGATCATCCCGTCGGGGTCGCTCTCGTTGGTGGCCCAAAAGATGCCGTACAGGCGGCTGTGACGGGCGACGATCTCTTCCAGTTGCGACCGGGTGAGGGCCTCATCCATGGGGCGCTGCAACGGCAACGGGTATTGGGGCCAGGAGCCCCGGTAGTAGTAATCCACCGTCTCGATCTGGGATGGGGCATTGATGATGATGGCGTCATCGGGGCGGGCCGTCGCCTCGATATAGGCCACAATGCCGCGATAATCATCGCGGAAGAAGGACTCGTCGGTATACAGGGCGTACAGGCCACGGGCCGATGCCGCCCCCGTACCCAGCGTCAGCAGCAACGTCAGGGTGATCCCCGCGGGCATGTAGCGAATGATTCGCCCCAACAGGCGCCCCAGCACTACGACGCCCTGTCCCTGTAACAGATAAAAGGCCGGCGTCGCCAGCAACACAAACTTGAGATTGTACATGGGACGGCGCAACGAGAGGGCGTACATCACGGCAAGGGGCACCAGCAGATAGAGAGCCACATCCACAGCCCCCGGACGGGGGCGCCGCGCATCGCCTCCCTCGATAGCGGCCTGCGATCCCAGAACGCCGGGCACGACCAGAGAGGCCAGCGCCACAGCCGCCCAGAGCGCCCGTCCACCGACCTCGACGGCGGGACCGAATACAAAGGCCGTCACCACACCGCGCAACAACTGCATCAGCGAAAAGGGTTCGCTGATAGCCGGCCATGCGGTCAGGGAGCGCCACGAGAGCCATAGCCACGGCACATAGAGCGCCACAACGGCCGCCTGCACACCGGCCCAGGACGCCGTCAGGTGCCAGAGCCGCGCAGCATCTCGCTGCCGGGCGTCGCGCAGCAGCCACACAACGAATCCCAGGTTCTGCGCCAGGATCAGGGTAAAGGCGAAATAGTGACTGTACACCGATAGAGCGGCGGCCAGCAGGTACAGGCCGACGGCCGCCCACCGTACTCGGGGCGACCGCTCAGAACCCCTCACATTCAGCAGGTGGGCATAGGTCAGCATCGAGAGGGCGCCGAACAGCGACACCTGCGCATACATGCGCGCCTCTTGTGAATAGTACACACCGAAGGATGACAGAGCCGTCAAAAGGGCGCCGATGAGTGCTGCGCCACGCCCCAGCAGACGACGCCCCAACGCATAGGTCACCGCCACCAGAGCAATGCCCATCATCGCCGAGAGGGAACGCACGGCATATTCGCCCCGACCCACCAGGCGTATCCAGCCGTGCAACAGATAGTAATAGAGCGGAGGGTGAATATCGTGAGCGGCGCTGCGTGTGATGGTGGCCAGATCGCGCTGCGCCAGGGCCACGCTGGTCCCTTCGTCATTCCAGAGGCTCTGAGCATCCAGTCGATAAAAGCGCAACGCGGCGCCCAGCAGCAGTATGGCGAGCAGGGCCAGTAACTCCCAACGGGTGAGGCGAGATCGGCTCATAGCCCCCCTCGCCGACGGTGATGGTAGAGGGCGGCACCAGAGCCGATGACGGCCAGCAGGCTGATGCCCGGCAAAAGGATATCTTGAGTGATGAGCCGGCGACGCACGATCAACCCGTCGATCCCGACGCCGGCCTCACCGGCATCCTCCAATACGCGAATCTGTACATGATGGCGCCCATCGCGCAGGCCACGGACCACTGTCACCAAAGGCGCATCGGTATAGGGCTCCGGAGCGGGCGAAGAGAGGCGCGCCGGACGGCCGTTTACCGTCACCTCGATCTGCGAGGCGTGGGCACCATCCTTCAGCACCAGGGCCAGATCGGTCCCCTCAAAGTCGAATTCCAGGGTGGCCCCGGGCCGTCCCAGGGCGCAGGCGTCCAGAACGGCGCCCTCGTCCGCAAGCCACTCCCAGGGGCCCGAATAGGTCAGCGCCCAGTGGTCCTCCTGGTAGAAACCGATCTGCACGGCCGGCGGCTCCTGCCTCATGGTTTTGAACGCCTCATATACCGGAAGAGGGGTGAAATCGGGCTCGAACATGCGGAAATAGTACCAGGCCTGATCCACCTCCTGATCGGTGGGACGGCGAAAGAACCAGTAGTTCATCACCCCCATCCAGGGCCATTCGCGCTGCGCGCGGCGATAGGCATCCAGAGCGTAGGCGGCCTGTCGTTCCTCGCTTACCCGGCCATAAACCGCCGTACCGGCAAAGTCGTCGGGCAGGGCGTTCCAGCCCACCTCGGTGGCCCAGATCGGCTTGTGCCCGTCACCGTGGCGCACCATGATCTCACGCAATAGCTGGACACGAGAGAAATTGGTGCGATCGGGGCCGGTGCGGCGGTCCATCGGGCCGGTCCACAGGCCATACACCATGGATCCCATGATGTCGAAATAGCCTTGAACCCCCGCCTCGTACATGCGCTCGAGATAGATCAAATCGCTCAGGTTACGCGAGCCGGGGTCCTCCGGCGCATTCTCGATGGTTTGAGCCAGCCCGGCGGCGATGATGACGCAATCGGGGTCGGCCTCTTTGGCCCGACGATAGGCAATCTGGAGCAGCCGCACATATCCCTCGGGGTCGGGGGGCTGATCGCCCCATTCGGGGAATATATTGGGCTCGTTCCATATCTGGTAATAGCGAATGCGCCCGCGGTAGCGGCTGACCAGAGTATAGACGAAATCACCAAAATCCTCATAGTCGTCCGGCGGGGCCATCGACCAGCCGGGAGCGTTGCCCACAGCGCGGCTCCAGGCGGGTGGGTTATCCAGCCGGGCGATGATCTCGATATCGTACTTTTCGGCCAGATCGACGATGCGGTCGTACTTTTCCCAGGCGCTTTTATTCCACCGATGATCCCAGTAGTCGCCCTTGCCATAGATCTCGATATCTTCCCAGGGGAACTGCTGGCGAATCCAGTCAAAGCCCGCCTCAGAGATGAGTCGCAGTGAGAGATCGACCTTTTCGGGGTCTACCTCTTGCTCCAGAAAAGTGTTCACGCCGTAGGGCGAAAGGCCGACATGTTCGATGGGCATGTAGGGCTCGGTGCGTGGCGGTTTATGGGTGAGGCGTAGATAGGCCAGAGCCAGCGTGCCTTTGATCTGCTCGCGCAGATCCTCCTCACCGGTCCAGCCTGCCATCGCGTGCCGGAGGGTCGGGCCACCGGCCACAAGCGCCAGGACAAGACAAAAGACAATGCCGGACAACATGCCGGCATTTCGCAGGCGGGGGGAAACGGTTCTCGATGGTTGTTCGGGCATCGTCAGTCACCTCCACCGGAGAAAGACGTGCCCGGTCCGGCGCAGGTTCCCTCAGCAGGGGCGATGCCCGGCCGGTCGCATCGCGTGTGGGGGCGGATCAAGGTCATCTCATGCGCTGTCGGGTTGTTCGGCGAGGGGTACGCGTCTCGACGGTGCCGCGATAGGTGGGCACATCGAAGTCGATCAGAGTGCATACCGAGGCGTCCATCAGGCGGCTCTGCAAACGCTCGTCCAGGCGCTCCCAATCGCTGTTGGATACGGTGATGATGGTGGGCAGCCCACCGGCATAACGATAGTTCAGAATCTGGAACAGCTTTTCCTGAGCCCAGGGCGTGGCGTTCTGTACCCCCAGGTCGTCCAGCACCAGCAGCCAGGCACGGCGCACCTCGTTAAAGTGCTGGTCATAGGTCACCGGGCTACCCGGTTGATAGGTGGCCCGCAGGTGATCCAGCAGATCCGAGGTCACCACGAACAGCACGCGCATGCCGCTGCTCACCACTTTATTGGCCGCAGCCGCGGCCAGATGGGTCTTGCCCACGCCATACCCCCCGCGCAACAACAGCCAGTTGGCGGGATGTTCGGCATATTCCTTGACCGTATTGATCGCCTGGCGCAGGCGCGCCGACTGGTGCTTGTCCAGTTCACCGCGCCGATCGGAAAAGGTCTCGAATGTCAGCCCGCTGTAGAGGCTCAGGCTGCCAAAACTCTCGTCTTTGCCCTGCACGCGATAATCGGCGGCATAGATGGGCACAGTGCGCACCACATCCTGATGCTTCAACCGCGAGGCCAGGCGCGGATCCATATCGCCGATGGTCTGGTTGGTGGTGATCACCGTTGGCAGGCGGGCATTATAGCGATAGTTCAGAATCTGGAACAGCTTTTCCGCCGCCCACGAGGTCGCATTCTGGGTGCCCAGATCGTCCAGAATGAGCAGCTCGACGTTACGCACCTGGTCGAACAGTTCGTCATAGGTCACAGGACTGGAGGGCGCATACGCGGCGCGCAGATGGTCCAGCAGATCGGGCACCACCACGAACAGTACCGGCACGCCTCGCTCCAGAGCGCGGTTGGCGATAGCGGCGGCCAGGTGGGTCTTGCCACAGCCATAGGGACCGATAAAGAGAAGCCAACCCGAGGGATTTTCGGCAAACTCGCGCGCCGTGTGCAACGCGTCACCCAGGCTAAAAGAAACCACCGGCGAATCATGCCCCTCGACCTGAAAGGTATCGAAGGTCATCCCCGTCATATGGCGCAGGTTGCTGGCCTCACGCAGCCTGTCCAGGCGGTGATCCTGTATCTCCCGGCGGCGGCAACGACAGGACACTGCTTTGCCGAATAAACGATGCCCCACAGGTACCTTTAACCGGACAAAGCCGACTCCCCCGCAGAGAGGGCATACGGCATCGTCTTGATCTGTCGTCGTAGCTTGTGAGCGATCGTTATCTTTCATGACTCGACAATCTAGGGTATGCCTCCACATAGATGAGGCATCACCTCTGCAAATCGTTCGCGCATCGAACAAATGTTCGATTTACATTTTACGCCCTGTGGGACACGCCGCGCAAATACGCCCTCGCGATCACCGGGCAGGCACCGGGAACTAGCCGGAGCGGCCGCGCGTGTTGCGTCGGGGGCGATCGTCATTTCGCCCCTCGCGGGCCCAGCGCTCCAGGATACTCTTGATGTAGCGCCAGTTGCGCACATTGTTCTCGGCAGCGATGCGAAAGGCATCGATCACCCACTCTTCCGGGTAAGTGTCGGCGGCCTCGCGCAGCTCCTCGGCCAACAACGGCTGAAGCAAGCCCACGTTCTGTTCGTACAACTCGAATATCGTCGGGCGCGGTCTCCCCATATGAGGCTCGCGCAGAGGACCGGTCACCTCCAGCAATAGCTCGCCATTCCGCACCTGATCGACCGCCCGGCGTCCCTGTTGGGTATTGAGAAACAGATAATCCACCGGCGTCCCGTCTTCATCCTCGACGGTCAACCGCAATAGGCTGCCTCGCTCCACAGCACGACCCACCGCCCGACGCAACATCTCGATGACCGCCCCGGTGTCCTGCGGGGCGCCCTCCGCAGCGCGCAACGCCGCGAGCAAAACACCCTCAGATTCGAGCTCGGCCTGCGTCATATAGCGAGGATAGCCACGTTGTCGGTGAAGGAACCAGAACATGAACAGCGTGACCTTGAGCTCGGCCAGGTCATCGATGGCAGATAACAGACCGGTAAAGAACAGGTCGGGTATGGGTGTAAAGCGCGTTTTGCCGGGGGGGAACCCCTCGAAGGATTTCATAGCGGGCCAAAGTCTTCGTCGCCAAAGTACTCTTCATCTACGGCGTGCAATTCCAGATCGGCAAAGCGCGTCATAGACGGCTCGAATCGCAGCGAGATGGTATCGGTGGGGCCGTTACGATGCTTGGCCACGATGATATCGGCGATATGGGCGCGATCAGAGTTCTCATCATACATCTCGTCGCGATAGATGAACATGACGATATCGGCGTCCTGCTCGATAGAGCCGCTCTCGCGCAAGTCCGAAAGCACCGGCCGCTTGTCCTGGCGGCCCTCCACTGCGCGGGACAACTGGGACAACGCCACCACGGGCACGTTCAACTCACGGGCCAGCCCCTTGAGCGCCCGCGAGATGTACGAGATCTCTTGCACGCGGTTCTCGGAACGGCGCTCCCCCCCCTGCATAAGCTGCAGATAGTCGATGATGATCAGGTCGAGATCATACTCGGCGGCCAGTCGCCGTGCCTTGGTACGGATCTCCATGGGCGAGGGAGAGGGCGTATCGTCGATATAGATGGCGGCCTCGGAAAGCGTACCGCTGACGCGGGTAAACTGCTCCCACTCGAGATCCTCGATGCGCCCCAGGCGCAACCGCTGAGAATCGATGCCGGTTTGCCCCGAGATCATGCGCTGCACGAGCTGTTCGCCGGACATCTCGAGGGTAAAGATGGCGACCACCGCGTTGCTCTTGAGCGCCGCGTTGGTTGCGATAGAGATCGCCAGACTGGTCTTGCCCACACCGGGGCGCGCGGCGATGATGATCAGGTCCGAGGGTTGCAGGCCGCCCAGCAGACGGTCCAGATCGGTGAACCCGGTAGGCACGCCCAACGTCTCATCCTGGTGCTCTACCAGGAACTCGATACGCGCATAGTAATCTTTGATGATCTCGCTGATGGGCACCAGCGCTTTGCTCACGCGGCGTTGTGACACCTCGAAAAGAATGCGCTCGGCCTGGTCGATCACCTCATCGACCTCTTCGCGCTCCTCATAGGCCAGCGCCGCGATCTCTCCCGCCGCATTGATGAGGCGACGCATGATACTGGTGCGCTCGACAATGCGGCCATAGTGCTCCACATGGATCGAGGTGGGCACCATGTTGATCAGAGAGGCGAGGTACGCCGAGCCGCCTACCGCTTCGATCTGCTCCTGGCGTTCCAGGTCATCCACCAGGGTAACAAAATCCGCCGGCTGCCGTCGTTCGTGCAGCCCCAGGATAGAGCGATAGATGATCTGATGGGTCTCGCGGTAGAAATCTTCCGGCCGTAGAAAACTGCCTACCTTGATGATGGCATCAGGGTCAATCAACAGACTCCCCAGTACAGATTGTTCGGCCTCAATGTTCTGGGGAGGGAGACGATCGGCGGCCATACAGGTTATTCTCCCAGGTCATCCAAATCCAGCGTATCCAAAAAGTCACGAAAGACGTCAAGGTCCTCTTCTTCCTCGGGCTTGGATATGCGCAGCTCGGGGGAAGATACGATACTGGCCTTGTCCATGATGGTTTCATCGGCATAGATGGGAACCTCGGCGCGCACGGCCAGGGCGATGGCATCGCTCGGGCGCGAATCGACGAGCTGCGTATCCTCATTATGCTCTACGGCGATACGGGCAAAGAAGGTGTTGTTGTTCAGGTCGTTCACAATCACATAACGGATCGTCCCGCCCATCTCGTTCACGACGTTGACTAGCAGATCGTGGGTGAGCGGCCGGGGGACAGAGGCGCCCTGCAGACGCATGGCGATAGCCTCTGACTCGTATTGACCGATCCAGATGGGCAAAAAGCGCTCCCCGTCTACCTCTTTGAGCAACACCACCCGATGTCGCGCAAGCAAACTGTATAGCACAGAGTAGACGCTCAGTTCAATCACCGGAGCGACCTCCCTTTTCGAAGCAACGATTCGACTGTCGAGCTGAGGCTCTCCCAAAGGTCCTCTCGCCTAAAAGAAAAGAGCTCGGCGAAGAGACACGACATGGAATGAGCATTCCCTCCCACAGACGCCTCACAGGTGCACCCGTTCCCCTTGCGCCTTTGGAGTGCCCTCGCGACTCAACCATACGCCGAACCGAATCGAGACCGACTCTTGCTTACTCTCGCGGTCATTATACCATATTCAACTGGGCACTACAACCAATCACGGGGGGACATTCGGGGCTGCGCGATGGCCCGGCATCACCTTCCAAAGGTCTTTAGAAGCGCCCTGGCGGTTGCCGCGTGAACCCGGCCCGTGTTATAATCTCACCGACCGTAACGGACCCAATCTATAGCCACAGCCCAAAGCAGGTGCTTGCCATGGATTGCCCCAATTGCGGAACCTACAATCCCGAAGGTCGAACTGTCTGCTGGCGCTGCGATAAAGAGCTGCCCAAGCCCAAACCCCAAAAGCGGCGCAACCCCCAACAAACAGCCCAAACATGGCTATACGTCGCGATCGCTCTGTTCGCCATCATCACCATCTTGCGGGCCTGTGGATTCTCTTTGTGGCCACAGCCGGCGCCTGAAAGTAGGATACCCGCGCCGGTCGCGGTGGTATGGCGCGTCGAGATGCCCCGGGGATAAGGGGCATCAGGATGGGGAAAAGGTCAGGTTCCAGTCCTGTAGCAACGACAGCCGATCATAATCGGTCAAATCCATCCGAATGGGCGTGATCGAAATGTAATCCGCCATGATCGCGCCGATATCGGTGCCCTCCTCCGGGATGCCCTCGGGCGGTTCGCCGCCGATCCAGTAGTACGAGCGCCCTCGCGGATCATAACGCGTGATGAGGGCGTCACGATAGAGACGACGCCCCAGACGGGTGATCTGTACGCCACGAATCCGCTCCGCGCTCAGCGCCGGAATGTTGACGTTAAGCAGCAGCGGCTCATCGAACCCGTTGCGAAGCACATGTTCCGCCAGATAGGCCACAAATCGCGCGGCGATATCGTAATTGGACGACTCGAACGAATCCAGCGACACGGCAATGGCCGATATCCCATTGATGACACTCTCCATGGCGGCGGCCACCGTGCCCGAATAGGTCAGATCGTGCCCCAGGTTGGCCCCCATATTGATCCCCGAGACCACCAGGTCGGGTTTGGGCTCGACCAGCCCCAGCAGCGCCAGCGCCACACAATCCGAGGGAGATCCGTTGCTCGTCAATGCCGGGGTGCCGTCTTCCAGAGTCGTGGGCCAGGCACGAAGGGGTTTGTGCATCGTCTTGGTATGGCCGGCCGCCGACCAGTTGTGGTCCGGCGCCAGAATGCTCACCTCGGCCACATCGCGCAGGGCACGAGAAAGGGCCAGCAGGCCCGGCGAAAGCACGCCGTCATCATTGGTCAACAGAATATGATACCGCTCGGGTGCCGTCTCGGCAGCCATCACCTCTCCTCACGTCGCTTCGGCTCAGGGTTCGGGCGAGGCACAGACTCAGGGGATAACAGGCGAAACGGGTGGGGGTTGAGGCTCGGCCAGGAGTCGTTGATATAACCTCTGGCCGAGTTCCTGAAAACGAGCTTCGTATTCAGGCGACAGGACATTGTCGATCACCATATCGTAAGCGTCCTCACGATTATCGGTGTAATAGCCCTTTTTGCGCCCCAAGGTGCGAAAGCCATATTTGAGATACAGATTCTGCGCGACACTGTTGGTCACGCGCACTTCGAGAGACACGGTGCGCAGATTGCGGTCGTGAGCCTGCTCGATCAAAGTGGCCAGGAGCAGCTCGCCCAGCCCACGCCCCCGCCACTCGGGCCGCAACGCCAGGGTGCAGATGTGCGCCTCGTTGCCCATCATCCAGAAGCCGCCATAGCCCAGCAGCGAAGGGTCCTCCTGCCCGCCACCGACCAGCCGCTGCACGCCGGACCAACGACCCACTTTGGCCGGTTGCATCCACAGCAGATAGCGCAACACCAGATAGACGGAGAGAGAGTTCTGGCTCACCTCATGGCGAAAAGCGGCCGTCGACCAGGGCAATGTGAACACGCGATGCTCGATGCTCGAGACGGTGTAGACGTCTTTGGGCTGCATACGGTCGATGACATACGGCAACCCTTCGAGGTTCATAGCGTTACGCAAGCTCCACTCGCATCGGCTGTCCCCGAGGTGGGGGGATAGGTATAGATGGGGCTAAGGGCATCCAGATCATCCACCGCCCCCTCTTGCAGCCGCTCCCAGGCCAGCTCGGCCAGATAACCGGCACGGCGCAGCGAAGCGGCGAGGCACGAGATCGAGATGTTCTCGGCATCGGGCAGCGTCATCAGGCGATCGGCCAGATCGGCGTTCACCTCACCGGTGATCAGCACCGGCTCATCGGCCTCGGGCTCCCAGCGATTGGCCGGCACCAGTTCGACATCGCCATCCTGCACCGGCAATCCGTCTTCAAAGTGGTAGCGTGCCACCGAGAGCCGTCCGCGCCCCGCCTCTAACACGGCAATGATGGGACCGCCGGGATCGCCCGCAGCATAGACCACACTATCCAGTGTGGGAATGGCAATGATGGGGATATCCAGGGCCAGGCAAAAGCCCTTGGCGATGCTCATGCCGATGCGCAGACCGGTGAATGATCCCGGCCCCTGAGCAACGGCCAGCGCCGTCAGATCCTCAGGAGAGAGCTGTTGCAGAGACAACAGCCGCTCGATGGCCGGCATTACCTCGACGGAGTGATTATTCTCTGAACGCCAGCTCTGCTCTGCGACAATGCCCGCGTCATCATACAGAGCGATGCTGGCATAACGTGTTGCCGTATCAATTGCCAGTAACATGCCGTCTCCCGGCGCCTCAAGATATATACGGGCGCCCTAACTCCTGGCGCCGAAAACCTCGGCTCTCAGCTCTCGCAGAATCTCCAGATAGCGTTCGCCGGTGGCCTCAAAGGTCAACGACCGCTTGGTGTATTCCAGATAAGAGAGTCGAATCCACAACCGCTCATCCGGGATGATCTCTATCGCCCGCTCCGCCCACTCGATGACGGTCACACCGTCACCGTACATATATTCTTCCAGCCCCAGCGAAAGGGCATCGCAATAGTCCCGGATGCGATACAGATCCACATGATACATATAGGGTCCCGAACCCGAGGGCGCATATTCGTTGATATAGACGAACGTCGGGCTGCTGATAATGCCCTCAACCCCGAGCCCCTTGCCGATCCCCTGCGTGAGACAGGTCTTGCCGGTCCCCAGATCTCCCTGCATACATACCACATCGCCTGACCGCAACAATCGCCCCAGGCGCTCACCGATGGCAGATGTCTGCGCGGGGCTATGGGTGATCATGTCGAACGATTGCTCGGTAAGGATCGGCGTCACAGTATCCCTCAATGGCTCGGGGGCAGGGTGGGAGTCGGCAGCCGTTGCCCCTGACGAGAATATCGCGCCCCGTCAGCGAGATGATACATCATCAGGTCAGGTTGATCCGTTTTCCCGGCAGGCAAAAACTCTTGCCTCCCAGGTGGTGTAGCGGGCGCAACTCTTCTTCCTCTTCGTCCGTCGGCAACAGCCAGGTGCCGTCAAAGGCCGCCTCCTCCGCCCAGGCGCCCACCACCTCGGCGATGAACATCGTATGGTCTCCCGGCGTCAGGGCATCCACCACCGCACACTCGATATGGGCCAGACACTCGCCGATCCAGGGAGATTCTACACGCTGGCCCACCTCCAGGCTCAATCCGGTGAGGGCGATCTTGTCCTCCGACTTACCGGACACAGTACCGCAAGTGAGCACCTGCTCGGCCAGTGCGCGACCGGGGATATTGAGGACGCATTCTTCGCTGCGCCGGAGCATATCATGCGTATAGGCCGATGGGTGGATGGCGATAGTGACAAGCGGTGGCTGAAGGCCGGCAGGAGCAACCCAGGCGACGGACATTACATTCACCTGTCCCTTGTACTGTGTCGTCAACAGGACGACCGGTCCTGGGGTGAGCAAGCGATGAGATTGGGTTAGTGGAATCTCGCGCTTCACAATACGACCTCATCGAAACCTATCTGCCGACAGACGATACAAAATGGCGCGCCACATCCGATGGCGCAACTCATGTGCGCCCAGTATGGCATATCGGCCCATGTGTGTCAAGAATCAGGCATATTTTTCACCTTCCGAAGGCCTTTGCGAGAGAGACCTTCGGAAGGTGCTGCCGGACCATGACCCAGCCTTTTGTATATTTTGAATCAAAGCGGTAATACGACGGCACAAATACGAGCATCACCCCCCTCGACAAGTAAGTGATGGAATCGTATAATGAAGGTGCAGTGGACGATAGGTCTGGCACCGTGCCAAGCTCGATTAATAAGCAGGGGGTGTTCTATGTTGGTCAAGAGTCGTATGAGTTCCAGCCCCATTACCATCTCACCCGACACCTCACTGCACGATGCCCTGAGCATCATGCGCGAGAACAAAGTGCGTCGTCTGCCCGTGCTGGATTCAGGGGGCAGGTTGGTGGGCCTTGTCCTGGAGCGAGATTTGCTCTATGCGGCCCCCTCCCCGGCTACAAGCCTGAGCGTTTATGAGATGAACTATTTGATCTCCAAGATCAAAGTCAAAGATTTGATGGCGTCTGATTTGATCACCGTCACCGAGGATACGCCCATCGAAGAGGCCGCACGCGTCATGGTGGATAACAACATCGGCGGGTTGCCCGTCGTGCGTGACGGCAAGCTGGTGGGCATGATCACCGAAAGCGACCTGTTCGAGATCTTTTTAGAGATCCTGGGGGGACGCGAAGCCGGCCTGCGGGTGACCATCGGAGTCAAGGACGCCCGGGGTGTCCTGGCACAGCTTACCCGGAGTTTGGCCGAGTATGGCGCCGACATTGTCTCGCTGGGCACCTTCTGGGGAGACGATCCCGGCGAGCGCGAGATCACTTTCCGGGTTCAAAACCTGGACCCCTCGGCCATGGAAAAGATCGTTCGCGATATGGACGCCGAACTGGTGGACATACGCGAATGCACACCGGTTTGTCCCACCTGAGTCGTTATACCAGGAAGGGCGGCCCGAGATCGGGGCCGCCCCCTTTTTATCGTGAACGTCGGATCGACAGATCCGCCCTACGATCCGTCTTGCCGCTCGCTCATACGCCGGGCCAGCACATCGCGAGCCGCCCGCGCCGCCCGCCCCCGATGGCTAATGCGGTTTTTCACCTCGGGCGGCAATTCGGCCATGGTGCGATCATATTCGGGCACAAAGAACACCGGATCGTAGCCAAAGCCGTGTGTGCCGGTCGGCTCCCGGGCAATCCGTCCCTCGCACACCCCCTCTACCAGATCCTCCTCACCGTCGGGCCACACCAGAGCGATGACGCAGCGGAATCGCGCCGTGCGCTGCGCATCGGGCACTTTGGCCATGCGGCGCAACACCAGCCGATACCGATCCTCGTCCGAGGCATCCTCACCGCCGTATCGAGCCGAGTACACGCCGGGCTCCCCCCCCAACGCATCGATCTCGATTCCCGAATCATCACCCAGTGTGGGCAGACCGGTGGCCGTGGCATAGCTTCGCGCCTTGATCAAGGCGTTCTCGGCATAGGTGGCGCCCGTCTCTTCCACAGCCAGATCCACGCCCACATCGGCCAGGCTCACCAGCTCCAGGCCCAGGTCCTGCATGATCTGAGCGTACTCGGCAACCTTGCCACGATTATGTGTCGCGATCAGTAGCTTCACCCCGCTCTCCTCTCTTTCGCGGATGGTATGACTATAGCACGGCCCCATCCGACCGGCAAAGAGGATTCTCGAAACGCTATCGGGGAGCCATGCCGCGATCGGCCTCTGAACGCAAAGAGGCTTTGACACTCGTGGATCGACCCGTTATAATCAGCGAACACATGAGCGCCTCGCCGTTGGGTGCAAAGGACGGATCAAAGCGATTCATGGCGAGCTCCAGACGGAACGAGGACAATCTGTCGCAAAATCTCGATATCGCGCTGCCGGAGGAAAAGCGGCGCCATCGGGCCGCGCTGAAATTCAAGCGCATCGCGGCCGCCGAGCAGGTGCTCGACGAAGCGTTGTATTCTCCTGCACCGGCAGAAACGGCCCGCGAATCGTTCGGAGGGCTGGGCGGCTCGGCCGTGCGAGATTGGCCGGTCGATCTGGAGCGAGTCGCAAATGCCGGCCCCACCGATCCATCACCGGAAAAACCCGCGACGCGAAAGCGGCGGCGCCTGCGCGATGCCCTGCTCCTGATCGCCGAGATCGGCGCGCTGGTGGGATCGCTGGCGCTGGTGGGGCTGATGTATTCACGGTTGCAATCGCTGAACCGCGAGATTCGAGATCTGCGCCACAGCGCGCCCATAGACGCGCCCCTATCGGCAGCGGACGCATCTACGTCGGCCACACCGCTCGAGACGGCGTCTGTGGCTACGGCGATAGACGCCGAAACGTCGACACCCACCGCAACCGTAACAGGCGCTATATCGCCGACGATGGAACCGACGGCCTCCCGTATGCCGGCGCCACGCATCGTCGCGCCGGTGACCGATGAGGAGGGCGCCGTCGCAACGAACATGCGCATGGTCATCCCCCGCATTCAGGTGGATGCGCCGATCGTTCGGGGCGATACGTGGGAGGACCTCAAGTGGGGCATCGGCCATCGCATCGGCAGTG
>JBMNOI010000072.1:0-19571 GCA_050942995.1 Anaerolineae bacterium
TACTGACAATCTGATTATACCAGATTGCGCGGGGTTTTGATAGAGGCGAATATGCCGGACTGCGCCATGGCCTGTGTGGTGGTTGTGGACTGATTGGCCATGGCATTGCGGAGGCATCTGTCGGCCGACTTTTCCTTGTCATAACGCTCAACTATGGCGGTTTGGCGTAGGGGAGGGTGTCCCCTATAATGCCGTCAGTTGCCATTATGCCGGGATATCATCCGAATCCCGACCAGGAGACGACTCGTTCATGTACCATCCCACCTTACGTCGTATCATTATCCTTTTACTGATCGTGCCCCTTGTGATGAGTCTGGCGACGGGATGTGCTCCGGCAGAGAGAGAGACCCCGTCTACCGTATTGATCGCGGCCGACTCGGCCACGGCCGAGGATGCCCCGGATGAAGAGGATCCCTCTGACGATCCGACGCCGGTGCTCACAGAGACGCCCGCTCCGACTACGATGCCGACACAGACGGCGACACGGACGCCGACGATGCGACCCACCGATACGGCGACGCCCACAGAGGCGCTCCCCGATCCCGTCCCAGCCCCGGTGGAGGAGACACCCACTCCGATGCCGATGCTTGAGGATGAGGAACCGATCCTTGATGAGATTACAATCGCGGGCGATGAGGAACCCGACGGCGACGAGTCGGCGGTCGATGACTCGGAGGGCGGTATTCCGGAATCCGACGACCCTCAGGCGGCCGACCCGACCGTGACGCCGGACGATGAGCCGCAGACGGATGACACAGGGGATGACGGGGCGGCAGATGCTGTTGATGGAGCCGCCCCGACGACGGATCCAGAGCCATCGGCGCCTCCTCCGTCCCCTGACGGGCGCCCACCCCGCAAGGTGCTGGCCAATTACTTTGCCTGGTATGATGAAGGGACCTGGAGCTCGTGTGCCATCAGCGACGGCGACCGCCCGATCGAGCCGTATAACTCGGACAATGAAGGGGCCATCTGGAGACAGGTCCGCCAGGCCCTGGATGTGGGCATCGACGGGTTCACCCTGCAATGGTTCGCTCCCGGTGAGCGCACCGATCAAAACCTGCGCAAACTTTTGGCCCAGTCGCAGGGCACCGGTTTCCAGTCCACGGTGATATTTCTCCGGCACATCTGGCACGGATCGCCCGAACCGAGTCAGGACAACGTGGCCGAAGCCATCCGCTATCTCATCGACGAGTATGGCGGGCATCCTAACTTTCTGGCGGTGGACGGCCGGCCGGTATTGATCTTTGCCGATGTCTATCGTGTGCCACGAACCGAAGGACAGACCCCGCAGCAAGCCTGGGAGGCCATTCGCGCTCGGGTCGATCCCGAGCATCGGACTATCTGGATCGGTGAGGGGCTGGACCCGTCCTATCTCGCCGTGTTCGACGGTCTTTATGTGTACAAGATCACTCACGCCGATTATCCCAACGACTATGTCAAAGCGTCTCGCCGGGCCGATGGGGTGCGCCGTTGGGAGCGCGAGACCGGCCGGCAAAAGATATGGATGGGCACGATCTCGCCCGGATGGGATGATCTGCGCTCGGGCTGCCAGCCCGATGTGCGGGTGCCCAGCAAGCCCCACAAGCGGGATCGGGCCGACGGCAGCTTTTATCGGGCCACGTATGACGCCGCTGTGGCCAGTCAGGCGGACTGGCTATGGATCAATAGCTTTAACGAATGGGTCGAGGGGACCTACATCGAGCCGGGGGAGCGATATGGCGATCGATATCTGCACCTCACGCGTGAGCTGATCTCGGCCTGGAAGTAGCGTTTCGTCGGGCCGTGTCAGAGAGGAGTTATTTATGTTGTGGTGGAGGCCGGTGCCTCCACCACAACATGACCGTCCCATTCGGGTTTGACCGGCATGCCCGGACACGTATCACCGGCAGGACGCGCCCTCCGGCCATTGACGTTAACGAGCCGGGCGGATATACTGGCGCATAGACAGGGGCCCTGTGCGGGCCGATCTGGCGCATCGACTCCGGGAGCTCGAACCCTTCTCTCTCACGACTCTCCACCTCGTTTCTCCCTCATCATCATCTGCTGCCTTTGTTCTCGTCATGACGCATGCCACTCTGCACAGGAAAGATGCGCCGCGGATGCGGCATGGAGAGGTGAACGGGTGATAAGGCGCGTGCTCGATCCTGGCGCTGTTGCCGAGCAGAATGGCCTCGGCGATGTTGTCATTCCTCTTTCCGAGCGCGCTCTCGAAGCGACCCGAGCCAGTTTCTCCTCTCGCCGGATGATGATTTCGGGGGCATGCCATAGGGCGCAGGGATGGAAAGAGAGGTAGACCATGCTACGACGGGCGCAGGTGGGCGAGGGACGATCACTCGCTGCCTATGAAGCGGTGATCGGAGCCGAGGCCATCGCCAAAATCGAATCGTATGCCGAGCCCCTGAAGGAGGCTCGGGTGGTGCATGTCAATGCGACATCGTTCGGTGGCGGCGTGGCCGAGATTCTGCATTCGCTGGTGCCGTTGATGACGGCGTTGGGATTAGAGTGCGAGTGGCAGGTGATCGAAGGAGATGAGGTATTCTTTGAGGTGACCAAAGCCTGTCACAACGGGTTGCAGGGGATGGACATCCCCTTTACCAAGCAGATGCAGGATATCTGGCGGCGCTACAACGTGATGAACGCCGAACGGTTCGAGGGCGAATATGACTATGTGGTGGTCCACGATCCCCAACCGGCGGGATTGCTGCACTATACCGGCGGGGCGAATGCCAGGCACTGGATGTGGCGCTGCCATATCGATACCTCACATCCCAACCCGGACTACTGGCAGTTCTTTGTGCCGTACATCAAAGAGTATCAGACCGGAATATTCACCATGCCCAAGTTCGTCAAGGCCGATCTGGAACTGGCCCGGGTGGTCATCGCGACGCCCACCATCGACCCTCTGGCGCCCAAGAATATGCCACTCACCGACGAGCAGGTTGCCGATATCGTCACGCTGATGGAGGCGGATATATCCCGTCCGTTAGTCACTCAGGTGAGCCGTTTCGATCCGTGGAAGGATCAGATCGGTGTGATCGACGCGTATCGTATCGTCAAGCAAGAGGTGCCCGAACTGCAACTGGCCCTGATCGGCTCTATGGCGGCCGACGACCCTGAGGGTTGGGAGTATGTGGAAAAGACGCGCGCGCATGCCGGAGATGACCCCGATATCCATATCTGGCAAAATCTGGATGATCTCGAAGTGGCGGCGTTTCAGAAGGCCAGTCGGGTGGTGCTGCAAAAGTCGCTGCGTGAGGGGTTTGGCATGACGGTGAGCGAGGCGATGTGGAAAGGCCGGCCGGTGATCGGTGGCTATGCCGGGGGTATTCCTTTGCAGGTGGTGGATGGCGAAACCGGGTTTCTGGTCGAGTCTGTAGAAGAGTGCGCCGAAAAGATGCTCTATCTGTTAAAGAATCCGGAGGAGGCTCAACGGATGGGCGAGGCGGCCAGAGAGCATGTGCGGCGCAACTTTCTCATTACGCGGCAGTTGGGCGATTATCTACAGCTCTTTGCCCTCCTGGAGAACGAACGGGCCGAGGCGACGACGGGCGATACCACCTGGGAACGCCGTCTGACCTAGGCCATATTCTAAACCCGATCATGTATGGAGGTACGGGATATCTCGAGGCTACGGTACAAGGCCCGGCTCGCGTCGGCGTCCCGATGGGTCACTGTCTATCGCTTCTTTGACAGGTCTCTTTCAGCATGATACCATCTGGGCGCGCAGCGGAATAACAACGAGGAGGACATTGAGTGAGCGCCAAAATCAAGAGCATCAAGGCCCGTGAAATTCTGGCCAACCGGGCAAATCTCTGCCTGGAAGTCGTCGTCACTACCGATACCGGAGCCGTCGGTCGTTCTACGCCCGAGGCGGGCGTATCTACCGGCACCTATGAGGCCGTTATGCTGCTGGACGGTGAGGAGCGTTATGGCGGGATGGGCGTGCGCCGGGCGGTAGAGAGTGTGCACCAGATCGCCCCTGAACTGGTGGGCATGGACGTCACCCGTCAGCGTGAGATCGACAATTTGATGATCTCCCTGGACGGCACCCCGAACAAATCGCGTCTGGGCGCCAACGCCATCGTCGGCATCTCGTTGGCCGTGGCCAAGGCGGCGGCTGCCTCCTCGGACCTGCCGCTATATCAGTACCTGGGCGGGCCCAATGCGTGCACCCTGCCCATGCCGATCGTCGGCATCGGCACCGGCGGGCGCTATCGCGATCCGGGCACCAGTCGCTGGTTCAAGCCGAGCTACGAGTTTATCGCCCATGGCGCCTCCGGGTGCGCCGAGTCGCTGGAGATCTGCTGGTTCCTGCGGCGCGAGCTGGGGCGCATTATGAAAGAGCGCTACGGCGAGCGCGTGGTGGGCTATCGCGGGCTGAACGATCTGGGCGGCCTGCTCAAAGATGACCGGGAATTGCTGGACGCCATGACCGAGGCCATCATCCGCACCGGCAACGAGGGGCGCGTGAGCCTTTACTTCGATGCGGCGGCCGACTGCTACTATGAAGAGGATATCGACCGTTACGTCGGTATCTTTAACGAGGGCGAAAAGAGCCGCGACGAGATGATAGCGTTCTACAAAGAGCTGGTAGACAACTATCCTATCGTCTCTATCGAGGATCCGTTGCACGAGGATGATCTGGAGGGACACGCCATCGCCACTCGCGAGCTGGGCATCGAGATCGTAGGCGATGACCTGTTCACCACCAATATCGAGCGGCTTCGCCAGGCCATCGAGGTCGGCGCGGCCAACTCGATGGTGCTCAAGATCACGCAGGTGGGCACCGTGTCCGAGGCGATGGACGCCTGTCGACTGGCTTTGAGCAGCGGCTACAATGTGCACCCCTGTGGCAGCCGCGGTGATAACGACAGTGTCGCCGATTTCGCCGTGGCGCTGAACGCCGGGCAGGTGCGCGCTGTGGATTACAACCGGCTGCTCTCCATCGAGGAGGAGCTGGGCTCGGCGGCGGTGTGGCCGGGCAAGGCGTTGTTCAAGGGCGCAGCGCAGAAATAGTCGGGCGGATTCGCCGCCCGGTGGAGAGTGAATGATAGAGCCGTGGAGACTGCGTCAGTCTCCACGGCTCTTCTTTTCTCTCGACGTGCTGTGCGTTACGCCTGCCTATCGGCTGCGCCCCAGCACCAGTGTGACCGTCAGGTCGTTCATGCTGATATTATGGGTGGCCACCACACCGTCGCCCAACCGGCAAAGGGGCGGGGTGGTGTTATGCTTCTTTAGCTCGGCCACAAGGTCGATCCCCAGCTCTTGCGCCCGGGCGGCGGTATAGCCGTCTACCAGGCCGCCGTCGAGATCGGGCATGCCCTCGCAGCTATCGACGAACTGGTGACCGGGGCCATCGGTGCCGTCGGAATCGACCGAGGCGATAAGGATATTTTCGCTGCCGGCGATTCGGGTGGCCGCTGTGAGGGCGCATTCCTGGTTGCGTCCGCCGATGCCCTTCTCTTTGCCCACCGTTACCACCATCTCACCGCCGCTGATGAGGGCACAGGGCGGCTCGAAGGGTTGACCGGTTCTCTCGATGTTCAGGGCGATATTGGCCAGCACCAGGCCCACCTGGCCCGCCTCGGCCTGCATGCCGGAGGAGAGCAGGTGCGGCTCAAAGCCCAGTTCGGCCGCTTTTTTGCACGCCGTGGGCAACATGCCCAGATGGGGCGGCATGACGCCAAAGATGCGCCACGGCGCCATGCGTTCGAATTCGGCGGCCTTGACGGTCTCGTACTGCGGATCGGCGCGAAGTAGATGCTCTCGCACCGAGGCGGGCACTGCATCCCAGGCATCCCATTTTTTGAGCATGGCGACGGCATGCTCGAACGTGCTACCCTCGGGTAGAGTGTGCAGCCACACATTCTTGTGCATCAAGTTGTCGTGGGTCATGGGATCCCAGGCGGTGATGTGGATGGCCCGGACCGGCTGAATGTAGCGCGAGATACGCCCACCCTTCATCATATCCAGGTGGTTGCGCACCGGGTTCAGATCGCCGGTGAATGCGCCTCGTTCGATCTGCATGATATAGGTGGTCTGGCGCACATCTTCCAGGGTTACACCGGGCACGGGCAGGGTGAGCAGGGAGGAGATGCCGTTAGCGGCGATGGTGAACACCAGATCCTCCGGGCGCAGATCGCGGCACATGGCCAGGATCTTTTCGCAGCCCTCGACACAGCCCTCATCGGGCACGGGATGGGCGCCATAGGTCACGCCGATGCGCTCCAGGATCGTCTCGCCCCCGTGCTTGTCGATCACGTGACCGCCGGTGAGTCGTTCGCCCAGCACATCCTCGATGGCGCGGGCCACACGCTGTACCCCCTTGCCGGCGCCAAACACATAGATGCGCCCGACACGCGACAGATCGAACACCTCCTCGCCGGTACGTGGCGACCCGGCCGGCTCGAATTCGGGGCATCCGACGATGAGGCGGTTACCGTCCAGGCGGAGCAGCTTGAGCGTGTTAAAGTAGGGATCGGCGGCACGCAGGCCTGCCTCCAGAATCTCGACCATGGCACGGCGACCCTCGATGTGGCCGTGAGAGGTGAGTTCTTCGGCGTTGAGAATGCGTTTCATCAACGGATCATCTCCTTCGACGATGTAAGCGTGTTGCATTGACGGTTCGACATCTATGGTACCGCCGCGATGGCCCATCACCCCATCATACGATGCAGGCATGACATGACCACGAGCCGCGACCGGAGATGCCTTTAAAGTACGGAAAACAGGACCTTCGTCAAGTCTCTCAGCGGATATTACCCGCCGGACCGACCGCTCTCCCTGTTGATTCGGTCGCCGTGAATATCCACCCTGTCGTCGAGGGTCGCCGGCCAGGATTCGAGCCGGTCATCAGACAAAATCGCCTCGATACAATCTACGGATCCCCCCACATAGGTCCACATCAGATCGATCTCGGTGACGACACACCAGGCGCGATCTCGCGGCCACCACAGGCCGGCGCTCTGCCGAAAGGGTGGGGATATCGACCGGGTGGCCGCCTCGATGGGGCCGCGCAACAGGATATAGGTGCGATCCGGCAGCCGCAGGGAGGCGGCGCCGGACCAGCGATCCCGGTCGATGATGCCCCACCCCTCCCATACGGCGAACCGACAGTCTTCGGGGGTGTCGGTGAACCTCGCCAGGATATCGACCAATGCCCTCGCCCCGATCTCTGGAAGATGCCCTGTGGCGGGCTCGTCGAACTCTTGCGGACGGTGGGCCGAGCCCGATGCGGCGATAGACTGCCACTGCATTTGCGCATGGGGCGTGTGCCCGTTGCGTATGGCCACCTCGCGCCACGAGACCTCCTGCCGGGTACGGATATCGTATGCCGGATGCAGGATCCGGGCATAGGCGGTGAATCCGCCGGGGATGACGGCGGCGACGTAATTTCCCCCGTCGCCTCGCCCCCATGGCTTTTCCATGCGTCCGGGCAGCCAGTCGGCGTCCGATGCGTCCCCGACCGGCTCGAATTCTGCGGACACGGGCAGATCAGCTTTCCCCATTTCAGTCGATCCTCATCGCCGTCATGCGCCGAGCGCGCCGAGATGCGGGACGAGCCGCCTCAGGCTGTCGGCGCCGGGCTGCCACCGGCCGGCCTCCATCTCGCGCACCAGCTCTGTGATGGCGGCGTTTACCGGCGTGGCGATACCCAGGGTGGCGCCCAGGCGCACGATCTCGCCGTTGAGCTGCTCGATCTCGGTGCGGCGTTTCTTGAGCACATCCTGCGCCAGGGAGGGGCGGCCGGGCATGCCGACGCGCTGCGCCTGCTCCGGCGTCAGTTGCCGCTCAGCGCGCACGGCGGCCAGGCATTCCGTCAATGCGCGGATGTCGTCGTCGTTGCGGGCGTCGGCCAGAGCGTCGGCAGGTATGCCGTTGACCGATTCCAGGGCGATGCCCAGACCCATCGCCACACGGGCGGCCTCACAACCGGTCACAACGCTGAGGCGATCCATCAGGGCGCGCTCCTCCGGCGTGAGCCGGGCGGTTCCCACGAGGCCGGCCAGAGCATTGCCCATGCAGTTCCACACCATCTTGGCCCAGCGAATCCCCCAGATGTTGGTCGTCGCCTCGCTGGGGCCGATATTCCCCAGCATCTCGACGAGCCGGCGCACCCGGGGCGTGATGACGCCCGAAAGCTCACCCACGGAAAAGGCGTGGGTGGTGGTGGGATCGGTGCGCACCACATGTCCCGGCTCGTAAACGCCGGCGCTGATGGTGGGCACACAGCCTACGGTGCGGGGGTGGCTGACGATCTGCGCCACCGTTTCGTCGACCAGAGCGTTCATCACCGGCAGGATGCAACCGCCGGGGGCCAGTCGTGGAGTGATGAGATGGGTGCTCCAGACCAGATCGTACGCTTTGACGGAGAGAAAGACGATGTCGAATGGTTCATCGATCTGGCTCACCTCACCCACATGCAATGCGCGGGCCGGCACGGTAAAGCGGCCGTTCGCATCGCTGACGGTGAGCCCGTCACGACGGATGGTCTCGATGTGCTGAGGCCATGCATCGATGAGGGTGACGCGGTAGCCGGCACGAAGCAGATAGGCGCCGACGGCGCCGCCGATGGCGCCCGCGCCCACCACGGCTATATTGAGCTGCATCTGGACCTCCATGATGAGGGGATGGTCGCACGGAAAGGGCGGCTCGGGTAGATGACGTAGGGAGGATAGATCATAACGAGGCCGCTGTCCAGATGCAGATCATCTCAAAGAGGGCGCGCACGAGAGGGGAGAGGCCAGAACGCCCCGGTCAGCGCCGGGGCATTCCCCTGTTACCGTTCGGCTGTTGCGGATGACCCTGTGAGGGCCGACGCCACCTCGCGCGCCCAGGCGCGAATGGCCTCCCAATCGCGATAGTCGCCCTCGGGCACAAGTTTGGTCTTGCCCAGGGTCACCCGAAACAGCCACCCCAGCTTCTCATGGTTCATGGCACCCGCGAACAGCGCCTCGCTTACGGGCGCCTTGATCTCTCGCAGTGGCGCCAGGTAACCCTCGGCCTGCCGGCGGGTTTCAGGGTTGCTGTCTGTGACGGCCAGACATACGGCGAAATAGGCGGTGGGCCGATCGGCCAGCTCCCGGCGATATCACCGGGCCAGCTTGACGGCCTCGCCCAGGATGCGTTCCATGCGAACGGCGCTGCCGATGATGACGGCGCGGTAGGGCGTCAGGTCCTCGACTGCGCGCGCGGGGAGAACATCGACCGTTGCGCCGGTTTCTCTCAGTACCTGCCCGATGACTTCGGCAACCTCGGCCGTCGAGCCGGCTTTTGTCGCATAAGCGACCAGGATGCGTTCGTTCATCGATCTCACTTTCTTTTGTTTGCCCCGGGTGGGGCGGATATCCGACATATGCGAACGGCCTGTGTCGGCACGGCTCGCCATTCTATTTGCAACGCGCGACGGGGGCGAATCGGATCGCCGTCAGTCCTCGCGGCCGGTGAACAGCTTGACGAGCTCGACGATGGTACCGAGCGCGATGCCAAACATCGAGACGATGAGGACAAAGCGGGCCAGCATATCCCACAGTGTACGGCCGAACTCGAAGGGAAAGATAGAGTAGAGCACAAACACCGAGATGAACGCCAGCACGTTGAGGCCGACCTGGGTCAATCGACGGAACCAGCGCTCGTCATAGACGAGCCACACGGCATAGACCAGGATATGGGCGCCGATGGAAAGGTTGATGGCCCACAGCGCGGCGTTGAACCGGGGCGTCAGGAACGGCATCCCCCAGTTCGTCAGGCGATTGATGATCTGCATGATGATGAGGTTTATGATGATGGCGATCAGATAACCCAAGCGCCTGCTTCCCGATCCAGAGTGACGTGCCGGCCGTGAACCGTCACCCGGGCGATCGGGTCGGGGCGTTGTGGCCGGCTCTGAACGATGATTCGAAGAGTGCTCTATATTCGACATGTTGCTCCTCACATCACGATTGAGTGACAAATTCCCGACCATCTTCTTTGCACAGGCGACGAATCAAGCTGCGCCCCCCTTCGGCCACAGTGGACAGGCCGATACTGCCCCGGGCCCATTGCCCGACCATATAGAAATCCTGCAGGCCGGGCAGGGTGCTGGCGACCTCTTTGAACAGGGCGGTCAGCCCATCATCTTCGGGCGACCAGGCTTGCAGTCCCCGCCAGTTACCGGTAAAGCGCTCGACGGTGAGGGGCGTGGCGACATCGACCATCTCGACATCCTCGCGCAGGCCGGGCATGAACTGCTCCAGCACGGCCAGTGAGACCTCGGCGGCGTCGGCCTTGGCGGCCTCGTAGCGTTCGCGGCTCTCATTGCGCAACTGATGCCAGTAGTCATAGCCGGTGGGCAGGCTGACCTTGATCACCGAGTGTCCCTCGGGGGCCAGAGTGGGGTCAAAGCCGAATAGCTCCACATCCAGACGGGTGCGGTTCTCGCCGGCGATCATCACCGGCCGATTCAGCAGGAGCGTCATGGCCGGCGGCTCGGGGGGCAACTGACGCTTCACCCCGTAGGCGATATGCATGCCGAATTCCTGCCGCTCTTGCGGTTTATCGTAATAGGCCCGCAACCTGTCATCGATGTAATGTCCTTGCAACATATCGAATATCGTGGTGCGGCCATCGGCGGCCGAGATGACCCGGTCGGCCCGGTATTCGCTACCATCCTGCAGACGGATGCCGACGGCGCGATCCCCCTCTACGAGGATGCGCTCCACCGACGCGCGATAGTGGAGCTCGCCGCCCAGTTCCTCATAGCGCCGGGCGACTCGCTCGCTAAAGGCCGGCGACCCGCCCATGGGCCAGCCCATGGTGCGGTTGGCGCATCCTGCCAGAAAGACGAGGTTCACCAGGACCGGCACATCCGGAATGTCGTACTGCAGGGTGGCAAAGGCCCTCCGCATGAACGGGTCCTGGAAACGCTCGGCATATTGGGCCATAGTTACCCGGCCCCAGCGCATAACGGTGGGCAAGAAGGGCAGCGCGCGGATCATATCCAGCCGGCTGCCCATGGTCAGGCCGAACAGGTCGATCCTGGTCATGCGACGGGCGGCGCGGGTGAACGCCTCGATAGTGGGAGCATCCACCGGCGAAAGCTCTTTCATATGCGCCTCGAGCCGGTCGATATCGGTATAGGCATGCAGCGTGCGGCCATCGGCCGAGACCACGGTGCGCAGCTCCTCGTGGAACACCATCTGCGTGTTCTCCAGCGCGCCCAGTTCCTTCCAGAGCGTATAGACCATGGAATGCGGGGCGGCGCCGAGCAGGTGGTGGATGCAGCCGTCGATGGTATAGCCGCGGCGCGTCCACGAGGTGCACAGGCCGCCGGGCCTGTCGTGCATCTCGAATATTCGAGTCTGGTAACCGTTCATCTGGGCGTAACAGCCGGTGGCCAGTCCGGCCATACCGGCGCCGATGATGATCATGCTCGATCGGCTCATCTGTTCCTCCCATTCTCAAAGTTCTGCTTCTGCCGGGTGAAGCAACGACTGGACCCATGCCCGGTTCTCCCACAGGGCGCAGCCGCCGTTCACCTCGCTCAGATGCTCATCGCTCTCGCGAATGGCGCGCAGCAGGCGCGACCCGAGCGCCTCGCGCAGCGACACGTCGTGCAGGCTGGTATCGGAATAGGGCGAGAAGGGGCAGGGCTCCAGGCGCCCCTCCGGGCTGATATGGACGAACCCTCGCCCCGCGGCCAGGCAACCCCCGTACATCTCTTCATCACCGGGAAAGGCCACAAAGAGCGCCGGCACGGTGCGGCACAAGATCTCTAGCGCCCTGGCCTCCTGAGCGCGCTGCGCGTCATCGAGCGCCGGCGCTTCGGTGCCGGGCTGCACCGGAACATAGTCTACATAAAAGAACAGGCGGCTGCCCAGATCCATCAGATCGCGCACAAAGCGCTCGTCGGTGATGGTGGGCAGGTTCATCGAGGTTACGGTGAGCGAGACGCCGAAAAAGATACCGGCGTCGCGCATGGCCCGCAGCGTTTGTTGCAGACGGCCATATACGCCGCTGCCCCGACGGTCGTCGGTCTGGCCCTCGTGTCCCTCCAGGCTGATGACCGGCACCAAATTGCGCTGACGGCGAAACTGTGCCACCATCGCGTCATCGATGAGCAGGCCGTTGGTGAATAGCGGGAAGATGATCTCGGGAAACTCGGCGGTGATGTCGAGAATCTCGGATCGGGTGAGGGGCTCTCCTCCGGCGATGAGGATGATGGACACGCCCAGGTCCCGGGCCTCGGCGATGACCGAACGCAGTTTGTCCGGGCTCATCTCGGGCTCATCGTAAGGGCGTTGCGCCCGGGCGTAGCATCCCTTGCAGTGCAGGTTGCAGCCACGGGTGATGCTGGCGATCATGAACGGCGGCACATGCACTCCTCGGGCGGCCTGTGCCTGGCGCTCCGCCGTGGCCCTTTGCTGAGCGCGCAGGGTGCGGTAGAGAAAGGGCGCTATGGCCGGGTCGCGCAGGCTGATTTGCAGCGCCTGCCGGAAGAACCGGTGGATGTTCCGGTTAAAGAGGTCGACATAGTCGTTATGGCTTGCCATGTATACACCTGTTTCACAGCCCACGAGTTATTGTCATTCGGGCCGTCTATGAGTATACGTATGGCGCGGAACGCAGGTATCGGCCGGTCGGGGGAAATGGCAATGGACAGATGGCGGGTGTTGCCCCTGGCCAGATAGGGGGGCTAGATTACGACTCACCAACCACTGTTCTTGACAGGCGCAATCTGCCGAGTTTCTTCCTTTTGCAGCAAGAAATCAGAATCAAGTCCATTTTGTCTAGCCCCCATAAGTTTGAGGGCAAACGTTCACTAAAGGGCATTCCTCACAACGCGGAGTACCAGGGACGCACCAATTCCGCCCGATCAACCATAAGGGGGCATCGATTTCGCCGGGATAATCAGGATTCAGCCGTTTCGCAGCGTTGATGGCCTGAGTTTCATTCTGCGCAAGGGCAACACCGAGGCGATAGAGTACGCGCATGGTATGAACATCGGGTTTGATGTCTATGTAGCGATGATCCAGATCCGAGAATCGGATGCCGTAGGTTCGCTCGATTAGCAAGACGGCCATATTAGCGATTCCTGGTCCGACACCATATACGCTCTGGAACGTCGCTTTTACGTCGGCGGCAGATCGATCTTTCCAGATGCGCGACGCATCACCGTCAAAATGCTCTACGATAACTGTTGTAATCTCGCGGATCGTGCGTGGAGCATCGCTTGTATAGCGAGGCTTACGAGGCAGTTGAGCGATCAGGGAGGCCAAAGATGCTTCCTGCATACCATAAATCACGAACGGATCGAGGTGACCGAGAAGCTGCAGCAGCCAATAGGGTATTGTCCAGATCACCTCGGCTTTTGTTCCGCGATCCAGGCATGTCGCCAGGCAGAAGGCGTATGGGTTTTCAAGAACCAGATCAGCGGCTGCTGGATGGAGAGTCGGGAACATATCTCGTCGATCGATCTGTTGATTCAGCGCCAATAGCTGTGCCGCTATCTTTTGTAGATCTTTCATCGCCCGTGTTTCTTCCATGCTATATGCCCCTTATCTTTGGTATGGATGCGATCTGAGGTCAGTGGCTACCTTAGGAGAACCACTCTTTTTCGTAATGTGTAATTATCAAAATCGATAGCGTTGCCATCTAGATCGAGGTGACCTTTTCGCACATAGGGTACCCTTCTACTGTTATGATCTCATTGCGTAGCAGCCCTTCTTATAAGCCCTTGTGCTTACACATCTCTTATCCCGACTCCTACCGACGGCATCATCGGGGAGTCGGCAGCGTCGCGTGTGAGGCAAGTATCGCATATGCCGCTACTACTCCCCCTGCCGTCGCCGATACTGCAGCGCCTCGGCCAGGTGGGCGGGCTCGATCTTGTCGCTGCCGGCCAGGTCGGCGATGGTGCGGGCCAGCTTGAGCACCCGATGGTAGGCTCGGGCGCTGAGGCCCAGCTGCTGCATGGCGGCCTTGATCAGGGCGCGGCCTGCGGCATCCAGCTCGCAGAAGCGACGCACTTTGGCGGGCCCCATGTCGGCGTTGGTGTGCAGGCCGTTGCCGTCCATGCGCGCCCGCTGGCGCTCGCGGGCGGCCTCGACCCGGGCGCGGATGGCCGATGAGGGCTCGCCCAGGGTCTGGCCGGAGAGCTTTTCATAATCCACCCGGGGCACCTCGACATGGATGTCGATGCGGTCCATGAGCGGCCCCGAGATGCGCTTTTGATAGCTCTCGATCATGCCCCGGCTGCAGGTGCACTCACGGGATGCGTCGGTATAGTAGCCACAGGGGCAGGGATTCATCGCTGCGATGAGCATAAAGTTGGAGGGAAAGAGCAGCGAGCCGGTGGCGCGCGAGATGGTCACCACCTTGTCCTCCAGCGGCTGGCGCAGCACCTCCAGGGTACGCATGCCGAACTCGGGCAATTCGTCGAGAAAGAGCACGCCGCGATGGGCCAGTGAGATCTCGCCCGGGCGCGGCCAGTGCCCGCCGCCCACCAATCCCGCCTGAGAGATGGTGTGATGGGGCGAGCGGAAGGGGCGGTGGCGCATGAGGGGCTGATCGGACGGCAGCAGGCCGCACACCGAGTAGATGCGGGTGACGTCCAGCGCCTCGTCGATGCTCATACGCGGCATGATAGAGGGCACCGAGCGGGCCAGCAGCGTCTTGCCCGATCCGGGTGGTCCGCTCATGAGGACACAATGTCCTCCCGCTGCGGCCACCTCCAGCGCGCGCTTGACATGCTCCTGGCCGCGAATCTCGGCGAAATCCACGGCATAGTCGGGCAGATCGTCGTCGATGGGGGCGCCTTCGGACGTGTAGGGCGGGATGGGCACCAGGTTGTTCAGGTGCATCACAAGCTGGCCCAGACTCTGTACCGGGATGACGGTGAGGCCGGGGATGAGCGCCGCCTCCGGAGCGTCGGCCTGGGGCACGTACAGCGTCTCGATGCCCCGCTCGCGGGCTACCGACGCCATGGAGATGATGCCGTTGACGTGGCGTACGGTGCCGTCCAGCGATAGCTCGCCGATGAACATGCTGCTGCCGTGATCGAGCGGGATCTGGTTGGCGCCGCTGAGGATACCGACGGCGATGGGCAGATCGTAGGCCGGTCCCTCTTTGTGCAGGTCGGCGGGGGCGAGGTTGATGGTAATGCGTTTCTGCGGAAAGGCAAGCCCTGAATTGTGGATCGCCGAGCGCACCCGCTCGCGCGACTCCTGGATCGCCGCATCGGGCAGGCCGACGATGTCGATTCTGCCCACCATGCCGGGGTGGACATCTACCTCGACATCCACCGGTACTCCCTCGAGGCCCATCAGCGCGCAGCTCACGATCTTGGCCAGCATGCGGTCCTCTCCTTGGCAGTGTTGATTGTGACGTTGAATCGCAGTGTAGCACCGTTCTTTGTCATCTGGCAAGTGGGATTATGGTCGCGGAGCGTCGGCTCGACTTGCCGCTCTGTGCCGAATAGCATATGATCGAGGCGATACAGGGCAGATCCTGCCTCTTGAGGGTCCGGCGATTGTGCCGATGATGGGCGCACGGCCGGTGCAACAGGATACGTCGCCTGTGGAGAGGCGGGTATAATATTCCGACAGGAGACACCGATGAACTCTCGCGAGATCGTCATGCGTACGCTGGAGCACACTGGACCCGAACGACTGGCGGCCTCTTTCCCCGATCCCTACTGGAACGACCTGTGCCACCTTCACTATACGCTGGAGGGGTTCAGCCGTGACTGGCAGGAGGTATCGCCGGGGCGGCAGGAGTATGTGGACGAGTGGGGCAACACCTGGGCGCGGCTGGACGAGACCAGCAAGGGCGAGGTGGTGCGCGGTGTGCTGGAGGACTGGGCCGATCTGGACCGGCTCACTCTGCCCGATCTGGCCAATCTGGCGAACTATGCGACGGTGCGCGAGATATGCGCCGAACCGGAGAACGATCGCTTTCGCATCGGCCACATGCCGGGATTCCCGTTCAACATCGCTCACAAGATGCGGCGACTGGATCACTTTTTGATGGACGTACTGCTCCATCCGGATGAGGTGCGCGAACTGCTCAAGCGGGTGGAGGATCTGCTGGCCGACGTCATCGTGCAGTACGCCCGGGCGGGGGTCGACGCAGTCATGTTCGTGGAGGATTGGGGTACCCAGCTCGCCTTGATGGTGAGCCCGAAAATGTGGCGAGAGATGTTCAAGCCGGGGTTCGTGCGCTTGTGTGGGGTGACCCACGCCGAAGGGATCAAGGTCTTTATGCATTCGTGCGGCAAGATCACCGCCATCATCCCCGACCTGATCGACGCCGGGATCGACCTGCTCCAGTTCGATCAGCCGCGGCTGCATGGGATCGATACTCTGGCCCAGTTTGCAGACCGCATCACCTTCTGGTGCCCGGTGGATATCCAGACCACGTTACAGAGCGGGAGTGAAGAAGCCATCATCGCCGAGGCGCGGGAGCTGGTGGCCAAACTGGGCGGCCCCAGGGGTGGGTTCATCGCCGGCTACTATGCCGACAACGCCTCCATCGGGCTGGACCCTTACTGGCAGGATATCGCCTGTCGGGCGTTCATGGAATGCGGGCGGTATACAGCGGGATGACGGCCTCTATCGGTATAGCGAGAGGGGATGTCGCACGCGGCATCCCCTCTTTTCAAACAGGCCTCGATTTACGATGAGCTACTCTTCGTCGATGCGCTCCGGCTTGAAGATGACCGGGCGCGTCCCGTCATTACTCGTTATTCACCGACTGGATGAGGGCCTTGATATAGCCCACCGAGAACGCCTCGGCGGCGCGGCGGCCGCCCACCATCGTCGGCAGATGGTCCGAGATGACGGCTCCGTCGAAATTCACCTCGCGCAGGGCGCGCATCACCCGGTGCATATCCATGTAGCCGTCATCCAGAAAGGTCTCCACAAATCCCTCGGGCATGGGCGCGGTGACGTTGCGGAAATGCACCTTGAACAGTTTGCCGAGGCCGCCAAAATAGCGGATGGTCTCGACCACATCCTTGCCCATGGCCTCGCCCCCCTCCAGCCAGCAGCCGACGCAGAGGCACATGCCGATGTGGGGGCTGTCGGCCATCTCGATGGCCCGCCGATAGCCCTCGAAATCGCCAAAGATGCAACGGGGAATGCCGCCCAACGGGTACACCGGCGGATCATCGGGATGGATGCCGATATAGACGTCGGCCTCTTCGGCCACCGGCACCACCTTTTCGATAAAGTAGGCATAGTTCTCCCATAGCTCGTCCTCGGTGTACTCGCGGCCGTGGGAGAGAGGCGCCTGCCAGGTCTTGTCGATCCAGCGGCCCTCCCGGGCTCGATGCAGGCGAAAGGCACGTGAATCGGCTTCACCACGAATCATCTCGCGCCCGGTGCTCCAGATTCCGTTGCCCATGTGGGCATAAGTCGAGTAGTGGATGCCCGCCGCGCCCAGGTTGCGGATGTAGGTGAGGTACTCGTCTATCTTGGCATCGCGCCCCGGCAGGTTGAGGGTGATCTCTTCCATGTTGTGGCAACTGTGGTTGGCCAGCCGGTAGATCTTGAGTCCGTGAGACTCGAACCGCTTCTTGAGCGCCAGATAGTTCTCCAGTGTGTGATCGGCAGGATCGTTCAGTGAGGTCATCACCCATTCGACGCCGAGCTGGCGAATGAACCGGAGATCCTCATCGTCGGCCGTAGCCGGAACCTGGGTGCCGATCTGGATGCCCGGCCGCGAGGCGTAATAGCCGGGCACGGTGGATAGAGCATAACTCTGTGCGGCGATGCGATCGCTCATGGGTGACCTCCTGGTGGGAACGGAGCGGATGATTCATGACGCCGATTATAGCCGGGCGGCGATGGGGCGACAAGGAGTGAGAATAAAACAGGAGCACCCCGGCGGGATACTCCCGCAGGATGCTCCTGTCCGTCACTGAGGAGAGGGCTACTACTCTTCGATCATGAGCGTGACATCGGTCATATCTCCCGATTCACCGAGTACCAGAGTCACCTTACGAGAGTCTTTGCTGAACTCCATCATCTCGGGCGCCATGTCCGAGTCGAGCGACCAGCCCTCGGCGGCCATATTTTCTTTAAAGAATTCTACCGCCTCATCGAGGGTCATCGCCGTTTTGTACATGATCATGCCGCCCATGGTGGTCAGTTCCGTCGCATCATCCGCTATGGGGATATCGTCGGGGATCGATGATGCCCCCACGCCCTCGGGCGCCTCGATGACGATATCGGCGTTGACGTCGGTCAGGTTCTGCTCGATGGTGTACGTGAACCAGCCTTCTTCACTATCGATAGTATGACCTTCCCAGTGGATGATCGATTTGACGGGGGTCTCGTACTCGGTCGACAGCCATACTTCGACCTCGTATTTCTCGATGCCGGGAATGCCAAGCCAGTCGGCCATCTTATCATCGGCGCCGGAACGTTCCCATCTGTACGTGCAATAGCGCGTCTGGAGGCCGTTTTGTTCCGTCGTGCCTTTCTCACACGAAAGTTCGGCGTCGGCGGGCAGTTCGGGCTGCTCGATCCCAGACGTCGGATCCATATCGAGCACCTGGGAGTTGTCGATAGACATCCAGGTGTCGCCCATCTTCATATAAGAGGTGCCATCCATCTGGATGATCTCTGTTGCCCAGTCGCCGGTGAGGACGGTGCGGGTAGCGGGCGGATCGCGCACATATTCCACCAACAGGTCCCAGCTGTCTGCTTCGCCCCCGGCTTCCCAGGAGACGTTCATCGCCATGCGATAGCTGTCGAGACTCTCCAGTGCCGAGAGCTCACCGAATTCGATGGTATCATCCGCATCATCTACCGGTTCGGTCTCGACATCCTCTGTTTCCTCTGCTTCCTCACCCTCGACGTCGGGATCGTCGACATCTTCTGGGACCATCGTGGGCTGATCATCTGCCGGCGCTTCTTCGGACGTCGCCGGCGGATCATCGGGCAGATCGGTGGGCTGTTCCGGAGCCTGCGGCCGACAACCGGCGATCAGCAAGGCAAGTGCGACGAGCATCAATAAGACACGTAACGATTTGGTTCTCATGGTTTCTCCTGATGCCTTGTTATTGCGAGCAATAGCTCAACTTGCCGGCGCAATGGGAGACATCGCAAATACTATCGATGAGATGATCGCCCATGGTCCGAACAACACGTGCACGGGAAGTATAGCAGTATCTACGGATCAGGCAAAGCATCCAGATCTCGCTAATCGATAGGTTCCGGGATTGTTTGTTTTTTTTTACGCCGGACATGTGGTGCGGGCCGGGCAGAACGCTGTCGACCGCTTCACCGCATCAGTCTGGGGGCACATAGTAGTGATGGGATACCGGCCGGCGCGCCGGTGATGCTGCCTGCGCCGTATGGCGGCGGTCCTGCCGCTTATCGAGCCGCCCATATCATCTATCCTCTGGTATAGAGTTTGCCGAGACGCTGTCCGGTCCGGTCTCGGCAAGATTACGTATCACCTCGTCAAAAGTGGCCCTGTTATGCGCTTGCTCTTGTACTTTTTCTCTACTGCGTGTACAATGCCCAATGACAACGTTTACCTGCTTAAAAGGAGGTTCCGATGCCCCGCTCGTTTCATAATAAGAT
>JBMNOI010000074.1:0-19013 GCA_050942995.1 Anaerolineae bacterium
ACAACGGGTGAGGGCGATTTGGCCGTTTGATGGCACTATCAAGCCGCTCCGAAACCAAAAACGGCCCCACCCGCACGGGTGGGGCCGCTCTGCTGTTCCAGAGCCGAGTCAGCCGCCGGTAGCCGCCGATGCGGCGTCCGAAAAGGCCGCCAGCCGGCGTCGATACGCCTGGACGTCCTCCGGGCTGGTGTCGAAACGACTCTGAATAGTGTACAGGTAGTGATACAATCCCCCACGCTGGATCAGCTCGTCGTGGGTGCCCATCTCCAGAATGCGCTTGCCCTCCAGAACCACGATCAGGTCGGCCTTGCGAATGGTGGACAGCCGGTGGGCGATGATGAGCGTGGTACGCCCCTTCATCAGCCGCTCCAGCGCCTCCTGAATCAGCAGCTCGGTCTCGGTATCCACCGATGACGTGGCCTCGTCCAGGATCAGGATGGGCGCGTCCTTGAGCACCGCGCGTGCGATCGAGATGCGCTGCTTCTGCCCGCCCGAGAGTTTGACGCCGCGTTCGCCGATGAGGGTATCATACCCATCGACCATCTGGGTGATGAACTCGTGGGCGTTGGCGATCTTGGCCGCCTCGATCATCTCCTCTTCGGTGGCGCCGGGCCGCCCAAAGAGAATGTTCTCACGCACCGTGCCGTGGAACAGGAACACATCTTGCAATACCATCGATACCTGCTGTCGCAGGCTCTGGATGGTCAGATCGCGTACATCATGGCCGTCGATGGTGATCGACCCCTCGATGACGTCGTAAAAGCGCGGGATCAGGCTGGCCAGCGTGGTCTTGCCCACACCGGTGGGGCCCACCAGCGCCACCATGTGGGTGGCGGGAATATCCAGATCGATATTCTCCAGCACCGTATCACCCTGAGAGTAGCGAAAGGTTACGTTGCGGAACGAGATAGCGCCCCGTACCGGAGCGGGAAGATCCACCGCGCCGGGACGGTCGCTCACCTCGGGGCACTCTTGCAACAGCTCGGAGACCCGATCGGCTCCCGCCAGCGACTCCTGAACGTGCTCCCAAACATGGCTCAGCACGCGAATCGGCTGGTAGAACAGATCCAGATAGAGGAAGAACGCCACCAGGTCCTCGATATGAAGCACCTGCTGGAAGGCCAGCCGACCGCCAAAGTAGATGACGACGACGGTGCCCAGGGAAGAGGCGAATTCGACCAGCGGCCCGAACATGGCCATAAGTCGCAACGCATACAGCATCGAGTCCCGATAACGATCGATCCGCTTGCTGATGCGCCCCGCCTCGATCTGCTCGCGGGTGAACGCCTTGATCTCGCGCATGCCCGAGATATTGTCGTTCACACTGGCGTTTAGCTCGGCCAGATCGCGCTGCCGCTCGCGAAAAGCCGGTCGCACATACTTGCCGAACCCTTGCATGGCGATGACGATTAGCGGCACCGGAATCATGGTCAAGAGCGTGAGGGTGACGTTCATCCGCATCATCACCACCATCACGCCGATCAGCATGAACACATTGACCAGCATATCCGGAATGGCGTGGGCGATGAGCCGCTCGAACATCTCTGAATCGTTGATCATCCGAGACATGAGCTGACCGGTCTGCTGGTTCTCGTAAAAGTTGAGGGAGAGCTTTTGCAGGTGAGCATAGATCTCCCGGCGAGCGTCGGCCACCACGCCCCAACCGGCCACATGCGCCATATAGTTGTTCAGGAAGCGCAGGCCGATCCGCAGAGCGTATACGATGAGGACGCCCATCGCCAGCCGCGTAATAGTCGCTCTCGAGGCCGGATCCCACCCGCTCTCGCGCACCAGGGCGATCAACTCGCGGATGATCCATGGCGCCAGCAACTGCACACCGACCAGAGCCACCATGGCGATCACGGTGATAATCAGTGGCTTGATGTACGATCTGGCATAGGCGAATACAAATTTGAGGGTCTTCAACGCCACTTTCCTCCATTATCCAGGTTACTACGCCTTGACCGCCCTCCAACGGCCTCTATGGCAAACGCACCACCATCACAGCGTCCAGGTTATCCTCTTCCTTTTTGAAGAAGGGCAGTACCGTCGTCTGATAGTTATGCTGGCTATAGATAAACTTGTTAAAGGCATCGACCGAGCGCATATACTCCCCTGCGTCAGGTTCGATCGCCCTGCCGTTAAGAAACACATTGTCGATGATGATCAGAGCACCCGGCTTGGAATGAGCCGCCGCCCACCGAAAATAGTTGATGTTGTTGGGCTTGTCGGCATCGATAAAAGTCAGGTCCAGTGACTCATCCAGCTCGAGCCGGCTCAGCGTGTCCATCGCCGGCCCCACCAGCACCTCGACTTTGTCGGCTACCCCGGCCTGAACGAAAGAATCCCGGGCCAGCGCAGCGTGCTTCTCATTCGCCTCCAGTGTGATGATCTTGCCGTCAGCCGGCAGGGCCTGGGCCATCCAAACCGTGCTATAGCCGGCCAGCGTCCCGATCTCGAGTATGCGCCGCGCCCTCGTCAGCGTCACCATCAGCCGCAGAAAACGCCCCTGCTCTGATGTGATCTGAATCTCGGGCACCCCGCGTGTAACCGTCTCGCGCATGATCCAGTCGAATACGGGATCGTCCTGCAGGTTCTCCTCCATGTAGTTCAGGATGCGAATATAGATATCTTTCAGTTCGGGCATGCCGCATCTCCTCGTCGCGCGTCGCGCATAAAAATGGTCCGCCACCTTGCCCCGGCGCGGCAGCATCGCGGGCGGACTGTATCATTATACTCCCATGTGAGAGGTGTGACAACCGCTTGTTCATCAGGGTTGTGTCATTGTCCGGTATTACTTTCTGGTCTCTGCCAGGAGCGAACGGTTCACGAGAAAAGCTACGAGTTGTATTCGCCCCTTTCGGAAGGGGTTGGTTTGCGGCTTGTGCGCAGCCTGATCGTTCATCGGGCGTATCTTTTTGACGCGGCATGCATGCCCATCTATAATATCGTCCATCTTGTTTGGAGTGTTTCCTCATGTTACTCAACGGCCTGCCTTACATCCGTTACGTCTACGCCGGCGGGCTGTGACCTGCTCCAGTGAGGGTCGGATCGGGTCACAGCCGGCGCATCCCGGCGGAGCAGTGATCCGACCCCTCACGAATATTTGAACCCCCTTTCGGGCTCAGCTGTACAGTTGGGCAGAGCATGTCCGCGTCCTGCGCGGCAGTCAGTAGCCCTGCCCGTACCCGTACAGAGCGGCCCGCACCCACCCTTTGGAGCAGGAGGATTTACATGCGTTCGACGCTTCCGCTGGACGAGCAGGTGGCATTGCTGATGCGCGGCGTCACCTACGGCGATCCGCAGACTGAGGCGACCATGACGGCCGAGCTGCGCCAACGACTGGCCGAATCGTTAGAGACGGGCCGACCGTTGCGCGTCTACCTGGGGGTGGACCCCACCTCCACCGATCTACATCTGGGGCACACCGTCCCGCTGCGCAAGCTACGCCAGTTTCAGGATCTGGGCCATGAGGTGATTTTCCTTATCGGTTCGTTCACCGCCCTCATCGGCGATCCATCCGATAAAGACAGCGCCCGCACCCAGCAGACCCCGGAGCAGGTCGAGGCCAACGCCCGCACCTATGTCGAACAGGTCTATCGCGTGCTGGATCGTGACCGTACCATCATCGAGTACAATCACCGCTGGCTGGCGTCACTCGATTTTTCCCAATTGATCGAATTGGGCAGCCATTTCACCGTGCAGCAGTTCCTGGCGCGAGATAATTTCGCCCGGCGCCACGCCAAAGGCGATCCCATCTGGTTGCACGAGTTCTTTTACGCCCTGATGCAGGCCTACGATGCCGTGGCACTACACACTGATGTACAGGTCGGAGGCACCGAGCAGCTCTTTAACCTGATGGCCGGACGCAAGCTGATGGAGGCCCGGGGCATGCGCCCGCAAATTTGCATCACCCTGCCCATTCTGGTAGGCACCGACGGCCATGCCAGAATGTCCAAGTCGATGGGAAACACCATCGGCATCGCCGAGCCTCCCGAAACGCAGTATGGCAAGGTCATGTCGCTGCCCGACCACGCCATGCGCAGCTTTTTCGAGCTGGTGACACGCTGGACCCCGGCCGAGATCGACGAGATATTCGCGCAGTGGGAGGCCGGGCAGATTCACCCCCGCGATGTCAAGATGCGCCTGGCGTTCGAGATCGTCGAGATCTTTCATGGCACCGAGGCGGCCCATGCCGCTGAGGAACACTTTCGCACCGTCTTTCAACGGCGAGAGCTGCCTTCCGACATGCCCACCTACACGCTCACAGAGCCCATCGGCATCGTCGATTTGCTGGTGGAGAGCGGCCTGACGACGAGTAAAAGCCAGGCCCGCCGGCTCATCGCTCAGGGTGCCGTGCGCCTGGACGGAGAGGTTATCGACGATATCGGCACCCTCGTCGCGCCGCGCTCCACGATCCTTCAGGTGGGCCGACGTCGCTTCTTGCAGATCGTGCCCGCGAATGCTTAGGCGGTGCCTGAAATAGAACGTTGCATGTGCCTGTCAGGGCAATGTGAGGGCCACAAATACCCCTCTCCAAAGTGCGGTTCCCTGATGTGCATGTTGCGCGACGCTGAATGATCGCCGGCGCCGCCTGAACGACACGTCGACAGGGACGCAGCATATCGCCGACATGCCATGGTCGTTCTTGTGCAGCATGATCTCAACTTGACAGGTGAAGCATTCGCCGCTATCCTTTGTGACAAAAGGTACAAATAAAGGAAGTAGATAGAGACGGCCGCTGACCTCATCCTGCCCCATCATGTTCAGCACAATCATGTTCAGCACAAGGAGGCAGTCGTTGCTCACAATAACGATCTGTGTGGGAAGCTCCGTGCAGCGCGCGCGGCTCTGACGATTTGGCCGCCCGGCTGGAGGAACTGCTGGCTCGAGAGAATGTGGCCTGTCGGGTGGAGATGATCGGCTCCTTCTGTATGGAGGAATGCTCTCGGGGCGTCTCGGTACGGGTGGGTGACCGCCAGTACCGAGAGGTGCACCCGGAGAACGCCGAAACCTTTTTTATCGAGAGATCATGCCCTTGCTTCAAACCGAAGAGCCGAAATGACAGATTGGGTCATCAGCACCAACCGGGCCCGCTGCCGCGACTGTTACCGCTGTGTCCGCATCTGCCTTCAAGGCCGTCAAGGTGCACGATGGTCAGGCGCAGGTCGTCCCCGAGCTATGTGTCGCCTGTGCTTCCTGTGTGCGGGTGTGCCCGCAGGAGGCCAAGTCGATTCGTGATGATCGCCCGGCCATCGTCGAGGCCATTCGTTCGGGCCGCAAAGTGGTCGCCAGCGTGGCGACATCGTCCCCCGCCTTTTTCGGCATCCGCACCTTTGCCGAGATGGAAAAGATGCTGTCCGCCCTGGGTTTTGCCGCCGCCGGCGAGACGGCCTATGGCGCCGAGATGGTCGCCCGTGTGCATCGCGAGTATGTCGAAGCGCACCCCGAACGCCACCCGATCATCACCTCGTCGTGCCCGGTAGTCGTCAACCTGATCGAGCGATACTATCCCGACCTCATCCCTCATCTGGCGCCGCTGGTATCGCCCATGGTGGCGCACGGCCGCACGTTGCGCCAGCGCCACGGCGAGGATGCCTATGTGGTCTTTATCGGCCCCTGCATCGCCAAGAAGCAAGAGATGTGCCGTGACGAGGTGGCCGACGCCATCGATGCCGTCCTCACTTTTACCGAGTTGCAGGAGTGGATCGAGGCAGAAGGCTCTGCGGTGCGCTCTGCCACCGATGATGGCGATACGGCGGATGTGCAGGTCGATCCCGATGCCAGGCTCTTTCCCATAGAGGGGGCCTGGTGGGCGCCGCGCGCATGAACACCGATATCCTGGCACGCCAGATCGTCACCACATCGGGGATGGAGGCTTGCCTCGATGTGCTAAAGGGCATCCGGCAGGGGACGCTCACCGCGCATATAGTCGAGCTGATGGCCTGCGAAGGGGGCTGCATCAACGGCCCGGTAATGCGAGACCAGGAGAGCATGTTCGTCGCCCGGCAGCGTATTCTCGAATATGCCGCCCGACGACGCCCCGAGCCGCTGCAACCTCGTGAGAGCTGGCCGGTGATGACGCAAACCTATACCGATTGCACCACGCCGGTTCCCGAATTCAACGAGGAGCAGATCCGCGAGATCATGCGCCGGGTGGACAAGTACACGCCGGAGGATGAGCTGAACTGCGGCGCCTGCGGCTATGCAACCTGCCGTGAAAAGGCAGTAGCCACATTGCGCGGCATGGCCGAGGCCACCATGTGCATCCCCTACATGCGTCGCCGCGCCGAGTCGTTGCGACAGGTGGTGATGGATGTAACGCCTAACGCGATCCTCATCGTCGATACCGGTCTGCACATCCAGGAGATGTCGGTCTCGGCCGAGACGATGCTGAACTGTCACTTTGCCGCAGTGCGCGGCAAGCCACTTCAGACCATCATGCCGGTGGTGGATGCCTTTGCCCGGGTGCGCGAATCACTTCGGCCCGTCTTCAACGAGACGGTGCACCTGCGCGATGACCTGATCGTCGAGCAAACCATCGTCCCGGTGCACGGGCAAAGCCTGATGCTGGGCATCCTGCGCGATGTAACCGACCGCGAACGGCAGAACGCCGACCTGGAACACTTGCGCAAAGAGACGTTGTCGCGCACGCAAGAGGTGGTGCGCAAGCAGATGCGTGTGGCGCAAGAAATCGCCCAGCTCCTGGGTGAGACCACCGCCGAGACCAAGATAATGCTTTCGCGGCCGGCGAGCTTGCTTAACGAGGATGGCGGCGACTCATGAGACGTATCGTCGAATTCGCCTGGGAGAGCCTCTCCAAACATGGCGAAGAGCTGTGCGGTGACAGTGTGCGCATCATGACCACCGAAACGTCCTTTCTGGTGGTGCTTTCGGATGGTCTGGGCAGCGGCGTCAAGGCCAATATCCTCTCGACGCTGACGTCACAAATCGCCGCCACCATGTTCGAACAGGGCGCCTCGGTCGAGGAGGTGATGGCCACCCTGGCCGAGACGCTGCCCGAGTGCCGCGTGCGCAATCTGGCTTATGCGACGCTCTCTATGCTGAGTGCAGGATGGTCGCGAGGCCTATCTCGTCGAATACGATACGCCGCCCCTTATCCTCGTGCGCGACGGACGGATCGTCGATCTGCCCACCAGTGAGCGTGAATTCAGCGGACGTCGGGTGCGTGAGGCGCGTTTCGAGCTATTCGAGAACGACTGCCTGGTGATGATCAGCGACGGCTATGAACACGCCGGAGTGGGTCACACGCGGCCTATGGGCTGGGGACACGAGCGTATCGCGGCGGATGTGGCCCGACTCGTTGGTGAGAGGGCCGACGCCCATCATGTCGCCAACTCGTTGCAACGCACCTGCCTGGATCTGTACGAGGGCGCCCCCGGAGACGACGCAACGATCGTCGTCATGCGCGTGCGCCCCGCCCGCACCGTCGCCATCTGGACCGGCCCTCCCGCCGACAGGTCGCTGGACGAAGAGGCCGTCTCCAAATTAATGAGTCATCGTGGAACCCGCGTGATCTGTGGTGGGACGACGGCGCAAATCGCCGCCCGCATCCTCGATAAAGAGCTGGTGGTGGACTGGGTGCCTCCCAGCAAGAGCCCCCAGGAGCCCCCGACGCGAAAAAAGGTCACACCGCCCATGGCGCAACTGGAGGGGCTCGACCTGGTCACCGAGGGGATCATCACCTTGGGCCAGACCGTCGAGCTGCTGGAGCACGCCCGCACCGCCAGAGATCTGCCGCCGGATGACGACGCGTCCACCCGTCTGGCCCGCCTGTTACTGGAATCGGACGATATTCACCTGATCGTGGGCACGGCCCTGCACCCCACCCAGATCGCCGATCTGGTGCGGCGCGAGCCCATGCGCCACGTCTATGTGCGCGAATTGCTCCGCGAACTGCAGCGACGAAACAAAAACGTCACGGTCGAATACCTGGAGATAGGCATGAACACCGAATCGATGATCCGCTCGCGAACCGCCTGGCACCGCGCCGCCCGCCTGACCCTGGGCATCGCTCTGGCGCTCTGCATCCCCTTGCTGGGTCTGCCCCAGGCGATTACCGGCACGCTGGTGAATGCACTACTGTTTACCGCCGTGGCCACCATGGGCACCGGACAGGCCATGATGCTGGGTATGATCACGCCACTGAGCGCGGCGCTGCGTGGCGTGCTGCCGCTGCCCCTCGCCCTGATGATTCCTTTCATCGCGATGGGTAACGCCACACTGGCCGGCATATATGGCGCGCTGCGTGCCCGACACCGTGGCGCAGCCGTCGTCATCGCCGCCGTGACCAAGTTTGCCCTGCTCTATGCCGCCGTGACGTTGCTTATACCCTGCGGCCGTTGACGGTCGCCGTAAGCGACACGGCCCAGTCCGTCGCCATCCCCACTGCCCTCGCCGAGATGATGCGCTGGCCTCAACTGGCCACGGCGCTCATGGGGGGCCTGCTGGCCATCGGCCTGCAGGAGGGGCATCGACGATTGACGCGGTAGCGACTCGTCCGCCCGTCCGCCTCACAAGATCGCGCCATGCCACGTCATCATAACGCGGCACGGCGCGATTTGCATTATGCCTTCTCTCGCGACAAACGTTATGTCACCCTGAGTAGGCGCACCGCCATATAGGGACGCCCGGGAAGTTCCAGGATCACTTTGCCGCGATAGGTGCCGACCGGCTCGATCGTCATCTGCCAGGTATCGATGACCTCGGCGGCATACTCCCCCTCGGGCAGGGTCAACGGCAGCTCGGCCGGCTGATAGATGCCGCAATAGATCAGATAATAGTCATCGCCCTTGGCGGCGCAGGGCAAACGGGTGTCTACCACGCCGTCTACCGGCTCCAACCCCTGTGCCGGGCCGCCCTCGATCAAACGCCGCAGAAAGGCGATGCGCTCCGGGCTCGTCCCCCGCAGCACGCCCCCTTTGGACCACCACAGTCGATCCTCAGGGTGCAGGTAGGTCTCACCGTGCCCGCAATAGCCGCCGCGCACGGTGGTCTCCCAAAAACGCCGCACCAGCTCCTGACCACTGATGTTCCCCCACGTCAGCGGGATGTTGCCCTCATAGCGGCACTCGTCGATAACCACCGGCTTGCCGTACTGCTCGCGCCAGGTGCGCGTCAGCTCGACGTCGCTGTGCTGAATGCTCTGATGTGTCACCCGGGGTTTGGCATGGTCGTAAAAGCCACGGCAGTTGTGCACCGATCGCAGATGGCCATACGGATCGCTCTCCTGCACGATGCGAAAGAAACGATCCCAATCGGCCATGGTCTTGGCCGTCATCAGATCGTACTCGTTCGCCAGCGACCACCACACGTTGCGAAATGCCGCCAATCGGGCCACCACATAGCGCAGGTAACGATCGTCGGCCTCGGCCGACATGCGAGAATAGCCCCAGCGGTCGTAGCCGTGAAACAGGATGAGATCGGCCTCGATACCCAACGCCATCAGGTCACCCACGCGCTGCTCCAGGTGGCGCCAAAAGGCCGGATTGAAGCGTGCGAAATCCCGGCCCCCGGCCCCATCGGGCTCGAAGGGGTGATACTCGGGCTCGTTCTGGTTGTAGTGATAATGCTTAGGAAACACACACATGCGCATCTTGTTGAACGGTGCCGTCTTGAGTGTGGCCAGCGTCTGCTCCTCCATCGCATCGCCCTGATGGTTCCAGACATAGCAGGTGGTGCCCACCGGATAATACGGCGTCCCGTCCTCATAGCGGAAATGGAAGCGGTCGTGCACGCGCACCGGACCGTGGTTGCCCTCACGCGGGGCCACGCAGTGAAAGGTGCCCCGCACACCGTTCAGCGCGGCGATATTGCTGAACGTCTCGTAGCGCCACTCTCCCTCGGTATCGGGCATAAAGCGGATACGGTATCTCCCCTCCCCGTCATAAAAGCCATCGACGTGGACCACACGATGGCGGTAGCCGAACCGGGCGCCCACGACAACGTCCACGAACGGATTGCCCTCGGCCGGGCCCTGCAGCGCAACCTCGAACATGTCCCAACGTTCCACCACAGACGGCCCCTGTCCCTCGGCCATATCCATTCCCTCCTGCATCTTTTGCTCCAATGAAAAAGGGGCGGCTGAATGAGCCGCCTCTCGGTCGCGAGATCACTCGAACTCGCGGATGGCATCCAGTGACGCCCCCATCGATGCATCGGCATTGCGTTCGACGATGATGTCGACGACGGCCGGTCGGCCGCTATCCATCGCCCGCCGGAAGGCGCCTCGAATATCCTCGGGGCGCTCCACTCGTTCGCCATAGGCGCCGAACGATTCGGCCAGCTTGACGAAATCGATCCCCCGACCGTCATAGGTCAGGTCTACTGCATACTCGTACTCGTAGGCGTAGCGCTGATTCTGTCGAATCAGGCTCAGGTAACCGTTATTAACGATGACGACGATGATGGGCACATTGTGCTGGCAGGCCATGGCCAGCTCCTCGATGGTAAAGGCCACGCCACCGTCGCCCACGACCGCCACCGCCGTCGACTCGGGCCGGGCGATCTTGGCGCCGATAGCGGCGGGCAGGTCATAGCCCAGCGTGCCGGCGCCCCCTGAAGCCAGATAGGTATAGGGCCGCGAGACGCTCTGGAACTGCCCCGACCAGATCTGCGTCAGGCCACATCCGGTGGTAAAGATGGTGTCGGGCGGGAAGAACTCGTTCATCTCCTGATAGACGCGCTGCGGCTTGATGGGCACCTGATCGAAATCGGTGCGTCGGGCCATAGCCGCGCGATCCGCCGGGATACGCGCCACCCGCTCGGCGGGCGGCAGCGGCGCCGTGCGCTTGCGCGCCTCGGCCAGCAGCGCCTGCAACGCCAAGCCGGCGTCGGCCACAATGCCCACCTCGGTCGGAACGATGCGCCCGATATGATCCGGCTCGATATTGATGTGGATAAAGCGGCGCCCCTGGGTATACACATCCAGCCGTCCGGTGTGCCGGTCGCCGAAACGACAGCCGATGCCCATCACCAGGTCAGAATCCAAGAAGAACTTGTTTCCAAAGGGAGAACCCACCTGTATACCGATATGGCCGACATGCAGGGGATGATCCGCCGCAATGCCACCGGTCGCCATATAGGTGGTGATGACCGGCAGGGAGAGATACTCGGCAAACTCGACGAAAGCGTCCGTCGCCCCGGAGAGCAGCACGCCGCCCCCCATGATGAGCACCGGCTTCTCGGCCTCGAACAGCAGATCCATCGCCCGGGCAATCTGCGCTTCGCCGGGCGCCGGCTTTACGACGGGCAACGGAGTATAGAGATCGGGGTCGAAGGGAATATCGGCCATCTGGACATCCATGGGCAGATCGATAAGCACCGGCCCCGGTCGTCCCTCACGGGCCACATGGAAGGCCTTCTGCAAGAGGGCGGGCACCTGCGTCGGCTCGGTGATGCACCACGTCGCCTTGCACACCGGCGCGGCGATAGCGGCGATATCGACGCACTGAAACGCTTCTTTGCCCAACTGGCTGCGCACATTCTGGCCGGTTATAGCGATGAGGGGGATCGAATCGATCTGAGCCGTATACAGCCCTGTGACGAAATTAGTCGCACCGGGACCCGAGGTGCAGATCGCCAGCGCCATCTTGCCACACGCGCGATAGTAGCCGTCGGCAGCATGGGTGGCGCCCTCTTCGTGACGCGCCAGATAGTGCTTGATGCGCGTCGATGTCCCCAGATACTCGTACACCGGATTGATGGACGCTCCGGGAATGCCAAACGCCACCTCGATCCCTTCCTTCTCCAGAATTCTGACAACGACTTCTGCAACGCGCATTTCGTCCTCCCAAGGCTAAACGTATATGTTGAATGGTACTGCTCGATAATGGCGCCTTTTTCCTGTGCGAACACAATCCGGCAAAAGGCCCGTCAGAATATTCTAGCCCGACAGCCGCAGCGGCGCAAACGGCCGGCCCGGCGGCCGGACAGATGAACACCGCCCTATACCCCCGCCCCCATCAGATCGGCGATACGCCCGTACACCGGCACCAGCGCCTCGTACGTCTCCGCAAAGAGCGCATACAGCTCCTCGTAGCGGGCGGCCACATCGGGGCGCGGCACCTCTCCCGGCTCGACCTGCACCAGGCGGCCCGCCACGGCATAATCGGGGTACAATCCCACGCCCACGCCGCCGGCCACCGCCGCACCCAGCGCCGTCGCCTCGACCGCCAGATGGGCGCGCAACACCGGCAGGTTGAACACATCCGACAGAATCTGGCGCCACAACGCCGAACGCGCCCCGCCACCGATAAGACGCAACGCCGCAATGGGCGCCCCCTGCTCGCGGAACGCGTCGAGGATGATGCGTAGATTGAACGCCACCCCCTCCAGCGTGGCGCGGGCCATCTCGGCCCGCCCGTGTACCATGCTCAACCCCACGAACGCCCCACGCGCCCGAGGATTCCAGTGCGGGCTACGCTCGCCGATAAGGTAGGGCAGAAAGAGCAGCCCCTGTGCTCCCGGCTCGACGCCGGCCGCCATCTCATCCAACCGGGCATAGAGCCGCTCATCTCCGTCCCCTCGCAGCACCCGCTCCAGCCAATCGTACGATCCCCCGGCGCACTGCATGGTGCCCGTGGGAAAGACATAGTCGGGGTCCAGATGGGCAAAGGTAAAGGTGCGTTGAGCCGGATCATACAACGGTTCCTCGCTTACGAACGAGATCCACGACGAAGAGCCGATATAGTTGTAGGCATCCGCCGGATTCACCACCCCTGAGCCGGTCGTGGCGCAGGCACCGTCGCCGCCCCCGATGACGACCGGCGTGCCCTCGGCCAGCCCCGTTTCGACGGCGGCATCCGAGGTGACGGTCCCCACGACGGTATGCGAGGGCAGCGCCTCGGGCAAAAGCGCCGGATCCAGCCCCAGCGCTTCGATGATCGCCCCGGACCATACCCGCCGCCGCAGATCGAAGAGGTTGGTGCCCGAGGCATCCGAATAGTCGGTGGCGTAGGCGCCGGTGAGGCAAAAGACCGCGTAATCCTTGGCCTGCAGCACCCGATGGGTTCGCGAGAAGAGGTCGGGCTGGTGGCGTCGGAGCCACAGGATCTTGGCCGCCGAATAGTTCGAGCTGACGCGGTGGCCGGTGATGGTATACACCTCATCCCGGCCGGCGCGTTCGGCGATGAATGCCGCCTCTTCTTCGGCGCGCTGGTCGGCCCAGATGATGGCCGAGCGCAGCGGCGCGCCGGACTCATCCACCGGCAGGCAACCCATCATCTGCCCGGAAAAGCTCACTACGGCGATGTCGTCCGCCTTGCGCCCCGATTCGGCCAGCAACCGCCGGGTGCTCTCGCACACCGCACGCCACCAATCGGCCGGATCCTGCTCGGCCCAGCCCGGCTGTGGGTAGGCCGTCTCATAGCCGGAGAAAGCGGCGGCCAGCAGATGTCCCTCGATATCGAACAACGATGCCTTGTTGCCGGTCGTGCCCAGGTCATGGGCCAGGATGAGTTCGGGCATGGTGGGTTGAACCTCTTATTCGATGGTATATGTTCGACAGGTGACTTTTTCATCGCCCGCCTTCCCCTCCTCCAGATCATAGATCAGGTAAGGGTGAGGCGATTCGCAAAAGGCGGGAGCGGTGGAGAAATAGGTCTCACCGATGCGGAACAGGGGAATGCCCTCGTGATAGTGGCCGCCCAGAACGAGCCGCACCAGACCGCTCCCGACGACGGCCTCGACCATCTCCTCGGCGCGCGCATAGGTGTAGGGGTACCCCTCATCCCGACGCGGCCACACCAGATAGTGCTGGATATGAATTTGCGGGGGCGAGTGCACGTCGGTCAGGGCGGCCTGAAAACGCGCCCACTCGCGCCCCCGGCGATGCGGCACATAGTCGGCATCCTGCCGGTCGGTGAAGGAGAGCACGCGGTAACCGGCGCATTCGGCTTCATCGGGCAGATGGCCGAATACCCGCCGCACCAGCTCCTCGTGATCGTGGTTCCCACCGATGACGACCGCCGCGCAACCGGTGGCGGGCAGCAGCTCGGCGATGAGGCGCAAGTCGGCCTCGCCCTGCCGCTGCGTATCGGCATCATGCAGATCTCCCAGAGGATAGTCGAGAAGATCACCGGTCAGGGCGATCAGGTCGGGTCGCGCCGCCGCAATCCGCTCCATAGCACGCTCCAGGAGAGCCGCCACACGCCGCCCCTGCCGCTCGGGGATATCTGGATTTCCCGGCAGGTGCTCGCGCAGGTGCAGGTCCGACAGATGGGCGATCCTCATTCCCCCCACTCCCCTTTCATGGCCGATTGCCCCTATGCATAGTGGAATCATCGGGGAGTGTCAAGCGCGACGGGTTGCCGCCCGTCACCCTACTGCCACAGCTCGACGAACCACACCCACAGCGACTGCCACCAGCTTCCCGTCGAGTCCACCGCTTCGGGCGTAGGAGCGGTCGTCGGCTGCGGCGAGGGCATATCGGACGGAGGCGCAACCGTCGGCTCGACAGACACGGTGGGCGTTCGGGTAGGGGCTGATGCGGGCTCTGCATCGCCCGGCTCGATCTGATAGGCCACGCCCTCCCAGACCAGGGTCACCCGCTGGCCCAAAGCCAGATAAAGCCCCCACTCGGGGTATGTCTGAAGCAGATCGAAATAGCGTTCGCCGCCAAGGGGTACACGTTCCATCCGCATACTGCCGGCATCATAGGTGGTGTCGATCCATGTGTCATCACGCAACACAAAGGCCTTGGCTCCCACCACACGCACCTGTTCGGCTTCAGGGGCCGCCGCCACATCGGCCTGCCGCAACGATTCCTGGGCGATGCTCTCCTCCACCGCCTTTTGCCCCGAAGCATCCGCCGCGATAGACAGGGCGCCTTCACCCTGCCCCACCTGTCCCGCCGGGGCCGGAGCCTCGGCCAGCTGCCGTTCGGCGATAGAACGTCGCCCCTCGGCCGTCAGGGCATCCTCCGTCTCGTCGACCAGATAGGAGGTATAGGGCGTTACGATGCCGTGGCGCACGCTCAAGGCGATGATCTCGTCCACCAATTCACCGTCGGCGCCGTGCAGGCGAATCTGCGCCAGCAAATGGCCGATCTTGCGCGTGGCCCACAGGCGTGGAACCAGCGCATCGCCGCCGTCCTCGTGGAAATTCATCGCCGGGAACCGTTGCTCCCGGGGTTCGTCGTTCACCATCCCCCTCAGGGTGATGCCGGCCGTTCCGCCATCACGATAGCGCCCCGCGACCACCAGCTGACTGCCGGCAAACAGATCGGGCAGCGGATAAGGATAGGTGTCATCCACCTGCACCCCGTCGAATGAAAGGCTCACATCGGACAGCACCGGCGTGCCGATGCGAGAATAAAAGGTCGCCACGGCATGCTCGATATCTTCCTCCGGCCGCACATAGACCGTCGTGCCCCGGTGCGACTGGGCCATGGTGTCCAGCAGCGTCGTATTCACCTCATAGCCCACACCAAAGCAATAGATGCTCACGCGGTCGCCCATCGACGCCGTGGCATCGGCCACTTGTTCGAGAATGTGCGCGGTCCGAATCTCTCCCTCCGTCGCCAGGCCGTCGGTGAAGAACAGCACCACCTGAGGGCGCTCTCCCCGAGCCTGAGATAACGTCTCTTGCAGCGCCCGCGAGATATTGGTCCCTCCGGCAGCCTGCAAATCGCGGATAAAGGTATGGGCCTGCTCCACCTCCGCCGCCGGTCGCGGCTCAGAGGCATAGCGATGGGTACCGGTGCTAAAGGCGATGATGTTGAAGCGATCCTCCGGGTTCAGTCGATCCAGCACATAGCGCACCGCCGCTTTGGCCTGCTCCATCTTTTCACCGCGCATGCTGCCCGAGACATCGAGGACGATGAACAGATCACGGGCCACCACCTCCTGGGGATCGGCCTCGGGCCGGGGACTGAGCAGCAACAGGAAATAACCGTCCTCCCCCCTCTCCTTGTAGGTCAGCAAGCCGACGCCCAGATCGTCTTCTTCCATCCCGTAGTAGAGCACAAATTCACCCTCGGGTGTCACGTCGAGCGCCTCATAGCCCACCTCAACGTGGCCGTCATCCTCTCGGTGAACGGCGATGGATTGCGCGGGCGAATACACGGCCCCAATCGGGCGGGTCGATCGGATGGTCACCGACACGCTGACCTCGTCCAACGTTCGGGGCGTCATTCCCGCCACCCGCAGCGGCTGGCCATAACGCACCAGGCCACCCTCTGCAGGAAGCACCTGGACATATTCGATCTCGATGCGGGTCTCCCCATGAGCGGGGACGGGAAAGATTCGCGTCCGAAACGCTCCCCGCCCGACAAATTCGAGCAACGCCGGGTCGCGCCACTCACGCACAATCTCCTCATAGATATCTCGCGCCTCGTCCGCATCCAGCAGACGGGCCTCCAGGATCTGACCGTCTACCCACATGGCAAAGCGAGAGATCTGCGCCCCCTCGGGCAACGGCAGAATATAGTCCACCTCGACATCATAGGCGCGGTCGTTCACCAGTGTCTGCTCGATACGGGTGACGGCGACCTGCTCATCAATGGTCACCCGCGCATGGTGGCTTTTTACAGCGACATCCTCCGTGGGAGGCATGGGAGGATGCGGTGGCTCGGGAATGATGATCTCCTGAGCGCCGACAGGTAGAGCGATGACGATGAACAACAACATCACCCATAGCGAGATCACCCCTCGAATACGCATATGAACTCCTCCCACTCACCCAAACTGGAGCCCCCTGCAGAAAAGGCCCGCACCGATGTAAATTCTACATCAGTGACGGCGCAGCCCCGTCAAACGTTCCACATAAACCTGCTGCGGACATTGTGCTACCGCCCGAGTCATGCTAGAATCGGCTGCGATTCAGTCTCAAAGGAGAGAAGACATGCAAAAGATCCGGCGACTGCTGAATGAGATCGACGAGCAGCCCGATGTATTGCAACGACTGATTGCAGCGAAGCAATCTGTCATGGACGATATCGTTCGCGAGTTTCACGAGCGCGACGTGCATATGGTGCTCATTGCCGCACGAGGCACCTCGGATAATGTCGCGATCTATGCCAAGTACCTGCTGGGGGCACAGAACGGCCTGCCGGTCGCGCTGGCGGCGCCATCGCTTTACACGCTGTACGATGCCCCCCCGCGGCTGAAGAACACGCTGGTGCTGGGCATCTCCCAGTCGGGCCGCTCACCCGATATCGTCTCGGTTATACAGAACGCTCGTAGACAGGGTATGCTCACTGTGGCCATCACCAATACGCCCGATTCTCCGCTGGGAGATGCCGCGGCGCACATCATCGATTGCCGCGCAGGCGAGGAGCAGTGTGTGGCGGCCACCAAGAGTTACACCGCTCAGCTCATGACGATTGCCCTGCTCTCGGTGGCTCTATCCGGCGACACCACCCGCCGGGCACAGCTCGAGACCATACCCGATGCCGTAGCGGCCACATTGAAACTGGGCGAAACCATCGCTTACTGCGCCGAGCGCTACCGCTATATGAGCGATTGCGCCGTGCTGGCCCGCGGCTGCAACTATGCCACGGCGTTCGAGGTGGCCCTCAAGATCAAAGAGATGACCTACAGCCGCGCCAACGCATACTCTTCGGCTGATTTCATGCACGGCCCTATCGCTGTGGTGGATGAAGGCTTTCCCGTCATCGTTGTTGCCCCCGATGGGCGCACCTGCTCGGATATGCTCAACATCTCTCGCGAACTGCACCGGCGCGAGGCCGAGATCATTGCGATCTCGGATCGGCAAGAGATTCTGGATCTGGCCACTACACCGCTGAAACTCCCGGTATCGGTGCCCGAATGGCTCTCGCCCATTACGGCGGTGGTGCCCGGCCAGCTCTTTGCCTACTATCTGGCCCTGGCGAGGGGCGTCGATCCAGAGCGCCCCCGTGGCCTGCGCAAAGTCACCGAAACACACTGAGCGGCCGCCGCTCAACAGATCGAGTTCTCTAGCTTCTTGTGCTATAATCGATACCGACGCCGCAACAGGCGGCAACCTGCTCGTTGGAGGAGAAGCATATGGTGAAGAGATTCCGGGCTCTGCGTTTTGTGGCGCTCATTTACCGGATTCTGGCGTGGATCGCCTTTATCGGCGGAGCATTGCTGGCGGTATTCAGCGTCGTGATCGGTGCCATTCAGGGGCGTGTCGGAGAGCAGAGCCCGTTGCTCATGCTCTTCCCTGTGTTGAACCTGATCACCGGGGTGATCTCGGGGCTGATGGTCGGATTGGTGATCCTCATCGGCGCCGTCGTCGTCGCGGTGCTCTTTTTTGCCGTCAGCGAGTTCATCAATCTCGGGCTGGCGATCGAGGAAAACACGCGCGAAGCGGCCTTTTACCTGCGGGGTGAGGGCAGCGTACCACCGCCCCCCAGCACTTCCTCATGGGAGAATCCCGGCCGTTCGCTGATAGACGAATAGTCGAGCGGGCGGCCCGGATATCGCTCGTCGGCGCGTTCGGGCCGCCCGTGTCTGCGGATCTCGGTCAGCTCCAGCAGCGTGGCTTGCAGATAACCTCCAGCACACGGAGGTCGAAAAAGTCCTGCACGTTGGCGGATACCAGCACCAGGGCGGCGTCGGCGCCTCGACCCGTTCCGCCGATGGCGATCACCTCCTGGCCGGCAGGGATCTTGCCGCTATCGGCGGCCATGGTGGTGATTTCACACGCCACCTTGACGCCCTGACAAAAGTTGCGCAGCGTAAAGGCAATGATCTCATCGATCTGATAGCTGCCCAGCTTGCGGCGCACAGCGCGGCCAATTCCCCCCAGAGCGTGCTGGGCCGTCACCAGCTGACCGCCGGCCGCCTCGATACGATCTCGAAACTCGGGCTGGAGTTCCTGCTTGTTCGGCCCGGCAAAACCCGTGGAGTGGGTCACCACGACCACATTCTGTTCCCTGAATAGCTCGGCGGCCAGAGCACCCGTGCGGCCGGTGGTGGTGGCGACGATGACATGCTCAATACCCAGCGCCTGGGCGCGCTCATAAGCCAGTTGCAGCGTGCGCTCGGTATTTTCGGGGCCGGCAT
>JBMNOI010000075.1:0-18802 GCA_050942995.1 Anaerolineae bacterium
GAGAGCAATTCGGTCACTATGCTGCGCCCCAGGCCCCGCCCTCTGTATTCCGGCAGTACCTGGATCCACTCCAGCGACCCCTCGGGCACGGTGGCATCGTATTCGGCGATGCCCAGCCCGGCGGGCCGCCCCGTCGCCTCGTCGATCACCCATAGCCAGAGAGACGGATCATAGACCGGGTGCGTCGTCCAGCCCCGCACCTCATCGGGTGTCGGCCTCAAATTAGGGTAGCACCGGGCGATCAGGTCGGCCACCGCGGCCGCCTCGTTCGCTTGATGAACCGGAGCAAAACGAAAACCCGGAGGAGGCGGCCGCGGCGTCACATCCTCCGAGTATATATAGCGGAAAAAAGGCCGGCGTACAGTCAGATGGCTGAGCGGCACCTCGGCCAGCATATCCTGGTGAATGAGCGCCGTTCGCAGTCGCCGAAGGTGCTCTTGTAGCAGGGAGGGGGGCCGGCGCTCCCGATGCCAGTAAAAATAAAGCGTCTCATCATCCGACATGGAGAGCTGGGTCACCTGCCCGGCCACAACCTCAACCGACGTCCGCGCCTCCTGAGCCCGCGCCAGTGTCTTCCAGAGCGCATTGGGCAGCACCTGACAGGGCGCCCCCCGATAGACTGAGATCAATGCCTCAGTGAATGAAACAAAGCGAATCACTCGTCACACCCCACATCCCCAAGGCGCCGCAAGCGTCACTCCTGTGGCACAGACGCGGCGATCGGCGGCAGCACCATCGCCCCGGTCCCCTCCACCGGGCGCACCGACTTGTGCATGTCGGCGCGATACTCATAGGTCTCGGGCCCATCCTCCCCCTCGACCTTGAGGATGATGCGATAGCCGGAGGTGGGCACCTGAGCACAAAACACACCACTAACCCGCAGTCCAAGGCACGAATCGGGCCATGTGACCGATTCGACAGCGTGTGTGACGATATCATCCGCCACGATCCCCTTACGCCCGGCCAGATCCAGCCGGGCGGCGGCCACCGTATCGGCACGCAGCTCTTCCCGAGCCATGCGCTCATACAGCGCCTCAGCCCACCGGGCCAGCTCGGCCTGCTCGACAGGGGAGGCCACACGGGCGCCTCGCCCGACAAAGGTTACCCTCACCGTCGCCCGAGATATCGAGCCCGGGTTCTGCTCTACATGATAGTCGAACGGTTCGTAACGGGCCATAAAGAGCAAGAACTGCTCCAGCTCCTCCTGAGTGAGGTAGGCCATGCGCGGGCCTTCACCACAACGGGCATAGGATACTTGGCTGAGGCCGTCGATCTCGAGCCGATCGCACCGTCCGGAATACCCCCCCTCGCGCTGCCAGACGAGGCGCGCAGACGGCGACGTCGGCGAGGGCAGCGGTTCGGCCGTGGGCGTCGGATCGAGCGCGGCAGGCTGCCAGTCGGCCGGCGCTACGGGGCGCGGTCCCGTCCCGGCCGTAATATTCATCAGCGGCCCCATCAGCAGGGCGATGAGCAATAAAAGAGCGACGGTAAAGCCAAAGGCAAACCAGAGGGCTTTGGGCATCGTCGTATCTCCTCTCCATAGGGCCCCTGGTATCAGAGACCGTCCCCTATCTATCCGATGGAGATGCGGTGTGAATCATGTACCGCACCGCGCATCATATATTGCATGACGATAAACACCACCGATCGGTTCCCGTTGCTTCGAGAGAGGAGTGCCGAAACAAGGGAGCGGCTCAGCGGAAAACGCCCATATCCTCCACCGGCCAGTAACACAACCAGGCGCGGCCGCGGATATTCTTGAGCGGTACGACGCCGAAATAGCGAGAATCGTTGCTGCTCGAACGGTTATCGCCCAGCACAAATACATGATCGGCGGGCACATATTGTGGCGCCATACTGCCTGGCGTCGTCTGATCCAGGTAGGGTTCATCCAGAGGGCGATCATTGAGGTAAACGGAACCATCCCGAATCTCTACCAGATCCCCCGGCAACCCGATCACACGCTTGATCAAAGGAGGGCCGCCGCGCCGATCGGACAGGCGCAGGATGACGATCTCGCCGCGAGTTGGGGCGCGAAACCGGTACGAGATAACATCGATGATGACGCGCTGATTATTATGCAGAGAAGGTTCCATACTCTGCCCGTGCACTACCCGGGGCTGGATCAGAAGCATATTCACCGCCAGAACGATCAGGGCAGCAGGGAAAAGAGTGACGAGGATTTCTCTCCACCATGCGGCGGCATGTGGATTCGAGGGCAAGGCGACGTCTCGACGTTGCGACGACGATTCGATCATGGTGTTCTACCTCGTTGCAGGGTAGGACGTGCGTGAGATTATGTGTATTGTAGGTAAAATCGCAGATGCCGCAAGTCATCCTCCACACATGGGCACAGGGCAAACGCCTTTGAAACTCGCACGCAACGGCATGGCCGCTCTTCGGCCCTCACCCGGGAGCCGGGCGGTGTACCCACTGCCCTCCCACCCGTCTCCCGGCGACGAATACGTCGCTTGTGGGAGAGGGTCGTCGGAGTTAGGACGTACTCGTCGCCGACGGCGGGGTGAGGGCGGTTTGGCGGCACGGCCAAGCGATTTAAAGCCAAATGCGATTGCCCTGCATATCGACGACCATACCGTGTCCTTGCTCACTGGTTTTGGGCGACATAATGGAGTATGATGGCCTCATCATCGATCATGCAACCCGCCAACGCGATGCGCGTATAGCATAGTGGGCGGCAAAAGGCGAAATATGCTCTCGCCGGGAGAGATGCCCGTGCGTGAGGCATCAGGCAGATGGAGGGATGATTCTATGACAGAAGAACGTGTCGAGCGCGAGGAATACAAGGTATCGGGATCGGAACTGGTGGACAAGATCAAAGAGCTCGTCCATCAGGGGAATATTCGTCGCATCGTCATTCGTCAGGGCGATCAGACGCTGATGGAGCTGCCTTTGACGGTGGCGGCCGTGGGTGTGGTGTTTGCTCCGGTGCTGGCCGCAGTGGGCGCTTTTGCCGCTCTCGCCACCAACTGCTCCATCGTTGTCGAGCGCATCGTCGAGGAGTAGCATCTGTCCGTCATTCGCAAAAAGTCCTGTTTAGAGCTCGGGGCCATTCCGTAATATGGAATGGCCCCGAGCTTGATTTCAGGAGCGGCCCGCGAGGCGCGCTCACCAGATGCCGGCCTCGTGCATCTCTCGCCTGAACGCCTGGCCCAGCACCTCGTAGCGTCCCAACCGTTGGGCATAATCGCCCAGATCGGCGTCGGTCGCATCTCCTGCATCTATCCGGCCGGCCTGCTCCAGCAACCACTCGCGAGCGGCGGCATAGCGACTGCGCAGCCCGTCGAAATAGTCCAGGGTGATAGAGATCTCGGAGCGGCGGGCGCGCCGCATCCATTGCGCCTCGAAATCCTCCCTCAGGGCCACCAGTTCGGCATCCAGCGCCACCAGATCGGCCGCGCCACGTCGCATCCGCGCCGCAAGGTCGTCGGCGCCGGAGGCCAGATCGGCGCGGATGTTCCCCGAGACAAGCACTTTGCGGGCGGCATGGTTCATGGCCCGCGTAGAGTAGATCATCTCTTCCACCGAAAGCCTGTCCCGGCAGCCGGGTAACGCCGCGCGCAGATCTCGTTCGACGGCATCGGTCGACTCGACGATCTCGTGCAGCGTCTCGACGGGGATCTCGTCGACCATCTCGCCCAGCAGCGGCTCGTCCAGGAACGCATAGATGGTGTTGGTCGCGTTGGGCCGAGGGATGCCGGGCAGTGTGTTGAGTCGTCCCAGCTCGCGTATGGCGGCCACAACAGCCCCTCCCGAGGCGCCGAAGAAGAGAGGGCCAAAGGCGGCGTCGAAATCGGCATCCTCAGTGGCACCACCGGACCAGGCCTGCTCGGCGCCGTAGGCATAGCCGTACCAGCATTGTCCCAGCGGCTGATAATGCCCGTGGTCGCCCCAATCGGTGTTCAATAACCCCAGAGCGCCGTACTCGGCTCCCAGGCGGGCCAGCATACGGATGTTGCCGTTCGAGTTCTCGATGCGTGGAAATAGCGTATTCCACGATGAGGTGCCGGGGCATACCCAGAAGGAGCGGCCGCTCTCGGCGAACAGGCGCACCGAGGGATAATCCTCCTCGGCCTCGTAATGCCAGTCCATCAGGGTGACGTCGTCCGGCAGTTCGCCCACCAACTCGGGGTAGTGTAACAGGATATCGCCCCAGATCTGAATCTTGCGGCCGTGTTGTTTTGCCAGCTCGCGCAGCCTCAGAATATGTTCCAGATACACGCGGCCGGTGCCCCGCTCCGCAGCCGCTTCAGCCGAGCGGCCCTTGCCCAGATCATAGGTCTCATCGCAGCCCACATTAAAGTGCGATGAGGTAAAGGCAGGCAGCATGTCGGCATACAGGTCGCCCAGGAATTCGTAGGTTTCCTCGTCTACCGGACAGAGCGACCAGCGCGCCGCCGACTCGGCCAGATGCTCGTACTCGGGCACGCGCAGAATGTGGGCGCAATGACCAAAAGACTGGAGATTGGGGATCAGCTCGACATAGCGACGCCGGGCGTAGGCGTCCAGAGCCAGCATGTCGTCGCCGCTGAGAGAGCCGCAATCCTGGCCGATGCGCGGATGATGGGGAAAGACGAAGGTATGCTCAGTGTAGAGCTGGAGCACATTGATCTTGAACAGAGCCAGCTCATCCACAATGCGCTTGAGGGTTTCGATAGTGGGCACCTTGCCCCGAGAGACATCCAGCATCAGCCCGCGATACTGGAGCGAGGGCCAATCGGCGATATAGACGGCCGGCCATTCGGCATGCTCCAGGCGGACGATCTGGCGGAGCGTCTGCACGGCATAGTGCAGGGCCAGCGCGCCCCTCCCACCGGCCACCACCCGCTGCGGGCTTGTTCCGACGAAATAGGCCTGCTCGCCATGCGCCGCCAGCCCCTCATCCCAGGGGACGGCAAACCGGGCATGGCGTACGGCAGCGGCCGGATCCGACACGAGCAAGATGAGATTCTCGTCCCGTACCGGCTCGAACGTCTTGACGATGGGCAGCCGCAGGCCGGTCGCCTCCTGAATCTCGCATTGCAGGCTGCGGGCCGCGTCATGTTCGGCGTCCCCGGCGTCGGGCGTTAGAACGATCCAGGTATCGGCGTTGAGCCGAAAAACGCCCTCTTTGGCGACCACCTCTTTGGGCTGTGGCACAAGATTCAGCCTTTTCTCGGCCATGGCACAAACTCCTTTGTTTCGTGTCGATTCGGCGGTTCGTCTCGTTGCCTCCCGGCAACGACGATCAGGATGCGAGATAGGGAATCGTCTGCGGCCCCTCGGGCAATACACAGATCCGCGCGTCAGCCCCGTACTTTGCCATCAGGTCGGCCAGAGTCGCCTCGATATCACGACAGGGACGATACAACATGCCGGTGAGTTGCTCGTCTGACAGATAGTCACTGTAAACATAGACATCGGCCACCTGCATGATATTCGCCTGCAACTGGGCCTCCCATTGATCGTGCCGACAAAAGCCGGGCCGGCTGATCATCTCCAGAATGCCCTTTACCGAGCCCCCCTCATGCACCAGATTGCGATACTCGCCATAGTCGGGGATACCCTGGCGACATTCGGCGGCGGCGATAATGCTTCCACCGGGACGCACGATCTGTGCCGCCACCGACATCCCCTTGACCGCCTGATAGAGGTTGATGTCCAGAGGATAGCCGCTGTTGGTGGTGATGACGATATCATAAGGCCGCTCTACAGGCACCATCGACACCTCTCGCACAAAACGAACGCCCTCGCCATGGGCGCGCCACAGGTCCCCGGCGAACACGTTAGTGATCTGTCGATGTCGATTGAGGGTCACATTGAGCAGAAAATCGGGACGCGCCAGCCTGGCCGCAGCGCTCATCTCCTGCCACACAGGATTATCGTCTGTATGGCCCCAGGTGACCGTCTCGTGGCGGAGCATCTCGTATCCATGGTTGCGCGCAATGGTGTCAAAGGCGACCACACCGGGGAGCACTCCCTTGGGCCCGCCGGAAAAGCCGGCGAATATGTGCGGCTCGATAAAGCCGGTGATAATCTTGAACGTCGCCTCATAAAAGGTGCGGTTCACCCGGACACGATTACCGTAGGGGGTCTCGCCCAGATCGATCAGGTTGGCCTCGTCCCAGGCATCGTGCTGCATAATGGTGTAGCGACGCACGATCTCGGCGCCCAGCATAGACTCGAGCTCTTCGGGTGAATTGGGCGCATGGGTGCCCAGAGCGTTGAGCAGCACGATATTCTCGTCGGGGACATGGGATAGCTCATCCAGCAGCACGGGCAGCACCCGGTCGTTGGGCATGGGCCGGGTGATATCGCTAAAGACGATCACCACACGGTCGTGAGGGCGTACGGCGTCGCGCAATGGCGGGCGGCCCTCAGGCGCGCGCAATGCCGCCCTGATAGCGGCGGGTTCATCCGAGAGGCCGGGTACCTCACGGGGCAACAGTACATCGGCATAATCGGGTACCCGAACGGTCAGGCCATTCTGGCCATAGGCGAGGTCAACCTGCATAGCGTTACGCTCCTCAAATGGTGGAATGCGGACCGGCGCGGCCCGAGGTCGTCCCCCCGATCCGCCGCGTCGTCGATATATGGATCGTGATGCGTATCATCAATGAGGGCGGGCAACCCCCCCGCCTGTTCGACCAAAAGGGAGAGGATGAGTGAGCCTGTAAGCCGAATTCTGTAACCTGACATTACGTCAGGTCGGCGGCCATCTATCTGGGACACCGGTCTCCCGGTGCCTCAAGCAGCCTACCCGAGATATGCGGGCGAGCAACCCGTAGCCGGAGCATGCTCCGGCCGATCTCATGCTTGGCCTTGCTCTCGATGGGGTTTACCTAGCCGACACAGTCGCCTGTGCCGCTGGTGGTCTCTTACACCACCTTTTCACTGTGACTGGGGCTGTCCCAAAACACGCTCCGGTAGCCGTTCTCCCCCGGGCAAACCGGGGCGGAGTATGTTTTGGGGCAGCCCCAGCGACCTGTTTTCTGTGGCACTTTTCCGTCGGGTCGCCCCGCCTGGGTGTTACCCAGCATCGTGCTCTGTAGAGTTCGGACTTTCCTCGAAACAGACCTTGCAGCCCGTTCCGCGACCGCCCGGCTCACTCATCCTATCCCGATGATAGCACGGCCGGGGGGGCTATGTCAAACAGATTGTTTTACATAATACTGTGATCTTTGTCTATCGACGCGAATCACCATTACATCTTTCTCGACGATCCTCCCAAACAAAAAGCAGGGGCGAAAGACCGGCCTGTACAGCGCCCGTCCGGGTCGCCGTACCCGTTCCCCCGCCCCTGCCGGTGGTTGCTACCTTATCGGCCAAAAACCCTGTTACCAAAGATCAGTGCCAGCACAAACAGCACGATGAATACCCAGAAAAGAATCCGGGCGATATCGGCGGCCAGGCCGACTATGCCACCAAAACCGAGGATGCCGGCAATGACGGCGACGACGAGCAGTACGATCGCCCATCTGAGCATGCAGCGTCTCCCCTCTCTCGCTTGCCGAGCGCTATACCCGGTGTGCGCGAACCTCATTCAAAAACTCGTGCACCTCGCGCTGAGCCTCTTCTTTAGTGTAGCCATACTTTTCCTGCAGCTTGCCCACCAGCTTGTCGCGATTCCCCTCTACCTGGGCCACATCGTCATCGGTAAGCTCTCCCCACCGTTCCTTGATGCCACCGCGGAGCTGTTTCCAAAGTCCTTTCAGAACATCAGCATCCATCTGCAAACCCTCCAGACTATCCCACCCCATAAGGGCAGATCTCTCGTACGATGAACGGGCCGGAGATCAACGTCGACAGCAGGGCAAATAAGAGCACGTAAATGCTCACAGGATGAGAGGAGATCGTGGGGACGATGAACGGGCCATGGCATCAGAGATCCCGGCCATCCATCGCATTCCGACCGACCTTTTCAGGTCAGCCGAAGGCGTACATCACATCGCGGTTCTCGCCGCGATTAATTGAATTATAACATAAAGAATGTTCAATATCAATCGCCCCGAGCCCCTCCCGGGGCGGTGCTGTTGTGCGGTACCCCCTTCCAAAGGGTTCAAGACCTTTGGAAGATGCGCCATATTTCGATTAACATAAGGATCGAGGAGCTGGACGGATTCAGCCGCCTCATAGTATACTGGTGCATCATGGGCTGAGAGAGGGAACAATGGGCTTTGATGATACCTACAGGCTGAGCGTACACGCCGTCATCCTGAACAAAGCCGGGCAGGTGCTCCAGCTCAAAGCTACTTATGGCGGCGGCGGATGGGGGCTCCCCGGCGGTTGCCTGGATCCGGGCGAGACGGTGCACGAGGCGCTATTGCGTGAGTGCCGCGAAGAGCTGGGGTGCGCCGTCGAGATAGATTACATGAGTGGCATCTACTATCACCGGGCCTATAATTCGCATGCCTGTATCTTTGCCTGTACCTTGCCCGCCGATGCCGAGATACGGACGAGCGCCGAACATTCAGAGTATCGGTATTTCGATCTGGATGAACTGAGCGCCGTACAGCGCCGGCGTGTACAGGACTGTCTGGAATTCGACGGGCAGGTGCGCAGCGCCGCCTTTTAGCCGCCCACCCCGGCCCCGTTGACCATTGCGGCTCGACCCGGAGACGTGTATCGTGAGTGACCTGAAAAAGGGTTTGCTAATCGCCGCCGGTAGCCTTTGTGTGGGGCTCGCCATCCTCGGCATTATCTTGCCGCTGCTGCCGACCACCCCATTTCTGCTGCTGGGCGCGGCATGTTATATCAGGAGTTCGTCTCGTTTCTATCGCCGGCTGTTGAGCAACCGATATCTGGGCGACTATATCCGCAACTATCGCGAAGGGCGGGGAATTCCAGCGCGCACCAAGGCGGTAGCCATCATCACGCTGTGGATCACCATCGCGTTCTCGATGCTGGTGGTGGTCGATCTGCTGCCGGTCAAGGTGCTGCTCTTTGCCATCGCCGTGGGCGTCTCGATCCATATCCTGACACGTCCCACCTATCGCCCGTCCACGCAGCACACACCCCGGCAGGCCGATTCATCCTCACCCCCGGCATAGGCGTCCATACCATGCAACGGCGCTTCCGGCTTTGAAGAGGACCTCAAGGGGAAGCCCAGACGTTCCAGGCCGGCGCACGACAGTGGGGACAGTGAGCATCGTCGGCGGGATAGATGGTTCCGCATACGATACAGATGCGCTGATACGAGTCGCGCTTCTCCTTCTCGGGATAGTCAAACCCCTCGATCTTTTGCACCCGATCACCGGGGGCGAAATATAGCCACATCTCACCATGCGATCGAATTCGTCGGATACGGCCGGAATCGGTGCGAAATACCATAAACGGGACGTTGCGGCGAGACTCTTCGCCCACCACGACGCCATGCCAGCTCTGGTTCGCCTTTCGGAACGTCCACAGCGCCATAGCTGCCGTGCTCACCACGAACGCCAGCAGTGAATAGATCACATCGGTATTGATCTCGCCCACATCGATCCAGATCACAACGAAAACGATCACCGTCACGGCCAGGCCAAAGATCAGCGCCCAGGCTGTTTTTTGTTGACGGTATCGATCCAGCGGGGTCAACCTATTCCTACTATTGTCGGCGCCCGACACAGGCGCCCACTCTCGTCGGGAACGGCCACATCGTGGGCAAAACCGCGCTGCGGCGCGCAGGAGCGCGCCGCAGTAGGCACAGAGCGTCTCACGGCCGAGGTTCATAACCGCCCTTCCTTTTGACAGGCGTATGCCCGATCAAACGGCCGGACGCAAGTCTTTATCAAGCGACCGTTACCGTGGCTTGACCGAGATGTAGATGAGAACGCCTCCAAGCCCCAATATCAGCAGCGTGCCGATGCCGAAAGTGGCGTAGCTCTCAGGGGTGTTGATAAAGGGCGCTCCGGGCAGATATCGTAACGGGATAGATGACCCCTGGCCGGGCAACCGGCTGGTGTTGAGCGTCCGCATGGTATACAATCCGCCCCGTTCCTTGCCCTCTGCCGTGAAACTGTAATGGATGGTGTAGACATCATCCTCGTCAGGAGGCGTTACGCGCTCGATAGTGCCGACGGTTCGGAGGCCGACCACCGAAAGCACCGGCCCCCGCACGGCAGACAAGAGGACAAGAATCCCCACGACAAAGAGCAGGATTCGACCGCCTATGCCGCCTTGTTTCTTTTGAGCCTTTTTAGCGCGGGTCGAACTGCTACGACGTGGCCTGGCGGCCGGTTTCTTCTTTGCCGGAGCAGATGACGCCGCAGGAGGAGGGGGCGGAGGGGGAGGGGGAGCGACCGCAGGCTCGACGACACTGTCAGAGGGCTGCTCAGGCAAAGGCTCTACAGAGTGCCCGCAATTGCCGCAAAAGCGGTCGTCGGTGCGTAGAGCGCTGCCACATTGTGAACAGAAACGCGATTCGGCCATGGTATGATGTCCTTTTGCTGGTATGGGCCCACAGATTCCGGCCATCCATTAGATAGCATCATTCATTGGATGGGTATGGACAAATCGATCAACAAATCATCTGGCGGGATCTGCGGCAGTATATGGGGCGGAGCACGATCCGTCAAGGCATCGCATTGACAAGCCCAGCCCGCCGTGCTATCATAAAGACTGCAAAAGGCGTTGACCCGAAATAGTATCCGGTCAGGCGACGCACAGAGAGCCCCTGGCGGTCACAGGCCGCGGCTGGAAATGGGGCGCGAGGCGCGATCGGTGAATGGATCGGCGAGCTGCGCGGGCGAACCGGCCACGGCCTTATTAGTCCGCGACGGAGACGGCCCCGTTATCATGGCCGGGGGTACCGGACGCGCTCCCGTACCCGCAGAGTGAGGCGATTCCTGACTATGTGGGATGCCTAATCGGGGTGGCACCGCGAGAGAACCTCTCGTCCCTGATGGCCGTATGGCCGCAGGCGAGAGGTTTTTTTGATTTCATGCCCGATGCGCCGGCAGAGCAGAGCACTGCCGGATAATCCGGGGAAATCCCGAAAAAGTTCCAAAGAGGAGAAATATCATGGCCAGAAAACGTATTCTCACCGGCGATCGGCCGACCGGCAAGCTGCATCTGGGGCATTATGTAGGCAGCCTGGCCAACCGCGTTCGCCTGCAAGATGAATACGAGTGCTTTTTCATCATCGCCGACCTGCACACGCTGACCACCCGCCCGGAGAAAGAGTGTATCGACGCCCTGCGGGACAATGTGCGGGATGTGGTGCTGGATTATCTATCCGTCGGCATCGATCCGGCCAAGAGCGTCATCTATCTGCAATCGGCCGTGCCGGCGGTGTACGAGATGAACCTTATATTCGAGATGCTGGTCACCCTGCCCCGTCTGCAGCGCCTGCCCAGCATCAAAGACATGGCCCGCGCCGCCAACCTTAACGATGAGACGCTGCCCTTTGGACTGGTGGGTTATCCTGTATTGCAGGCCGCCGATATCCTCATGCCACGGGCCGATCTGGTGCCGGTGGGCAAGGATAACGAGGCCCATGTCGAGATCACCCGTGAGATCGCCCGCCGGTTCAACAGCATGTATGGAGAGGTCTTGCCCATACCCGAAGTGATGATCGGCGAAGTGCCCAGCCTCGTCGGCACCGACGGCCAGGCCAAAATGTCCAAGAGCCTGAATAACGCCATCTTTTTGTCCGATGACGCCAAGACGGTACGCAAAAAGGTGTTCAGCATGTACACCGATCCCAATCGGGTGCGCGCCGACATTCCCGGGCGGGTAGAGGGCAACCCGGTGTTCATCTACCATGATGTGTTCAACCCCAACAAGGCCGAGGTGGACGACCTGAAAGAGCGCTATCGGCGCGGCGCTGTGGGCGATGTAGAGGTGAAAGAAAAGCTGGCCACGGCATTGAACGCCTTCCTGGATCCCATCCGCGAACGCCGCGCGCAGTACGAAGCGCAGAGCGGCCTGGTGGAGCAGGTGATCTATGAGGGAACATTGCGGGCCGGTAAAGAAGGAGAGGCGACCGTTCGCGAGATGAGACGCGCCATGGGGCTGGCGGGCATGTGGAACCGCATCTCGCGCAAGGGACGTGAGGCAATCGAGCGGCAACGCAAGGCGCAGGAAGCCGCCGATTCTCAGTAGGGAAGATAAGGATCTAACGGGTCGCTCCATCCTTGGGGTGACCTTTTTCTTTTCACCATCCACCCGCCCAGCATCCCGGCGACGAATCCGCCGATATGGGCGAACCAGGCCACATTGCCGCCCGACGCGCTCAGGGCATTGATCAACTGCAGGATGAACCAGCCCCCCAGAACGATTAGGGCCGGCAGATAGATGATGCGGATAAAAAAGGTGAGCACCAGCGTGCGCACCTCGGCACCGGGATAGAGCACCAGGTAGGCCCCCAGCACGCCGGCTACTGCGCCGCTGGCCCCGATGATGGGTACCGTCGAATCGGGCATCGCCACCACCTGGGCCACAGCCGCTATCAGCCCGGCCGCCAGATAGAGCACCGCATACCTCAGGCGGCCGAACGCATCCTCAACGTTGTCGCCAAAGACCCATAGATAGAGCATATTCACAATGATGTGTCCCCACCCTCCGTGGAGAAACATGGAGGTAAAAAGGGTCATCACGACGGGCAGGCTCGGCTCGTGCAGCAGCCGATAGGGCACGATGGCCCGCTGCATGATGAGCTGACGATGGGCGGAGAAAGGAAGGCGCGTCTGGTAGATGTAGACAAGAAGGTTGGCGGCCACGATGAGCAAGGTGAGCCAGGGGAAGCGACGTCGCAGGTTCAGGTCACTGATGGGGATCATGGTCGCTCCTCCGGGGTGTCGGTCGATATGATGCAGAGCATGCTCGTGATGATGGACGCGGCTCTGAGTCTTTATTATAGCACAAGTCGACCGTCGCAGGGCTGCGTGCAAGCCGCAAAACAACCACCTTCGGAAGGGGGTATCGGATATGACACAGCCCCGCGGTCATCCATCGGGATATTGACATGGCCCATCCGGCAACCTACAATGATCTTATCCAACCAAAACTCAATGGATGGCAGCATAATTCCATCGAATAGAGGAACAATATCATGGAAATCCCGCGTCCCGAGTATCCACGTCCGCAGATGGAACGCCCCCTGTGGCTGAATCTCAACGGACCGTGGCAATTCGAGTTCGATCCCGGATTGAGCGGCATCGATCGCGGCCTGCCCGGGGCCGAGGCGCTCAAGGGTGAGATCGTTGTGCCCTATTGCCCCGAGAGTGTCCTGTCGGGCATCGGCGACGTCGACTTTCACCCCGGCGTCTGGTATCGGCGCGAGGTGACGATACCGGAGGATTGGCCCACGGGGCGCGTGTTGCTTCACGTGGGCGCGGCCGACCATGACGCGACGGTATGGGTGAACAGCAGCGAGGTCGGCCACCACAGCGGCGGCTATACGCCCTTTACGTTCGATGTGACCGATCGTCTGATCAGGGGAGAGAACTCGCTGGTTCTGCACGCGCGCGACGATACCCGCTCGCCGCTGGTGGCCGCCGGCAAACAATGCCCCGACTATTATTCGCGTCGTTGCCACTATACCCGCACCACCGGCATCTGGCAGACGGTTTGGCTGGAGGCGGTGCCCGAGAGCTATATCGCCGACCTGCGCATGACGCCCTATCCCGAGAGCGGCTCTCTGGCGATCGAGGTACAGATCGGCGGCCGGGCCATCGGGGGCACACTTGGGGCGCGGGCCACGCTGGCGGGTGAACCGGTGGGCGAGGTTGAGGTGCGCTACAGTGGGAACCGCGCCACGCTGCTGTTGCCGCTCAACGCCGTCGAGCTATGGGCGCCCGGCCAACCCACGTTGTACGATCTAGAGCTGCGTCTGGCGACGGACGACGGCGCCCGCGATGTGGTCACTTCGTATTTCGGCATGCGTTCTATATCCCTTTCAGATCGGGCGATCTTGCTGAACGGACGTCCCTTCTTCCAGCGGCTGGTGCTCGATCAGGGCTACTACCCCGACGGCATCTATACCGCCCCATCGGACGAGGCGCTGCGGCAGGATATCGTGATCTCTCAGGAGATGGGCTTTGACGGCGCGCGGCTGCATCAGAAAGTGTTCGAGCCCCGCTTCCTCTACTGGGCCGACCGTATGGGCTACCTGGTGTGGGGTGAATTCGCCAACTGGGGGCTGGATGTCTCTGACCCGGCCGCTCTGGGCGTGATGCTCCCCCAGTGGCTGGAAGCGGTGCGGCGTGATTATAACCATCCCGCCCTGGTCGGCTGGTGCCCGTTGAACGAAACACAGCCCGATCAAGATCCCGCGGTGAATCGCGGCATCTATCGCGCCACCAAAGCCGCCGATCCCACCCGCCCGGTGATCGACACCAGCGGATATCAGCATGTCGAGACCGACATATACGACGTGCACAACTATCAGCAAGACCCGCAGATCTTTGCCGAAGCCTTTGCGCCCTTTGCCGATGGTGGCGAGCCGTTCATCAATCGGCCCGATCTGGACGCACCCTATGCGGGGCAGCCCTACTTTGTCAGCGAGTACGGCGGCATCTGGTGGAATCCGGGCCAGACCGACGAGGTCGGCTGGGGCTATGGCGGGAAGGATGCCCGCCCGCGCACCGGGGATGAATTCCTAGCGCGCTATCGTGCCCTCACCGAAACGTTGCTGCGCCATCCGCGCATGTGCGCTTTTTGCTACACCCAGTTGTATGATATCGAGCAGGAAGTAAACGGATTGTATACATACGACCGCCGCCCCAAATTCGAACCGCAGCTCATTCGCGACATCAACACCCAAAAGGCGGCCATCGAACAGTAGATCTTTGGAGGTGTTTCCATGGCCCTGTTGAGCGATCGGGATCGTGAGTTTCTGCGTAATCATTTAGAGCAGACGCTGGTCGAGCCCGTCAAGCTGGTCTTTTTCACACAGACGGTCGTCACCGAGTCGGTTACCTGTCAGTACTGCCAGGAGACGGAGCAGATTCTGCGCGAGGTCGCCGATCTGTCGGACAAGATCTCGGTGCAGGTATACAACTTTGTAACCGATAAAGAGGTTGCGCAGCGCTACGGTATCGACAAGATCCCGGCCACTATCGTGATGCGAGACGGCGTCGATTATGGCGTGCGCTTTTTCGGCATTCCTTCCGGCTACGAGTTCACCTCGCTGGTCGAGGCAATCATCGACGTCTCGCGTGGTCGATCCGATCTGTCGCCCAGCACGCTAGAGTTGCTCTCGGCCATTCAGGATCCGGTGCATATCCAGGTGTTTGTCACGCCCACCTGCCCCTATTGCCCCACCGCCGTGCGAATGGCCCACAGCCTGGCCCTCGCCAACGACAAGATACGGGCCGATATGATCGAGGCCATCGAGTTCCCTCACCTTGCCAACAAGTACAACGTATACGGCGTGCCGCGTACCATCTTTAATGAAGACACCGATCTGGAAGGGGCCGCACCTGAAGCGCTCTTTGTCGCCAAGTTGCTACAATCGGTGGGCATGCTGAGCGAGGAAGAGGTGGACAAGATCATCCAGGATATGGGCGCAGAGATGGAGGCGATCCAGACGGAAGAGTTTATCCCTGAGGACGAATAGCCGCTCGTTCAGCGGCCGGTCATCGCCTGAATACGGCGCATATCGAAGCATGACAGACATTATAGAGCGCCGTCATCGAGTGGGGGTTACCATAACCCCCACTCGATGCAAGACGATTTGCATTTATCCCCAAAGCGCTGCAACGCGTGGTCGCCCGGGCTTTTGCCCCATCATCCCCGAACCGGTCGCCCCGGACGAGAGAGAATTGCCGCCCTGCTGATTCTGAATCCCGCCACACCGGCTCCTCGTCAGATCACGCCGGGCGGCGGACCGATCATACGAGAGGACTGATATGGGCCTGGTGTTCCGCCTGGAAGATTATGCCCACTACCGTGAAGCGGTAGGCGAAGCCACCTACATCGACCTGACCCGACGCAGCGACCCGGCGCGCAGCCCCAGGGCCTGGGATAACCTGCGCGCGGTGGTCGAAACCTACGGCGCGCCGTGGATCGTACAGATATGGACCAAAGACCCCGCCGGAGTGCTGCGCATGGGCGATGATCTGCCGGCCGCGTTGCGAGAGGCCGGCACCACGCTGACGGCACAGGTCACCATCACCGGCCTGGCCGGCACTCCCTGGGAGCCGCTGGTCCCCGGTGGGGCCATGGCCGATATTCCGGCGCTGGCCGCCGCGCTGGGTGGGATAGAGCACATCACCTGGCGATACGACCCCATCATTCCCACAGTGCATCGTACCGAACGATTCGAGCAACTGGCGCAACAGGCCGCCGATATGGGCTTATCCCGGGGGGTGATCAATTTCATCTCGCCACCGGGGCGCTACGTGCGGGTAGATCGGCGCCTGGCCCCGATGTTGCCGAGCTGGGCAGAGGACATGCCGGGTTATGATGACGCCTGGCGCCAGACGGTGGCGGGCGAACTGGTAGAGCGGGCCGAGGCGGCAGGGATCGCTCTGGCCTGCTGCGCCGAAAGCGCCGGCCTGTGGCGATTACGCCTGGTTTGTGCGCCTGTCGGGGCGTCGACCGGTAGAGGCCGCATCGCAGGGTAGCCGCCGGGGATGCAGTTGTGCCCGCTATTTCGATGTGGGCGCCTATGGGCAGTGGCGTCGTTGCCACCGATGCGCCTATTGCTATGCCGGCTAACACTGCCCGATGCCCCGGATAACTACCTTCCGTCGGGTATCTCCTTCCAGGGCGGCGCATGTTGCCAACAACCCCTTCCAAAGGTGGCGAATGCAAATCATGTGCTTCGTGAACCGTTCGCTCCCGGCAGAGACTTTCGAAAGGGGGTACCGAACCGATACAGCCCCGATTTAGATGATTTCAGTTGGCAAAGCATTCAGAGGCCATTATAATAGTTGCGTCGAGTGCGAGAATGATCCCGCACCGCTTAGCCCAATGCCGGCTTTACTCATTGACTGAGGTGTTGCGCCCTTTTTTGATCACCCGGCACAGGATCTATTATTGCAAGAACAGGAGTAGGAGATGTTACGCCCCTACCGTACATTCACCGTGGTCCCCTCTTTGCCTCCCCGCCTCAGCCCACTATCTGACCTGGCCTATAATCTGTGGTGGAGCTGGAACTGGGATGTGATCGACCTCTTTCGCAGGCTCGATCGTGATCTGTGGGAAGAGACCGGGCACAACCCTGTCCTGATGCTGGGGGTCATTCCGCAGGATCGCCTGGAAGAGGCCGCGGAGGACGAGGGCTTTTTTGCGCACATGATGCGCGTATATCAGGCGCTGAACCGCTACATGCGCAGCAGCGACACCTGGTTTAATAAACAATACGCTGCTAAATTCCCCGATTTGCAGATCGCCTATTTCTCGGCCGAATTCGGCATCACCGAGTGTATGCCGATGTACTCCGGCGGTCTGGGCGTGCTGGCCGGCGACCATCTGAAATCGGCCAGTGACCTGGGCCTGCCGATGGTGGGGGTCGGGTTGCTGTATCAGGAAGGGTACTTTAACCAGTATCTCAACGCCGATGGATGGCAGCAAGAGACCTATCCCGTCAACGACTTTTACAACATGCCCATCCGTCTGGAGCGCGACGAGACGGGGCAGCCGGTCAAGGTGTTCGTCGATTATCCGGGGCACACGGTCGCCGCTCAGGTATGGCGCGCTCAGGTAGGGCGCGTGGCCCTCTATCTGCTGGATACCAACCTGCCCGAGAACCGCCCCGAGGACCGCGTCATCACGGCGCAGCTCTACGGCGGCGATCTGGATATGCGCATCCGTCAGGAGATCATGTTGGGCATCGGTGGCATACGTGCTTTGCGCGCGCTGGATATCTCTCCCACCATCTGCCACATGAATGACGGCCACCCCGCCTTTTTGGCGCTGGAACGCATCCGCATGGCGATGCAGGATGAGGGGCTCTCGTTCCACGAGGCGCGACAACTGACTCTGGCCGGAAATGTGTTTACCACGCACACACCGGTGCTGGCGGGCATCGATCTGTTTCCGCCTCATTTCATAGATCACTATTTTGGGAGCTACTATCAGGAGCTGGGCATCAGCCGCGACGAGTTTCTGCAGTTGGGTCGTCCGCCCAACCCGCATCCGGATGAGAGCTTTTCCATGGCCATCCTGGCGTTACGCCTTTCGGCCGGCGCCAACGGCGTAAGCATGCGCCACGGCCAGGTTGCCCGCGAGATGTGGCGCAATCTGTGGCCCGGCACGCCCACAGCCGAGGTACCCATCACCCATATCACCAACGGGGTGCACGGCCGCACCTGGATCGGCCACGATATGATGAACCTGTTGCTGCGCTACCTGGGACCGAGATTGCTCGAGCGCCCGGAAGATCCCGCCCTCTGGAAGCGGGTGGAGCGCATCTCCGATGAAGAGTTGTGGCACACCCACGAGCGGCGGCGAGAGCGACTGGTGGCGGTTGCCCGCGAGCGTGTGGAGAGACAGTGGACCCGACGCGGCGCCACAGCCGGCGAGATCTCTGAGGCAACCCAGATTCTGCACCCCGATGTGCTCACCATCGGCTTTGCGCGGCGGTTTGCCACATACAAGCGCGCCCTGCTGTTGTTCCGCGACCCGGATCGACTCTCGCGCATTCTGAACAATCCCGATCGGCCGGTCCAGATTTTGTTCGCCGGCAAGGCCCACCCGCGCGATAACCCGGGCAAAGAGTTCATTCGGCAGATCGTCCACATGGCCCGACGTGAAGATCTGCGCCGCCGTGTGATCTTTCTCGAAGACTATGATATGGAACTGGCCCGCTACCTAGTGCAGGGGGTGGATGTGTGGCTCAACACACCGCAACTGGGTATGGAGGCCAGTGGCACCA
>JBMNOI010000193.1:0-3390 GCA_050942995.1 Anaerolineae bacterium
GGTTGGGTGCTGGTTTCACCCCATCGTACCAAAAGGCCATGGCAGGGGCAGATCGAGCGTCCTCCGGCCGATAATCGACCCTCGTACGACCCGACCTGTTATCTTTGCCCCGGCAACGGACGCGCCGGGGGGGTGCGCAATCCGGCATACACCGAGACTTTTGTGTTCGACAACGATTTTGCCGCTCTGCTGCCCGATGTGCCTGCGAATGGTGTGGCCGAGGGCGATCTGCTGGTGGCGCGGAGCGAGTCGGGCATATGCCGGGTGGTGTGCTTTTCGCCCGACCATAGTCTGACATTGCCGCAGATGGAGGTTCCGGCCGTTCGTCGGGTGGTGGATGTGTGGGCGGCCCAGTACGCCGAGCTGGGCGCCCGGCCCGATATCGGCTATGTGCAGATCTTTGAAAACAAGGGGCCGATGATGGGGTGCAGCAATCCGCATCCCCATGGACAGATCTGGTGCAACGCCTCGGTGCCTCGTGAGCCGAGCCTGGAGACGGCCTCGCAGGCCGAGTATCTGCAGCGCAAGGGCTCCTGTCTGCTTTGCGATTACCTGGAGATCGAGCTGCGGCGTGGAGAGCGGATCGTCTGCCAGAACGATCATTTTGTCGCCCTGGTGCCCTTTTGGGCCACCTGGCCCTTTGAGGCCATGATCCTGGGCCGACGTCATGCCGCGTCCTTGCCGGATCTGTACGATGCGGAGCGCGATGCCCTGGCCGATATCATTCGACGGCTGACGATCCGCTACGACAATCTGTTCGAGATGTCTTTTCCCTACACCATGGGATTCCATCAGCAACCCACCGACGGCGAGGCGTATCCCGAGTGGCATATGCATATGCATTTCTATCCGCCGCTGTTGCGCTCGGCGACGGTGAAAAAGTTCATGGTGGGGTACGAGATGCTGGCCGAGCCGCAGAGGGATCTGACGCCTGAATCGGCCGCCGAGCGGCTGCGGGTGCTCTCTGAGGTGCGCTTTGATCGTCGCTGATCGAGGTCTGGCACAATGAACGGCGCAGCCGATCGGACCCGATCGGCTGCGCCGTGTTCTTTTTGATATTGCGCTCAGCCAGAGGGCAGAATGATCCCGCCGCCTCCGGCGCCCCGGCGCTCTTCGCCTCGTCGATCCCTGGCGCCCTCTGGCGATTCCTCTTCTTCCTCCTCCAGTTCCTTGAGGCGCGCCGATATCTCTTCCAGATCGGCCAGATCCAGCCCATAGCCCGGCGTACCCTCGATGAGGCGCGTGAGCAGGGCGCGCTCGATCTTGGTGGCGAATTGAGACGGCGTCTCGTAATGCTCCCAGTGTACGCCGGCATCGCGCACAAAGACGGAGGCGGCAGGGGAGGGCGGGACGCCGATCTTGCGGTAGGCATAGGTTGTGATGCCGGCCTGGCGCGCCACGTTCCACTCGACGCCCATGGGCGCGACGATATCCATTCCCATCAGAATAACATAAAAGTCGGCGGCCTGCAGAACCGTCAGGTCAGGGTTGGCGTATTCGCCGCGTCCCGGCGTGCGCTTGATGATCCAGCGCATGGCGCGGGGGGTGTTGGCCAGCACCTGCCCCAACAACTCGCACTCGGCGTCCATCTCGGCTGCTGCGCTTATATACAGCACCAGTTGCCTATCCATGCGACCTCCTCTCTCCCCATCTGTATGGTCATTATCCATGGTGAAGAGATGCTGTATCCGAAAATCTATCCCGTGCGTGCACACACGGCGAGTCCAGAGCCGGCCAGCGGCCCCTTTTCGAAGGCGTTCTAGCCGTTCGTCTTGCCCCAAGGATCGATCAACGCCTTGACGGTGCGATAGTGCTCGACATCATCCAGGGCCTGATTGGCCTCGTCCAGCGTGTAGCGGCGCGAGATAAAGCGCTCCCAGAGATAGCGCTCGCCATACTTTTCCATCACCCGCAGCCCCCGCCAAAAGTGGCTGAAATCGCTGCCCCAGCTTCCGCGCACCTCCAGGTGTTTGCGGTTGATATCCAGATGGGGGTTAACCTGAATATCGCCCAGATCGGTGTACTGCCCCACGATGACGTAACGCCCCGCGTCACGGGTCATGGCAAAACCCTCGTTCACCGCCCGGGGGTTGCCGCTGGCCTCGATGGTGACGTCAGCGCCGCGTCCGGCGGTGAGTTCCAGCACTCGCTCTGCGCGCTCTTGTTCCGATGTTTCTTCGATGTCGATGACGACATCGACGCCGATGCGGGTGGCCTCTTCGAGACGGGCTTTGGGGCCGCCGATGGCGATCACCCGCGTCGCACCGCGAAGCTGGGCCAGGATGGCGGCGTTCAGCCCCACCGGGCCGCTGCCCTGTACCACCACCGTGTCGCCCAGTTCGATCTCGGCCCGTTCGATGGCGTGCACCGATGTGGGCAGACCACATCCGGCGCCGATAAATCGCTCCGGTGGCACCGATTCGGGCAGGGGAATCACCTTGACGCCCGGTTTGAGGTAGATCATCTCGGCCCAGCCGCCCAGCAACCCCTCATCGCTGCCGTAGGTGATGCCGTATACCCGGCGATGCGGGCAGCGGGTCGAGGCTTTGGCCACAGTACAATACCAGCAATGGCCACAGGTCTCGTGCACATCCAGAAATGTGACCACCTGGCCCACACGCAGAGGGTTTCCGTCCATATCCACAGGACGACCGCGCAGATCGGCGATTTCGCCCACATTCACATGGCCGGGGATCAGCGGAAACGGCGTGCCGCTCAACCGCCCGTGATGCAGGTGGACGTCGGTGCCGCAGACTTCGGAATAGATGGTGCGCAGTAGGATGGCGCCGTCCTCCAATTCGGGCATGGGGAGATCTCGTACCTCCAGGGGAACGTTCGGCGCCGGCATGATGGCCACTCTAACCATATCGATAATCCTCCGTGACATGGGATGAATGCATGGATATATGCGATTATAGGACGTGACCATGGGGTGTCAACGGGACCGGTTGACCAGGGCAATCGCATTTGGAGCTCTTACATCCGTATGGCTGCATCTTCGCCCTCACCCGGGAGCCGGGCGGGAGTACACCGGCGGTGCAGGCTCCACAAACAACTCTCTCTAGCGCTAAATGCGATTGCCCCAGCAGGTTGACCCTGGCGGATATTTCAGCGTGGCGCTGCCCGCTGGTTCCAGAAAGAGCCCGCAAGACATTGACCTATTATTAAGCCCCTGTTTACGGTACCTGTCCCGATATCAGCCGATGCTCCCTATATACTGGACTTGTAACGTCGCAACGCCGAGAACTGCCCGGTCAGTGTATCGTATGTAATCGTATGTAACGGAGGCGCCATGACAACGCGTATTCTGCTCGTCGATGACGAGCCGCAACTTCTTTTTTCCGTCAGTGAATTCCTCTCTCGTGTCGGCTATGATGTGGTGCCGGCCGA
>JBMNOI010000194.1:0-3372 GCA_050942995.1 Anaerolineae bacterium
CTCCAGCCGGTGCTCGCGCACCTCATATCCCGTCTGCTTACGGACACGCTGCAGCATAGCCGACAGATCCAGATCACAACCTTCGAACTCGGTCACCTGATGACAGCGCTGGCAGATGACATGGTGCCATGAGGGCATTCGGCCAGCGCGTACGAGTGGCAGCCGTTGGGCAGATGCACCTTGCGCACCAGCCTCAGATCGGACAGCACATCCAGCGTACGATATACGGTGACGAGACCCAGCGGAGGGTGAAAGGCCTGCCCGCGAGTCAGAATCTCGGCAGGGCTCAGGCAGCTTTTGGCGCATGCCAGAACCTGCACCACCGCACGACGCGGCCGGGTGCTGGAGTGGCCGGCCTCACGCAGGCGTCGCAGCAGGCGCTCGGCCGTTCGGCGGGATTCGCCGTCGAGTTTCTGATAACCTTTTTCAGTTTCCATGTCCTCAGTATAGGGGGCATCCCACCCCGCGTCAAGGATCGCGCCGGGCAACGACCGGCCACAACAGGAGAGATGGTTGACATGGCCCCGAACGGCCGCTACACTGCCCGTCAGATATCCACAAAGCCCGTCGCTGATAAAGGAGAGTGCTATGGCAACCTATACCGAACCGGCCCGCGAGATTCCGGTATCGCGCGATGTGGATGTGATTGTGGTGGGCGGCGGGCCCGCCGGACTGGCGGCCGCCATCGCCGCGGGAAGAGAGGGGGCGCGCACCGTCCTGGTCGAGCGGTTCGGCTACCTGGGCGGCACGGCCACCGCCTCGCTCATGGCCTGTATCAACGGGTTTCGCAACCAGGTCGAGCCCGACGGGACGCAGGTGGTGCGCGGGATTGCCGAAGAGATCGTGCTGACGCTCAAAGAGATGGGCGGCCTGGGCAAGAGCCCTTATCCGCAAAAGGCCTACCCCACCGAGCCGGGACAGATGGAATACAGCTATGCCATCGACACTGAGATGTTCAAGTATGTCACTCTCAAAATGTGTGTGGATGCCGGTGTGGACCTCATGTTGCACACCTATTTTTGCGACAGTATCGTCGAGAATAACACCCTCTGCGGTGTGATCGTAGAGAACAAATCGGGTCGACAGGCGCTCATGGGGCGCGTGGTGATCGATGCATCGGGCGATGCCGATGTCGCCGCACGGGCCGGTGTGCCGTTCTGGCAGGTCATCCGAGATGAAGCGCCGCGCCTCAACGATGCCCTCATGTACCGTATCGCCTACGGGCAGCAGCGACCGCAAGGGCTCAACGCCTGCGATCTGGGCAACACCGCCGTCCTATGGGGGCCCGGCGCGCCGCCCATCAACGGCGTAAACGCCGACGAACTCTCCCGCGCCGAAATCGAGACGCGTCTGCGCGTATACGAGGATTTTGCCGCGCGTCAGGCGCAATATCCCAAGCTGGCCGACGCCCGGGTTGTCGAAACGCCGCCGCTGCTGGGTATCCGCCAGACCCGCTTCATCCAGGGAGAGTATCGCCTCACCGCCGATGACGCCATCACCGGCCGTCGATTCGATGATGTGATTGCCATCAGCCCGTGTCCCATTATCCACTATTACGGCTATCGCCGCTATCTGGAGCACGAGGGATACGACATCCCCTATCGCACGCTGATTCCCAAAGGGATCGATCACCTGCTGGTGGCCGGACGCTGCATCTCCAGCGATCAAGAGCCCTATGAGAGCCACCGCGCCATGATCCCCATCATCGCCATCGGCCAGGCCGCGGGCGTGGCGGCGGCGCTTTCAGTCCGAGAGGGCATCGCGCCCCGCCGGCTGGACGTGACGGCGTTGCAAAACGCGTTAATCGCCCAGGGCGCCGAATTGCGCCGTTAGTCGATCAGAGAGACCTGTCGCCAGGAGGTACCAGATGACCGATCCCGTCCATGCGATTCCCGATCTCGTCTATGCCCGGCGCGGAGATCGTGCGCTGCACCTGGATATCTATCTGCCGGCGATGACCTCCCGGCCGTTGCCCCTCGTGGTATGGGTTCACGGCGGCGCCTTTCGCGCCGGTGACCGCAAATCGAACGTGGAGGCGCTCAGCCTGGTGCCCCATGGCTATGCCGTGGCCAGCATCCAATACCGCCTGAGCCGGGAGACGCTCTTTCCGGCACAGATTCAGGATTGCAAAGAGGCCGTACGCTGGTTGCGTGCCCATGCGAACGAGTACGGCCTCGACGGTGCGCGTATCGGCGCATGGGGGTCGTCGGCGGGGGGCCATCTCGTCGCGATGCTGGGCACCAGCGGCGGTGTGGCCGGGCTGGAGGGTAACACCGCCTATCCACAAATCTCGGCAAGAGTTCAAGCCGTATGCGACTGGTTCGGCCCCACCGATTTCCTGCAGATGAACGATCATCCCGGTAGCATGGATCACAACGCGGCCGACTCACCCGAATCTCAACTGGTGGGCGGCCCCATTCAAGAGCATCCCGATCGGGTGGCGGCGGCCAACCCCATCACCTACATCAGCGGCGATGAACCGCCCTTTCTCATCATGCACGGGGACAGCGATATGCTGGTGCCCCACCATCAGAGCGTGCTGCTCTATCGCGCACTGAAAAAGGCCGGTGTTGAGGTGACGCTCCGCACCTTGCCGGGCGTGGGACATGACGGCCCGGAATTCCGCGCGCCCGAGATCATCGACGAGGTCATCGCCTTCTTTGGACGGCATCTGCGTCCGGCCTGAGAGGCAGGCCGGAATTCAGATGCGCCCGTGCTCCGCCTGACTGCTTTTGGCTCCAAGCCGTGGCCGGCTTATAATGCAGGGGATATCACATGGACGGAGTATATGGAGCCGATTACGATTGTATTGCTGTCGGTAGGTTTGGCAATGGACGCCTTTGCCGTCTCGATCTGCAGCGGCATGAGCATGAACCCGGTGCGCATCAGGTATGCGTTGCGTATCGCCCTCTTCTTTGGCCTCTTTCAGGCGTTGATGCCGGTAGCCGGCTGGCTGGGTGGCCTCAGCTTTCGGGAGTTTATCGCCTCCTTTGACCACTGGATAGCCTTTGGCCTGCTGGCTTTTATCGGCGGCAAGATGATCTACGAGGCCGTCAAGGGCGGCGATGAATGTGAGAGCCAGATCGATCCGAGCCGCCTTTCGCTGTTGCTGGTGCTCTCGATTGCCACCAGTATCGACGCGCTGGCCGCCGGCCTCAGCTTCTCCGTCCTGAACGTCTCCATCACCGGCCCGGTAATTGCCATCGGCGTGATTACGGCGGCCATCTCCTTCGCCGGGGTGTATCTGGGGCGTCGTTGCGGCACGGTGTTACAATCCCGGGCCCAGATCGTCGGCGGGTTGATTCTACTGGGTATCGGCACCCGCATTCTGACCGGGCATCTGCTGGCCGTCACGTCGATCGCAGCCGGGAC
>JBMNOI010000076.1:0-18517 GCA_050942995.1 Anaerolineae bacterium
CCAACACCAGCGGCCGGGGCGCCGAACCAAACACGAACCGATCGAGATCGGAAATCGCCAAATGATCAAAGGTCGGCATGTCACCCTCTCCTATCGACAAAAGTGGCCGCCGTCACCCGGCCGCCCTTTCTACGCCTGCAAATGACCGTAACCGCGACACCACCTCGGCCGTAATGTTCACGGCCCGTTCGATATCGTCCTCGGTGGTCGTATGTCCCGGCGAATAGCGCAACGACGAGCCGGCGCGCCGGCTGCTCAACCCCATGGCCCGCAACACATGAGAGGGCTCGGTCGAGCCGGCGCTACAGGCGGCGCCGGTCGATACGGCCACTCCCTTGACGTCCAGCGCCATCATCAACGATTCACCGTCGGCCCCGTCGAAACTCACGTTCAGGATATTGGGCAGGCGTCGCTCCGGGTGGCCGTTCACCTGCATACCGGGCACTCTTTCGCGCAGCCCCGCCTCCAGCCGATCTCGGAGTATCCGCAGACGAGGGGCCGCCTCCGCCGGCTCGTCATGAGCCGGTCTCAGGGCCTCGGCCAGCCCCACGATGCCGGCCACATTCTGCGTGCCCGGTCGCAGGCCACGCTCCTGTCCCCCACCGTGAAACAGGGGCGGCAGCGGCATATCCCGCCGTACCACCAGCGCGCCCACCCCCTTAGGCCACCGAACTTGTGCGCCGTCAGGCTGAGCATCTGCACACCCAGATCATCCACCCGCACCGGCATCTTGCCGATGGCCTGTACCGCATCGGTATGGCAGACGATACCATGCTCCGCCGCCAGGCGGGCGATCTCGCCCACCGGCTGGATGGTACCCACTTCGTTATTGGCCAGCATCACGCTGATGAGGATGGTATCAGAGCGGATGGCAGCCCGGAGCGCATCCATATCCACCAGCCCCTGCCCGTCTACCGGCACACGGGTCACCTCATAGCCCTGCGTCTCCAGCCATTCGCAGGCGTGCAGCACCGCGTGATGCTCGATGGCGCTGGTGATGATGTGGCGCCCCCGATCGCGCAGCACCCAGGATGCCGGCGACTCGATCCCGGGCCGTCTCCAGCGCCCGCTTGGCGCGTTGTCCGTCCATGTGCAGGCTGGATGCGTTGCCGGAATGTTCGATGAAATAGGGGGTCATGGCCGCCAGAACCTCCGGGCGCAGCGGCGTGGTGGCCGAATGATCGAGATATATCCTGCGCATGGCGCCTCCTTTCCCCTCTATGAGGCGGCCAGCACGTCGTTCATGCTGCCGCTGCGAAAACCGGCCAGATCCACGGTCACATAGTGATAGCCCAGATCGCGAAAGCGAGCGACCACCCGGCTCCGTATTGCACCGTCCAGCAATCGGGGGATCTCGTCACCCTCGACCTCGAGTCGGGCCACGGTATCGTGATGGCGCACGCGCACCTGACGAAAGCCCATGTCGCGCAGAATGTTCTCGCCCGCCTCGATGCGCGCCAGCGCCTCCGGAGTGATGGCCGAGCCATAAGGCAGACGGGAGGAAAGACAGGCCATGGCCGGCTTGTCCCAGGTGCGCAGTCCCATGCGGCGCGAGAGTTCGCGCACATCATCCTTCGTCAGTCCCGCATCCAGCAGCGGCGCCACGGCGCCGGCCTCTCGGGCGGCCCACATGCCGGGGCGATGATCGGCGGTATCGTCGGCCGTCGCGCCATAGGCCAGACAAGCGTAGCCCTGCGCATCCGCCACCTCTTGCATGCGTTCGAACAACTCGCGCTTGCAGTGATAACAACGATCGGGCGAGTTTCCGGTGAAATCGAGATTCTCCATCTCGTGGGTGGCAATGATCATGTGGCGCGCCCCCAGCTCGTCGGCCAGGGCACGGGCTTCTTCCAGTTCGCGGCGGGGCAACGTAGGCGAATCAGCCGTGATGGCCAGCACCCGGTCGGTCCCCAGCACCTTCAGGCAGCGCGCCAGCAATAACGTGCTATCGGTGCCGGCGGAAAAGGCCACGGCGACGCGGTCCAGCGCGGCGATTGCCGCGTCCAGCGCTTTGATCCGTTCGTTCGGCGAGGCGTTTCGGATCCCGCCCATCATTCGATCCTCCCTTCACGGCCGGTGATGGGAATTATGACAAGTTGAGGCACTCAGATCTCGTATATCGGCGCCGAGTCGGCCGGGCTCTGATGCCGCGACACCAATCGCGACAGCGTATGAGATTCCAGCACAGACATGGCCGCCTCGTACATCTGCGCCCACACATCGCGTGTCAGGCAACTCGATGACCGATCACAGGATTCGTGCCGGTCGGTACAGGGGACAAATGCCTCGGGGCCTTCCAGCACATCGAATATGTCTCGCAACGTGATCTCTTCCGGCGATCGGGCCAGCAAATAGCCCCCCCGGGATCCACGCACAGCCCGAATCAATCCGGCGGTGCGCAACTGCCCCAGGAGCGATTCGAGGTACTTCTCCGAGAGGCCCTGCCGTGAAGCGATCTCGGACATGCTCAGAGGACCATCCTGATGGTGCAGGGCCAGTTCCAGCATGGCGCGGGTGCCGTAACGCATTTTGGTGTTGAGCCTCATTATACCCTACTACTCCTGCAGGATTTACCTGAATAATACCCATTTCCGCCGCCCTGTCAAGCGACATGCCGATGCGACACCACTTATCACGGCACATACCCTATGAATGACGCTCACGACCTCAAGCGGTTGACCGACCGCCCGTGCGCGCTATGCTATGGACATATCGGCCAGAGTCGCTCATCGATCGCTCGTCGGTGAGCGGGCAGGAAAAAGTAGAAAGGAATATCCTATGGCCTCACCCCCGTCACCCGACAGTCGACGCCCCCACCCGCTGCTCCGACCGTTCTGGAACCATCACGAGAGACGGTTGCGTCTGTTCTGGCGCCTGCTGGGCATGGCGATCCTCCTTTTTATCGTGAGCATTCTTCTGGGATTGGCGCTTTTTGCGATGGGTCTCGTCGACAGCTTCCCGGCGCAGATGGTCCTGACCCTGCTGAGCACCGTCGGCAGTATGGCGCTGGCCGGATGGGCGCTCGATCGGCGACGATTCGCCGACTATGGCCTGCATCTGAACCGCACGTGGTGGACCGATTTCGCGTTTGGTCTCGGATTGGGCGTGCTGCTCATGGCCGGCATCTTTGCCATATCTTGGGCGGCGGGCTGGGTGGTCGTCGTCGACACGCTGGTCACTGCGACCCCGGGCGTGCCCTTTGCCCGGGCGTTGCTCGTCCCCATCCTGCTGTTCCTGGCCGTCGGCATCTATGAAGAGATGTTGCTTCGTGGCTATCTGCTGCGCAACCTGGCCGAAGGGCTCAACATGCGCTGGATCTCATCGCGCGGCGCCGTCATCGCCGCATGGGTGCTCTCGTCCGTCGTCTTTGGCGTGCTGCACGCCACCAATCCCAACTCGACGGTCATCAGCACGATCAATCTGTCTCTGGCCGGCATCTTTTTGGGGCTGGGTTATGTGCTCACCAAAAGTCTGGCGATCCCCATCGGCCTGCACATCACCTGGAACCTGTTTCAGGGCACCGTATTCGGCTTTCCGGTCAGCGGCGTCCAGTTCGGTGAGGCCCGGTTTCTGGTCATTCAGCAGACCGGCCCCGAGGCGTGGACCGGTGGCGCGTTCGGCCCCGAAGCCGGGCTATCCGGGATTCTGGCCATGGTCGTGGGCTCGCTACTCACCGTCTGGTGGGTGGCGCGACGCCACGGCAGAGCGCTCGTCCAGAGCGGGCTGGCCGAATACCCCGCCAGGGCCGGAACGACAAACGACCGCCCCCTCGTTCCATAGCCCCCTCTCGCCCACCATCTTGTCCCGGGTATCGATTCTACACCGCTCTTGGTGTTGGGCTCTCTCCGACGTATAATGAGACAAGTTCCCGGTGAAACCATGTCCCGCCGGGATGCGTATAGAATGATGAGAGCCAGGATTGTCGATAGATAGAGGAGAGTGACATGACCGATCAAGAGATGACGATGAATGCGCCCGAGCAGCGTGCCACCGGACGAGTTGTCGAAGTCGAGATCCGCCTGCCGCGCCGGGAAGAGATCGAAATGCCCAAGGTCAACCTGGAGCCGGTTCGTAATGCCGTCGGACAGGTGCTGCTTACCGGCATCGGCGTGAGCATCCTGCTGGCGCGCGGGATCACCGGAGCCGTTCGCGCGGCCTATCGTGCGGGCACCGATGCAGCCCAAGAACCGGGCACTCTGGCCCATTCGCTGATGGGCATGATGCAGGGAGACAAAAAGACCGGCCCGATCGGAGAGATCAAGCGGGTGCCTGTGCTGCCTATCGCCGATTACGACACATTGTCGGCCGAAGAGATCATTGATCGGATCAAAGGGCTGGATGAAGAGCAGCTACGCACGCTGCGCGACTACGAAGCGGCCCATGAGCAGCGCACGGTGGTCCTGACGGCTATCGATTCGCAACTGGGTGCGGCATAGCTCATCGTGCGGACCATCCTATTCACGGGCAAGGGGGGCGTCGGCAAGACGACCCTCTCGGCAGCCACTGCGCTGCGCAGTGCGGCGCTTGGCTACAACACACTAATTATCAGCACCGACGTGGCACACAGCCTGGCCGACGCCCTGGATGTGCCGCTGGGTAACGAGCCGCGGGCGGTTGGCCCCGAGCACCTGTTTGCCGCCGAGCTGGATGCCGGCGAAGAGCTGGAGCGATATTGGGGTGACGTCAAGCGACGTATCGCCACCGCCCTGCGAGACGAGGGCGTGAGCGCCACCGCCGCAGGCGAACTGGCGGTGATTCCCGGATTGGACGAGGTGCTGGCGCTGGTGCGCATCAAGCGCTATTACGATGAGGGCGCTTATGATGTGCTCATCATCGACAGCGCCCCGACCGGTGCGGCGATGCGTCTCCTGGCCGCGCCCGACCTGAATCGCTGGTATGCCCGACATCTGCTGGGCTTTTCGCGCGGGCTGGCACGGATGATTCTGCCTTCGCTGCGGGCAGCCGTGAAGCTCCCTATCCCTGAGGATGTGATTCAGCGCCGCATCGGCCAACTGTTCGACCAGATCGAGGAGCTGCGCACCATCCTCACCGATGGCGAGCGCACCTCGGTTCGACTGGTGCTCAATCCGGATCATATGGCCGTTCGGGAGACACAACGGGCGTATACCTATATGAGTCTTTTTGGCTTGTCGGTGGACGGATTGTTCGTGAATCGCATCTTGCCCGAGCAGGTCATCGACCCGTTCTTTGCCGGTTGGAAAGCCGATCAGGTCGAGCACCTGCAGGTGGTGCGTGAGATGTTCAAACCGTTGCCCATGTTCGAGGTGCCGCTGATGCGCCAGGCCGTGGTGGGGATCGACGCACTGCGAGACCTGTCGGATCGACTGTACGGCGAGATCGATCCGGTGCCGCCCCGCTCGAACGAACAACCGTTGCGCTTCAGCATGGAAAACGGGCGCTACACCCTGGACCTGCGGGTCACGGGAGTGACCACCCATCACGTCGAACTGGAAAAACAAGGCGACGAACTGCATGTCCGCCTGGGCAGCTTTCGACGGGTCCTGGTGCTGCCCCTCTATCTGGCCGGTATGCAGCCGGCCTGGGCTCAATTGGAGAACGGCTATCTCAAGATCGCTTTTGAGGACGTGCCGGCCTCTAATAACACAGATGTGCAGGAATAGCAGCTCGGAGCACCGCGCATTGTTTGTACGCAAAAGGAGCCATCCCGATCGGGATGGCTCCTTTTTTTCCGCTGTTCATCATGGGATGAGGCGTCGATCTCGCCTTAGAGGCCACGCCGCCTCGCATCCCTGTTCATTTTTCACTCGGAACAAGCCCCTTAGCGCGGCTCGACGATCAATCGAATGGCCGTGCGCTCCTGATCGCCGATCTCGATATCGGCAAAGGCGGGAATGCACACGATGTTGAATCCATCCAGAGCCAGATAAGAGCGGGCGATGGCGACGGCCTTGGTCGCCTGGTTCACCGCGCCGGCACCCACAGCCTGCAATTCAGCCCGTCCACGATCGCGGATAACCCCCGCGATGGCACCGGCTACCGCCGTGGATCGAGAATGCGCGGATACTTTGAGGACGGTAGCTTCCATATCGCGCCTCCTCTCGGGCGTAGGCGTTTGTGACGAAGAATCCTCGATGTCGTGTCCATTATCGAAATGGGTTCGCAGCAGATCAGACACTTGATAACCTCCACATTGCTTGGGCCAGGCGTGCCGCATAAAAAAAGAGGATACGGCCGCTCTGCCTCGTTGTTTTCGACCATGTCCGGCGTATCCCCAACGAACGGGGGCCGATCATTTCTACACATTTCTAAACTTATTATAGCCTATCGCCCCGTTCGCGTATGTAAGGAAAGCCCTTTTTGCAATGTAGGGAAACCTTGACACCATGTTCACGCCATCACGTTGAACCGGAAGGAATGCGAGAATTCTAAATGGACGCCCTCCACAATGCGCTGGATGTTCGTTCCCTTCGCCTCAGTACGTTCGAGCGCCCTCTAACCATCCAAGCCCGGCCTGCGCTCTAGTCTGTCGGTTGCTGTGAAAGCCCCTCGGAATCCCCCTCCTCTGGCGCGACAGAGTCCGGCGCATCCTCCGTTACAGACGCTCGCTCTGCCCCTCGTCGCCTCATGACCAGCGCGGCCAGCACGGTGGTGACGGGCACCGCCGAGACCAGCCCCGTACTGGTAACCAGCACACGCACCACCTCCTCGGCAACCGTCTCGTGGCTGAGGACATACATGAACGGCAGCGAACGGTCGGAAAGCAGAATGAGCAACGGCAGCGCCGCGCCCGCATACACCAGGACCAGGGTATTCACCATGGAAGCGATATGGTCCTGTCCCACCCGCATGGCGCGAGTGTAGAGCTGGCGCCAGTCCAGCGCTTCATTGGCCACCCTCAACTGCTCGACGATGCCCGACTGGGCGACGGTGATATCGTCCAGCACGCCCAGGACACTGATGACCATGCCGGCGAGCAAGAGGCCTCTGGCATCGATATCGACGGGATGGAGCGCTTGCAGAAAACCCACCTCCTCAGAGGCCGTCCCCGTGAGCCGGGCCCCATCGACGAACAAGACGGCCAGCAACCCGGTGAGCGTCAACCCGATCAGCGATCCCGCCAGAGCCACCGTCGTCTTGCGGTTCACTCCATGGGCGAGGTAATAACTGGCCGGCATCACCAATCCTGCGCCCAGCACCGCCACCAGCACAGGGCTCTGCCCTGTAGAGATGCGCGGCAGGATAAAGGCGAGAATGACGACAAAAGAGAGCACCATGCCCAGCAATGCACGCGCCCCTCCCTTGCGCCCGATGAGGACGACGAGGACAACGAACAACAGGAACATGAGGGCCAGCCGAAAGCCCCGATCGTACCCCACAATGTAGTAGCCGGCCCGCCCGTCTACCTCCTCGCTGCGAATGACGTACAGGCGATCGCCGGGGCCGTAGGCAGATTGTGTATCCACGGCAAATTCATGATCGGCCATCACCACATCGCCCCGGCGAGACCCCGAGGTCACCATCAGCGCCAGCCTTTGCCGGATATAGGCCTGCCCCATGATCTCCGTCTCTTGCTTTTCGGTAACAGTGACGACGGTTCCGACCATCACTTCATCACGAGGGGGGTCACCATCGTCTCCGGCAGGATTCCGGCTTGCGCAACCGCTTGCGATCAAGAGCATGAGCAGCAAAATACCGGGATAAAGCCATCTGCGTATGTGTGACATGAGACTCGTGCCTTTCGATAATGATGCAGTATCGACAGTTCGCCCGCGGCTATCTCTGTCCGTTGTGAGGGGCAAAGGGATATACTTATTATACGATCGGCTCCGGAACCGACCAAGTCATCATCTGAGAAGGTATCACTTTTATCATAATTTTGATTGACAAAATGAACAACATAGAGTATGCTAAAAGCAAGAGGGACAGGCGCTGATCTTATTTATTGTATAGATGATAGATTGCAATCGGGCCTTTACCTCACCTTCTCGTCTCCTTTTCGTGGGGATCGCGCCGGTCACTGCAGTGGCCGGCGCGATCTTTTTGTTCTCCACGCCCCCTCATCCACCGCCACTTGCTCAAAGGGCGCTCTGCACATATCATGCCCCTGCGATGTTTGGCGATCCAGACCCTATTTGATGAGGAGGCATTCGATGATCAACCCCAAACTACCCACTATCTGGTACGGGGCCGACTATAACCCCGATCAGTGGCCTGAAGAGATCTGGCATGAGGACATGCGCCTGATGCGGCTGGCCCATGTGAACGTGGCCACCCTGCCCGTCTTTAGCTGGGCACACCTTCAACCGGCCGAAGATCGCTACGATTTCGAGTGGCTCGACCGCATCCTTGATCTGATGGCAGAGAACGGCATCTATGCCTGCCTGGCCACCTCCACGGCGGCCCATCCGGCCTGGATGTCCAGGCGCTTCCCCGATACGCTGCGGGTGGACAGGAACGGTGTGCGCCACAAATTCGGCGGCCGTGTGAACTTTTGTCCCTCCAGCCCCAACTATCGCCACTTTTCCAGCGAGCTGGCCCGCAGGCTGGCCGAGCGCTACGGCGATCATCCCACACTGGTTGCATGGCACATAGCCAACGAATATGGCAACCACTGCTACTGTGGCATATGTGCCGAGGGATTTCGTCGGTGGCTCCAAGCACGCTACGGCTCGCTCGAGGCACTGAACCGCGCCTGGAATACCGCCTTCTGGAGCCATCAGATCTATGACTGGGGCGAGGTCGAGACGCCGACGACCAACGGCGAGCAGCGAAACCAGCCCATGCTTCTGGATTATGACCGCTTCCAGAACGACATGATCCTGGAGTGCTACCTGGGCGAGTATCACGTCCTCAAAGAGATCACTCCGGATATCCCCGTCACCACCAACCTGATGAGCCACTTCAAGCCGCTGAACTATCACTCCTGGGCGCCGCATCTCGATGTGGTCTCGTGGGACAGCTACCCGGCTCCCGACGAGCCCATCAGCAACGTGGCCCTGCGCCACGAACTGATGCGCGGACTCAAGGGTGGCCAGCCCTTCATGCTCATGGAGCAATCGCCCAGCCAGACGAACTGGATGCCCCGCAACCCTCTCAAAGCGCCGGGCGTTATGCGTCTCTGGAGCTATCAGGCAGTGGCTCACGGCGCCGATACCATCATGTTCTTCCAGTGGCGCCGTTCACGAGGAGGGATGGAAAAGCTTCATGGCGCCGTCATCGGGCACGTCGGCCATGAGCATACCCGCGTCTTTGACGAGGTACAGGCTCTGGGCGCCGAGCTGGAGGCGTTGGGCGATACACTGCTGGATTCGCGCCAGCATGCTCGCGTGGCGTTGCTCTTTGACTGGGAGAACTGGTGGGCGCTGGGATATTCCTCCGGCCCAACGGTCGATCTCGACTATCTGGAGCAGATACGCAAATACTATGCGACCCTGTGGGAACAGAACATCGCCACCGATGTCGTCAGCCCGTCGGCCGATCTCTCTCAGTACGATCTGGTCGTGGCGCCCGTTCTCTACATGCTGCGCCCCGGCGTGGCCGATAACCTCAAAGCGTTTGTCGACAAGGGCGGACGGCTGCTGACCACCTTTTTCAGCGGCATCGTCGACGAAAACGATCTGGTGACATTGGGTGGCTATCCGGGCGAGATCCGCGACCTGATGGGCATCTGGGCAGAAGAGATCGACGTGCTGCTGCCCGACGAGTCGAACCGGCTGGTATTCTCTAACCCGTGGGGTCGGATAGAGGACGAGTACCGATGTGGCATGCTGTGTGATCTGATTCATGCCGAAAGCGCACAGGTGCTGGCCACCTACGGCGATGACTTTTATGCCGGGCGTCCCGCTCTTACGGTGAACCGGTACGGCCGGGGGCAGGCGTATTATCTGGCCGCTGATCCCAAGCCGGCGTTTCTGACCGATTTTCTCGGTCAGCTCTGCGACGAGATGGGCATCGCCGCGCCACTGGAGGTGCCCTCCGGCGTCGAGGTGACTCAACGACACAAAGAGGGAAATACCTACACCTTTGTGTTGAATCATCATGCCGGGCCGGTGCGCATTACTCTGCCGCGGCCGGCACAGGATCTGCTCACCGGTCGCACCCTGGGGGGTGACGTCGAACTGGCCGGTAACGATCTCTTTATCCTGCGCGATCTGTGATCTTGCGAATAACGACAAAGGGGCTGCCCGAACGTTCGGGCAGCCCCCGGGTTTCAACGAGTCGGAGCGGCGTTAGGGCAACGATCTCATCCTGATATGCGATCATTCGGCAGCCGACGCATCTTTGCCACGATACCCAATATCTGTCGCCTCTCAGCTCACAGAAATCAACAGGCAACGATCTGCGCTACGGGATCGGGGGCGAGACAATCTATCACTTACGTCACACCCGTGGGGCCCGAATGGCGGCCACATCGATTACCCCCGTACTGGCGCAGGCGGCCTGTATTGCCCGATCGATGCCTTGCTCATAGCCGTCAGCGCCGCTTACCAAAGAGCCTGTTCAGTACGCCTCCCTTTTTCTCCCCGGCCTCTGCCGGCTCGCGCGGTGTCGCCTCCACACCCGCGAGACTTGCGCCGCAGTTGACGCAGTAGCGTTCTCCCATCGGATTGCTCTGTCCGCACCGCGGGCAATCCACCAGCATGGAAACGGGACGATCCTCTTTCTCGCTCGGGACATCACCTTGAGCCATAAAGTATCCACTCTCCTTGTTCATAGCTCTCGGCCCCCGATCCCTGAAGCGAGTCCGCCCACACACTATTATAACATATCCCGAGCAGTTATGACATATTAAACCGGCCCATTATGGTACAAGATGCCACAAAGCATCAACTTCCCGAGGCTGACAGGGAACAACCGGCCGTCATACGAACCTTCACCCGACTGCATGCGATGCATCCGGGTGCACACAGTCGGGCTCAGAGGTCTTAAGTGATCCGCCGCCGGCGGGCAAAGCCCCCTCATGTCTGCCCCCGGACCGTGTTCGAGGACGGGCCGTCCCCATACCGTTCGGGCGCACCCGATATACCCGGTGCGCCCGACATGCCTTAGCGCGAGTAAAACTCGATCACCTGGCTCATCTCGCAGACGATGGGCACCTCGTCGCGTTTCGGCAGATATCGGAACGTCACCGCCCTGTCATCGGGGGTCAGGTCCAGATAGGGAGGCGGTGTAGCAGAATCCATCGCCTCGACGATAATGGGCAGATCGCGACTCTTGTCTTTAACCGAGATCGTATCCCCTTCTTCGACGCGATAGGAGGGATAGGTCACCTTCCGCCCATTGACGCGAATATGCCCATGGGTGACCAGCTGGCGCGCGGCATAGATGGTGGGCGCCAGCCCACCCCGCAATACGACCGCATCGAGCCGCGTCTCCAAAAGCTGAATCAGATTGTCGGCCGGGTTCCCCGAACGCCGCACGGCGCGACGGAAATAGTTGCGCATCTGCCGCTCGTGGATGTCGTACTGGGCCTTGAGAAGCTGCTTTTCTGTAAGCTGCCGCTTATAATCCGACACCTGACGGCTGCGCTGCTGCGCGGCGCCGTGCTGTCCGGGGGGATTGGGGCGACGCTCCATAATTCTGGCCGCCTTGGGCGTCAGGGGTACCCCCAGACGGCGCGAAAGCTTGACCTTGGGTCCTGTTCTTCTCACTCAAAACTCCTCTATGCACACAGGGCTCGTCCTCCGAGCCTGAAGCAATTGAAACCACCCCGGCGTACGGGGCTCCATATTGAACGTCGATTCGCAGGCAAGAGGCCGCCAACGGAATGACCGTGATGCTTATTATAATATAGTTTATACACAAATTCAACAATGGTCGGCCCGTCCCGTCGGGACAGAACGACGCTGTCCAAATCTGATAGCCCCCTTCGGAAGGTGAACCGATAGCCGCGAAAGCAAATATGCGACCGTTGACAGGCGCCACGCCACAGGCCATAATAACCTCAATACTCGACCCCAGGAGGAAGCGTGAAAGCACTGGTTCACACGGCTCCGTACGTTATGGAGCTGCAAGAGTGGGATGTACCCACCTGTGGCACCGATGATATTCTAATCCGCGTCAAAGCATGCGCCATCTGTGGCTCGGATATCAAGGGTTACTCCGGCAAAACAGGCCGACGACAGCCCCCCATCATCATGGGCCATGAGGCGTCGGGCGTCGTCGAGGCGGTGGGCGAGGCCGTGACAACCTTTTCCCCGGGCGACCGGGTCTGCTTTGATTCAACCGTCTATTGCCTGCGCTGTCCCTACTGCCTGAGCGGCCACGTCAACATGTGCGAAAACCGCCAGGTAGTCGGGGTGTCTGAGGGCAGCTACCGACGCCATGGCGCCATGGCCGAGTATGTGGTGGTGCCGCACTGGATCGCCGTCCATCTGCCGGATGGGGTCTCTTATGCTCAGGGAGCCCTCATCGAGACGGTATCCATCGGCGTACACGCCGCCAACCGGACTCCCATCACCCTGAACGACACGGTCGTCATCGTAGGCGCCGGCGCCGTCGGACTCGTCAGCCTGCAGGCCATCCGCCTCAAGGGAGCGGGCAAGGTCATCGTCACCGATATATCGGATACGCGCCTGGAACTGGCCCGAAAGATGGGCGCCGATGCGACGGTACGCGCCGATCATCCGGATCTGATGGAACGGCTTTACGAACTTGCCGGCCCGTATGGCGCCCACGCCGTGATCGAGGCCGTCGGCATCCAGAGCACTATCGACACCGCCCTGGCCATCACCCGAAACGCCGGCGCGCTGACCCTCATCGGCAATGTGACGCCCCGGGTCGAGTTCGACCTGCAGAGCATCGTCAGCCGCGAGATCACGGTATACGGTGTGTGCGCGTCGAACGGCGAGTTCGCCGACTGTGTCGATCTGGTGGCCTCGGGCCGCATGGATGTGGACCCGTTCATCAGCGAGTACGCCTCTATCGAGGACGGACAGGCTGTGTTCGATCGCCTTTATCAGGGCGTCGAGGGCAATATGCGCACCGTGTTCATGTTCGACTGATTCAGGTTAAATATCACCCTCCAGAGACGACCTCAAAGACAGACTCTACCGGAGCCATGGCGGTCGCCTCTGGAGGGCAAGCCAACGCAAAATCGGGGCCATGCCGGGCGATAACGCGGCCCGGCGCAGGCATCCCCGACCGATGGTTGATCGGCCATCCGGGAGCGATATCTCTGTCGTTGCGACACGTCATCCCCCTCCGCATTATCGCGATTCCCCACCACCCAACACCCACACTCCATTCGGATGAACCGACTCCTGGTATGTGAGACGGCCCAAAGGGCGCTCTTCGGGTGTTTCGACCGAAGGAGAACAGCACCTTTTTCGAAACAGCGGGGAACCGCATTCGCCCGATAGGGAAACCGCCTGAGGACGGCGTTTGGTCAAAAAGGGGGACAAGATGAGAACCCTGTTCGGCTTGTTCGAGGATTATGGCGACGCGCACGAGGGCGTCAGTGCGTTGATCGAAAGCGGTTTTGATGAGGATGATATGAACGCCATCGTCTATGAAGATGTCGCCCGCATTGCAATGATCACCATGAATGTGGATCTGGCGGCCGCCAGGGCGCGATCCGGCGCAGCCGCGAGCGACCGCCCGTTGCGCGGGCTGGAGCACCTGCTCGCCGGGCAACAGGCAATGCGAATTCCCGGGCTGGGCATGGTGCTTGCCGCGGGCGAACTCGCCACCACAACGGTCGAGACGACGGCAACCCCCGAGCGTGAAAGCGGGCTGATGGCGGCGCTGCTCGGCCTCGGCATAACGCCGGATGTCGCCGAGGCATACGAGGATGGCATCCGCCATGGTGGCGTTCTATTCGGCATTCAGGTAGATGGCGAACGAGCCGCCGAAGCCGCCGACATTATGCGAGACCATGGCGCACGCCGGGTGGGACATTACGGCTGAGGATACCGTGCAAGGGGCAGTGCTCCCGCCCCACAAGCGAAGCCGTTCATATCGCCGGAAGCTACACTTCCGGCGATATGAACGGCCATCGCCAAACGCCCCTAATCCTGGCGATCGACATATACCCGCAGCCAGGCGCTTGTGCCCCGTGAGCGCACGCCAAAGTCGCCCAGAACCGCCGGCAACAATGCAAAGCGCACCGCGTTCAGCGCCAGCGGAGCGCCCTCCCAGGCGATTTCGCCGGCGCCACCGATGCAACCCCATATCTCGAAAGTGGCGCCGGTGCAACGTCCGTTGAACGCCGCCCCATCGGCCAGAGTGATCTGCTCGGCGGTAAACTTTTCACCGTCGACAAGCAGCGATCGACGGACTCCCTCACCTTCATAGAGCAGCCGGGGCTCGGTTCGACCCGGCTCGATCTGGCTCCAGTCGATCACATCCAGCGCCTTGTCCACATGCAGCGGCCGCGGTCGGCCGTCGGCGCCCACACGTCCCCAGTCATGAACGCGATAGGTGGTATCCGAGTTCTGTTGAATCTCGGCCACTACCGCACCGGCCGGCAGGGCGTGCACGGTGCCGGCCGGCACATAGAAGCAATCACCCGGCGCGATGGTCACGCGATGGAGTTGCTCTTCCAGCGTGCCGTTCTCGATCGCCCGGCGCAGGCTGCGCCGCGTGGCGCCTCGCGCCAATCCGTAGATCAACTCGGTGCCCGGCTCGGCATACAAGACGTACCACATCTCGGTCTTGCCCAGCTCGCCTCCTTCATGGGCGGCGGCATATTCATCATCGGGGTGCACCTGAACCGACAGATCATCGTTCGCATCCAGCAGCTTGACCAGAAGAGGGAAACGGCCGCGTGTTAGCATGGCCCTCGAATTGCTGCCCACCAGATCGGTGCCCATCGCCTCCATGACCTCTGGAAGAGTGCGCCCCTTCCATTTGCCGGATTCGACGCGTGTAGGCGATGTGGGGTGGCCCGAAATGTCCCAGCTCTCGGCAACGATGCCCTCCGGCAATTGTCGCCCAAAAAGCGTCTCCAATCGCCGACCACCCCAGATATAGTCGCGAAACTCGGGCTCGAACGTGAGGGGGTACACGTCCTCATGCATGTCCGATGCGTGCTCCTTTCTATCGACAGGACCGCTCAGGATGGTAGCAGCCCGCGAATAAAGGCGATAGCCTCTGGCGCCACAGCCTCGTAATCCTGTCGGTACAGATCCAGCGCCAGCCCGCCCTTGAATCCAACCTCGTCCAGCGCCCGCACATAGTCCCCCAACGACATATCCCCTTCATGCGGCAATAGATGGTCGTGTACGCCACGGGCCATATTTTCGATGTGCCCGTGCACGATGTGTTCGCCGACGGCATGGATGGCCTCCATCGGATCGGGGTCGCACAAAAAAACGTGCCCCAGATCCAGGTTGGCTTTGAGGTGCGGCGAATCGATCTCGTCGAATATGCGCAGCAGATCGGCGGTGCAGCCGATCACAAATCCGGGCTCGAATTCCAGCGCCAGGGTCACTCCGTTATCCTCTGCCGCGCGAACCAGGTCGCGCGTGCGTCCTACAACGCGCGCCCAGACGTCGTCATCGTCCTTTTGCGGCGGCGCGCCCGAGAATACAAAGATATCGCTGCCAAAGGAGGGCGTGGCTTCGATCCCCCGGATCGTATCACTAAAATAGGCATCGTCATAGATATAGTCTTTATGATAGCTCACCGAGAAGGATGTCAATCCCAGATCGACCAGGTGGTCGCGCACGCGCGCGATGAGGTCATCGTTCAACAGGGATGGTGCCACGTCAGGATTCTCCAGACAAAGCTCTACGCCGTCAAAGCCCAGTCGGTGAATCACACTCAGGCATTCCAAGATAGGATAGTGCGCCAGGGGCTGTGTACGTCCATATAGTTGCATAAATTCCATCCTTTCGTGTTGGCCCCATCATACCACCGTCCCGCCGTGCTGAAAAGCACGGCGATGCCCTGCATGTTGACGTCGCTGCGACAAAGCCCCATAATGTGAGCGCGGCGTAGCCTGTGCCTGCAATCATTATCGCCATCCAACGAAGGAGGGAGCCCCCTATGGTCGGGACCATGAGCCTGGACGGCACCTGGAAACTACGAGGCATCGACGGACGACGAGGCGGCGTCGCCTCGTACTGCATGGAGGGTGCTGACGAGCGCACCTGCATCGACGCGCAGGTCCCCGGTGAAGTTCACCTGGATCTGATGCGCTGTGGACAGATCGATGATCCGCGATGGGGCACCAACGCCCTGCGCGCTCGCTGGGTCGAAGAGCAATTCTGGATCTATCATCGCACCTTTACGGTCCCGCCGGAGGCGCTCGAGGCCGAGCGTGTGTGGCTGGTGTTCGAGGGGCTGGACCATTTCGCCGAGATCTATCTGAACAACACGCTGGTGGGCACCCACACCAATATCTTTTACCCCTGTCGTGTCGATGTGACCGACGTACTGCGAGAGGGGGAAAACTACCTCGCCATCAGCCTAGACGGGGGTCTGCACTGGGCGGGCGATCGGCCCGGCAAGGAGTACGATCCGCGCCACAGCGATGGCCCCATGCACAAGCGCATGTGGCTGCGCAAACCACAGTACCAGTTCGGTTGGGACTGGAATCCGCGCCTCATCAACGTCGGCATCTTCAGGCCGGTGCGCCTGGAATGGGCCGATAGCGTCCGTATCGATCAGATCACGGTATATCCCGAGCTGGCCGACGATCACAAGAGCGCCACGGTCAATGCGCGGTTGCATCTGGAGAATGTCACCGATCGGGCCATGCACGCCACGCTGACGCTGGAGGTCACCTCTCCAGACGGCGACGCCCTGCCCGTCGCAGAGGAAACCGTGGTGCTGGAGCCGGGCATATCGACGCAGTCGCTGGCCGTGACGGTGCAAAACCCTGATCTATGGTGGCCGCGGCCCTATGGAGGGCAACCTCTCTACGGCGTCACCTGCCGGGTGCAGGTGGGCGATAGGGAGGTGGATCGTCGGCAGTGTCGCACCGGCATCCGCTCGGTGCGCATCAACCAGGATCCACATCCCCAGGAGGGGAACTATTTCATTATCGAGATAAACGGCACGCCTATATTCGCCAAAGGCGGAAACTGGGTGCCGGCCGACATGATCTATGCCGATGTGGATGTCGAGCGCTATCGCAAGCTGATTGATCTGGCCGTCGAGGCCAACTTTAACACCCTGCGGGTGTGGGGCGGCGGCCTGTACCTCGATCACGACTTTTTGAACCTGTGCGACGAGGCCGGCATCATTATCTGGCACGACTTTATCTTTGCCTGCGCCCAGTATCCATCGGGCGACCCGCAGTTTCTGCGAGATGTGCGGCGCGAGGTGACCTACATCACCCGCGAGCTGTCGCCGCATCCCAGCCTGGTGATATGGTGTGGCAACAACGAGATCGAAATGGGCGCCTGGGATTGGGACTATGATACGATGCACGCCCACCCGGACTATGCCCTGTATCACATGGAGATCCCCCGCATCGTCAGCATCGAGGATCCCTCGCGGCCCTACTGGCCGAGCTCGCCTTACTCGCCCGACTATTCCGATCCCAACTCGCCCATCATCGGCGACCAGCACCCCTGGCACGTGTCGCTGGGCGAGAATCGCGCCAATTTCTGGGCTTATCGCACCGACGTGAGCCGCTTCCCCAACGAGGGGGGCGCGCTGGGGGCCTCTTCGCCGGCCACGCTGCGCCAGTTCCTGCCCGAAAATGAGCAGTATTATCTCTCGCCGAGCTGGGAATACCATGACAATGAGATGGTCACCCGCTCACACATGCTGCTCAATGAGGAATGGTTCGATCGTTGGCTGGGCCTGAACCCCGGCGACATGTCGCTGGATGACTATGCCTACTACAGCGGACTGTTGCAGGCCGAGGCGCTCGTCGAGTACTCGAACAACTTTAGGCGGCGCATGTTCTCCACCTCGTCGGCCATCTTCTGGATGTATAACGACTCGTGGCCCGTCACCCACGGCTGGACCATCGTCGATTACTACTTCCGCCGCAAAGTGGCCTACCATCCGGTGCGTCGGGCTTTTGATCCGATCCAGATCATCCCGTCCCTGGACGGCGATCAGGTCACCGTCTATGGCGTGAACGATACGCTGTCGGCCTGGCGCGGTGAGGCCCGCTATGGGCTGGCCTGCTTCGACGGCGGTCGCAAGCTGGAAGAGGTCGTGTCCGTCGATCTGGCGCCCAACTCGGCCACCGTCATCGGTCGTATCCCGCTGGCCGAATGGCAGATGCTGGGCTATCGCAAAGCGGCCGCCTATGCCACCCTGTGGCAGGATGGGTACGCCGTGCGTCAGAACCGGCTGCTGATGGCCGCTTATAAAGAGATCGACTGGCCCGAGGCCCGGGTGCGCGTCGAGCGCCAGGGCGACTATGCCGTGTTCAACAGCGACGTGTTCTGCTGGGGTGTGTGTCTCGATCTGGACGGCGAAGCAGATCTGGCCGACGATCTGTTCGATCTGTTGCCGGGCATCCCCTGGAGCATGCCCTGGCCGCAGGATCGGCCGCTTCCCACAGTGAGCCGGGTGGCCAACTATCGCCTGCCCCGACGGCCGGCTTCCACCCCATAAAAAAGAGGGG
>JBMNOI010000195.1:0-3329 GCA_050942995.1 Anaerolineae bacterium
CCGCCGAAGGGCGGGCCTGGTACATCCCTGTAGGGCATGTGCTGTCGCAAGATGGCGATCGCCTTCTATCGTTGGACGTGGTGCGGCGGCACCTGGGGCCTGTGCTGGCCGATGAGGGCATCATCAAGGTTTTTCACAACGCCAAGTTCGACATGATGATACTGGCGCGGCAAGGCCTTCCGGTGCGGGGCCCCTGTTACGATACCCTGCTGGCCGCCTGGCTGCTCTCTCCCTCGGGGCGGGGCATCGGCCTGAAGGAGCAGGTGTGGCAGCGGCTGGGCATCGAGATGACCTCTATCGACGACCTGATCAAAGAGGGCAACAAGCGGTTGACGATGGATCGGGTCAGCGTGGCCCGCGTGGCCTCGTATGCCTGCGCCGATGCCGATATGACGCTGCGCCTGCTGGATGTGCTGAGCCGGGAGCTGCGCGAGCGTAACCAGTGGGATCTGTTCGCCGGTATGGAGATGTTGCTCGTGCCGGTGTTGATGGATATAGAGATGCGGGGCATGGTGATAGACGCCGATTATCTGGCGGCCATGTCGCGGGAGATGGGCGAGCGTCTGGACGAATTGCGCGAGACGATCTATGCCCACGCCGGCCATCCCTTTAACATCAACTCGACGAAGCAACTCGGCGCCGTGCTTTTCGATGAACTGGGGCTGCCCGTGGCACGACGCACGCGTACCGGCTATTCGACCGATGTGAGCGTGCTGGAGGGATTGCGCGACAAGCACCCCATCGTCGAGGCCATCCTCGAGTACCGACAACTGGAGAAGATAAAAGGCACTTATGTGGATGCGCTGCCGGCGTTGATCCATCCGCGTACCGGGCGGGTGCATACCTCGTTCAACCAAACCGGCACCAGTACCGGACGGTTGTCGTCCAGCGACCCGAACCTGCAGAATATTCCCGTACGCACCGATCTGGGGCGACGGGTACGGGGTGCCTTTATCGCGCCACCCGGGTATCTGCTGCTGGGCTGTGACTATTCTCAGGTCGAGTTGCGTCTTCTGGCCCATTTTTCGCAGGACCCCAATCTGCTGGCGGCCTTTGAGCGAGATGAGGATGTGCATGCCAGTACGGCGGCCGCTGTCCATGGCGTGCCGCTGGCCGAGGTCACGCGCGAACAGCGCAGCCTGGCCAAGTCCATCAACTTTGGGCTCATGTACGGCATGTCGGGATACGGCCTGGCGGCGCGCACCAATTTGTCGGTGCCCGAGGCCGAGGAGTTTATCAGTACCTACTTTGAGCGCTTTAGCCGCGTTAAAGAGTATCTCGACAGCACGATTCAGATGGCGCGAGAGCAGGGCTATGTCGAGACCGTTCTGGGACGCCGCAGGTATTTCCCCGAGTTGATCTCGGGGCAGGCCAATCGCAATCTGGTGCGCGCTGCCGAGCGCGCGGCGGTGAATATGCCCATTCAAGGCAGCGCCGCCGATATCATCAAGCTGGCCATGATCGAGTTGCACCGCCGCTTGCAGGAACGGAACGGGCAGGCCGCTATGGTTCTGCAGGTGCACGACGAGCTGGTGCTCGAAGTGCCCGAGGATGAGCTGGATGCGGTGCGCGATCTGGTGGTGGAAACGATGGAGAACGCCTACCGGCTCAATGTCCGCCTCAAGGTGGACGTGTCCGTCGGCAAAAATTGGATGGAGATGAAATAGTGTGAACATGATCGATCAGGAGATCCGGAAGGCTTTGGCCAGGGCCCTCAAAAAAGCCCAAAAGTCGGGCGCATTGCCCGCTTTCGACCTGCCCGACGACATTCCGGTAGAGCGCCCCAAACAGGAAGAGATGGGAGATTTCGCTTCGCCGGTGTGCATGCAACTGGCCCGTCTGGCTCGTATGGCGCCGGTCAAGATCGCCGAGGCGGTGGTCGCAAACTTGCCCTCTCTGTCGTTCATCAGTGACGTCGAGATCGCCCATCCGGGGTTCATCAACTTTACTCTGAGCGATGCCTGGCTCACTGCGCAGGTGGAAGAGGTGCTGCGCGCCCCCGATACCTACGGCAACAGCGATCTGGGCGCCGGAGAGTCGGTGCAGATCGAGTATGTCAGCGCCAACCCCACAGGTCCCCTGCATGTGGGCTCGGCGCGAAACGCTGTGCTGGGCGATGCGCTGGCCTCTGTGCTCGATGCCGCGGGCTATGCCGTACAGCGCGAGTACTATGTGAACGATGCCGGCAGCCGGATGAGCGCCTTTTACGAGACGCTGTATGCGCGCTATGCCCGGGCATTGGGGCAGGATGTGCCGGTGCCCGAGGACGGCTATCACGGGCCTTATATGGTCGAACTCGCTAAAGAGGTGGTGGACGAGCAGGGCGACCGGTTTTTGCAGATGCCACGAGAAGAGGCGGTGGCCGAGATCGGTGCGCTGGGACTGGAGAAGGTGATTGCCCAGGCTCGGGCCGACCTGGAGCTGATGGGCATTCGCTATGATGAGTGGTTCTCCGAGCAGTCCCTCTATCACGACGGCCAGTATGAGCAGATTATGACCATCCTGCGCGAGGGCAACCATCTGGATCTGCACGATGGGGCGGTGTGGTTCAAGGCCTCAGAGCTGGGGGCTCCCAAAGACGAGGTGCTGATCCGGTCGAACGGCACCCCGGGCTACTTCGCCTCGGATATCGCCTACCACTATGACAAGTTCGTCCGACGCGGCTTTCAGCGGGTGATCGATGTGTGGGGCGCCGACCATCAGGGGCACGTGCCGCGTATGAAGGCCATGATGCGGGCTTTGGGGCTCGATCCGGAGCGCCTGATCATCATCCTCTACCAGCTGGTTACCTTTAAGCGAGGCGGCGAGGTGGTCCGTTTCTCCAAGCGCACCGGCGATATCATCACGTTGCGCGAGGTGGTGGAAGAGGTGGGCGCCGACGCCATGCGTTACTTTTTGCTGTCGCGCTCGGCCGACAGCCAGATGGACTTTGACATCGAGCTGGCCAAGAAGCAGTCGGACGAGAACCCGGTATACTATATCCAGTACGCTCACGCGCGTATCTCGTCTATTCTGCGCCACGCCGGGGATATCGACTATTCCACCGGGGATGTATCGTTGCTGACCTCTGCACCAGAGTTGAACCTGATCCGTCGCATGGTGCGACTGCCCGAGGTGGTGCGCGACTCGGCGGCGCAGCTTTCGCCCCATCACCTGACCTATTTCGCCTATGATCTGGCCGCTGCGTTCCACGGCTTTTATCGCGATTGTCGTGTGGTCAGCTCGGACCCGGCCGATGAGGCCATCACCCGGGCAAGGCTCCGGTTGGTGTCCGCATGCAAGATTGTGCTGGCCCGGGCACTGACGCTGATGGGCATGAGTGCTCCTGA
>JBMNOI010000196.1:0-3239 GCA_050942995.1 Anaerolineae bacterium
GACCATACCCGTCAACGCAAGATAGGCATATCCCGCCTGCACCCATATCCACGGCCCTCTTGCCTGCCGGATTACGGAAAACGGCCCCGATTCATCCAGCCAAAAGTCATAGCGTGTCAGCGTATGGTGCGGCTCCAAAAGAACGAGCCCCAATGTCACAAGCGGCACCACAAACAGCAGAGCCATCTGTCGGCGGGTGGGCCATCTGCCTCGGCTCGTATACTGCAGGCTAAAGATAAACCCCATGACCGGCACGCCCACCACACTAACATACTGCACGCGCACCCAGAAGAGCTTGTCGGACAGCTGGGTACAGCCCAGCTCCATCACGTTGGCCAGAGACCACAGGCCCAGCAGCAGGGTCGAGAGTCTGAAGGCTGCTGCGCCGTCCACCGCCCGCCGCCGGAGCAAGTGGCCCCACAAAAGCAGGCAGGCGATTCCCGAGATCATGAGGGGCAAAAGATGTGGGGTATATGTCCAGTACAAAGAAACCTCCTGCGCAGCGACCTTGCCGTGGATTGGGCCGCGCCGCAAATCGGGCCACGGCCCGCCTGCGAGAAGCCACCGGCAGAAGATTTTACCACGGTCTCTGCAAATCTCTCAAGGGATAAGGATTAGCACGTCGTCAATAAATAAGATGCCGAGCGCATCGTTCAGGCCGGCACTCCGGTGATATAATTCTCCAATTGCTCGATGACGAACTCTTGCTCGGAAATGATCGTCTTGACCACGTCGCCGATAGAGACCACCCCCAGCAGCTTTCCGTCCTCCATCACGGGCAGGTGACGAATCCGTTTATCGGTCATTAGCGCCATACAGTCCTCAAGTCTCTGCTCCGGACGCACATAGACCACACGATCGGTCATGATGTCACGCACCAGAGTATCTTGAGAAAAGCGCCCTTGCAGAATGACCTTGCGCGCGTAATCACGCTCCGAAAGAACCCCGACCAGGTGATCCTGTTCATCGATCACCAGGACGGCGCCCACATTCTTGTCGGCCATCAGCTTGAGCGCCTCGTACACAGTAGCGTCCGGACGAATGGACCACACGTTATACCCTTTGCTATCCAACAATTGCCTGACAGTCTTCATGGCACTCCTTTCTCTAAACACACACACACAAGGCCACGGATCAGATCAGGTTTCCAATACTGAATTGCATCGTCCATAGGGATCTACGACGTAACGATCGGCGCTACAATCGTTACACCAACTCGAGTTGTTGAGCAGATAACGGAACTGGTACTCACGGCCACGCACAAGCTCCAAACTGACCTGCCAGTCCGGGCTACCGGGGGAACGTTCCAGGGGAAGGGTGTGACGATTCCATTGATTAAAGTCACCCACCAAGTGGATGCTCTCCAGCCAGATGCTGGCCGGGAACCAGAATGTGACGTGCACCTTGTCGGGGTTCGAGCTCGCCTGTTTGATGATCATTGCCGGCCTCCTTGGACACCTTCGTCCCCACCGGAGAATACGGACAAACCCGCGCCCGATGCCATCTATACTCATTATAGCATATGTTGCATCGATTAGACCATGCTTTTTTATGGATTAATCGGGGATATACATTATGCGGGGTTACTTTTCAGGGTTCAGAGGTCGATAACGGATACCTTGCGGAGAAAGGTCACACTTTGGATGGGAGAGCTTTGCAGAATAGCCTTTACGAGATTGACGCGCCCCTGCGAGATCATCGGGAGCATCTACATATCAAACCCTGTTTTCGTCATTCTGCCCCTCATCCTGCTCGTCACCGTGACAGACGGGGCATGCGCGATGATCGTCACCCTCTTCATCCTCGAAAAACTCGCCATACAGCTTGCGGGCGCACTCAGGGCAGATGCCGTGGGTAAACTCGGCCTCTGAATGCTGCTCGACATACACCTCGACGGCCTTCCAGTAGCCGCCGTCATCGCGGATCTTTTTGCACGAGGCGCAGATGGGCAGCAATCCGCTGAGCGTCTTGACACGGGCCAGGCTCTCCTGAAGCTCCCGAATCAGGCGCTCCCGCTCATTCTCCATATGTTGCTTCTGCAGCATGGCGTGGAGAATGGGCGCGATATGCGCCGCGATAGCCTCCATCAGCTCGACATCGGCCGTATCGTAATCTCGCGCCTTGTTCGCCACCATCAGCAGGCCAACCGATTCACCATGATGCACAATCGGCACGGCCATCGCCCGGTTCAGCACCACGTGTCCTTCCGGCACGGCGAGGAGCTCGTTCGAATAGAACGCCCGCTGCTCGAAAAGAGCCCGCCCCCAAATGCCGTTCCACCTCTCTCGCGGAAAGGAGATGTTCTTGTTCGGTAACCGACACTGCTCCCAGACCCCATGAGTCATAGAGGGGCAGATCAGCATCTCGTTTTCCACATAGCCCAATATGCCGTAAGGACTTTCCATCGCCTGAAGTACGATATCCAACACATCGCCATAGATGCGTTCATTGACACCCGTCAAAAAGACCTGGGCGATGCGGTTACGAATCGCCAGCTCACGGGTAAAGCGCCGCAGGACATCTTCGGCCTCTTTGCGCCCGGTGATGTCCCGGATGATGGCCTGAATTCGCCCGTCGCCCAGATACCGGGCGTTCAGTTCACCCATCACCAATATGCCGTCTTTACGGACCAGCGCCCACTCTTTGAACAACGATTCGCCAGAGCGCAACGCTTCCATATCTTGCTCAAGCTGTTCGGCATCATCCCGACGACTGGTATCCCGGTTCGACAGGGAAAGAAGCTCATCCCGGGTATAGCCCAGCATCTGGCAGGCGCTGTCGTTCACATTCACAAACCGTCCCTGAACATCCAGAACGAAAATGGCATCCGCCGCCTGCTCGATCAACGTACGATATTGCGCTTCACTCTGGCGAAGTGCCTCTTCTGATGCGATGCGATCGGTGATATCGCGGGCCGCCGAATAAGCCACCCTGCCCTGAGACTGTGAGCTCCACTCGATATACCGGTACGAGCCGTCCCGACGGCGATAACGATTGGTAAAGTCCAGGATCGGCTGGCGACTGCTTAGCCCCCGCAGCTCGTTCAACGTCATCTCGACATCATCCGGGTGCACGAAATCTATAAAGCGTCGACCCTCAAGCTCCTCCACAGAATATCCGAGCCCCTTCTCCCACGCCTTGTTCACCCGACGAAAATAGCCGTCCAGGTCGGCGATGCAGAGCATATCCAACGAAACGGTAAAGAAACGCTCCAGTTCATCGGTTGTTTCCTGCAGCTT
>JBMNOI010000197.1:0-3218 GCA_050942995.1 Anaerolineae bacterium
TGCCGCCCTGATGGACCGTTACCCCCTCTACCTTGCCGGCTGCGTCATATATGATCTGACGCAGTTCGGGGCAGTACGGCTCGGCAAATGCAATATGGACGACGACGCCGTCGCCGAAAAAGGTGGTCGGTCGTACCCCCTTGGTGCGATCCAGGATCTGATCGGGAATCACCACATCTCGTGGCGCCAGCTCTTCTCGCAGACTGCCCACCGCGCTGATGGACAGGAGATGGGTAACGCCCAGGAGTTTCATGGCCCACACATTGGCCTGTGACGGTAACTCGCTGGGGCTGATACGATGCCCCCGGCCATGGCGCGGCAAAAAAGCTACCCGCACGCCGGATAGCGTGCCCAGGACAATATCATCGCTGGGCCGGCCAAAAGGCGTATCGATCGATACTTCCTCGATATCGGTCAACCCCTCGATCTGGTACAGGCCACTGCCGCCGATGACGCCTATGCGTGCCTGTGGTGCCATGGAAAACATCCTCCTTCCGGTATCTGATCTCATCGGGATTATAATCCGGCGGTAGATAGAGAACAAGTGCCCTGATTATTTGCCAAAACAGGATGGAAATGGTATTCTATAAACGCAGGGGATGACAGGCTTCGACAGGGAGGGCTGGTCAGCGACTGCAAGCCGGGGCGCCTCACCCCCGTAACCAAGGGGCAACGCATACAAGTGCCAACGACACTTATGCACCGGCTTACGCTCTCGCCGCCTAATCGCGGATAGAGCCCAAGCCATTGGTCGCCAGAGCGCGGCCACGTCCGCCCTCTGACCTTTGCCGACGGCAGGGGTGCGGGCGACGAAAAGTCGGCATGCGGCCGGCAGGACGCCGATAGCGTCGGCCCAAGACTCATCGGCTGGTGGCTCATCAATCCTTGTCGGTCGGGATGAGAGTCACGAGAAAACAACGCAGACCGACTAAGCTTGTAGTATGTCTCTGGTCGAACTTTCTGGACGCGGGTTCGATTCCCGCCATCTCCACCTCGTCAAACACCCCCGACTCGAATGTCGGGGGTGTTTCCTTTTTATCGTGTAACGAACGCCTTATCTCTGGATGTCATGATCTATCCAGGCGACGGCATACGGCAAAAGGCTCAATTGCAGTTCGCCCGCAAGGGTCTGAATCGTCTGGCCCGACTCTGCCGCAAAGATCTCGGGATCGACCATGGCTTGAGGGGCGTTCCTCTCATCCAGGTAACGCACCTGTACCCGATCGGGCAGCTGGCGCAGGCGAACATGCTCCGTCGCCGGCCCCAGATTGGCCACCAGGATGCGCCGGCGGCCGTCTCGCTCCAGCACAAGACCGTCGACTCGCAGAGGCGCCGTCGAGTGGGCGCTCATAACGTGTCCTCCGGCATATTCGGTGATTCGTATCATGATGTGATAGAGCGGATAGACGCTGCCGGGAATCGACGGGAACTGATCGGGCAGTGGCGTCCCCTCTTCCCTTTCCATGACGCCCCGCCATCCGGTGGTCTCGTAATAGGTGACAGAGGCCACATCGCGCTGTGCTGTATATTTGATGCTCATGGCCGTCCAGCCGGCGGCCAGTAAGGACGGTTGGCGCACGTCGACCTGCGACGGCAGGGTCTCTTCGCCCTCTTTCTCGGTCTCTGTGGCGTTGGGGTTGAACCGTGGACGCAGGGTGATCGGCGAGATAACCAGGGGGCGGCCCCCGGCAATCAGCCGGGCACTGTCGATGGTGACCGCCTGCGCCTGCAAGGTCTCGACCAGCGATGTATCGTCAAATGCGTGAACCTGGGGGTTGAGAGAGTAACACACCATATCGGCGTGGTGATCGCCGGGGCGTTCGCGATTCAGCTCGGTAAAGTAGGCGTTGGTGCCGATCACGAACGGAATGTGGGGCGCCCAGGACCCCAGATGTCGGCGGGCCAGATCGACCCACTTTGGTCGGGTCGACCTCTCGGCGATGTGAAAAATCAGCCACCGACACACCGGGGGATCTATCCGCTCCAGCGATCGGCGCAGGGTGGAGAGCTCTTGCTCGGCGGCATCAGAAAGCGTCAGGGCGATTTCGAGCGGGGCTCCGATCTCGCGTGCCTCGCGGGTGGCCCGCTCGAGCTCGGCCTCGCGCGGAGCGGTAATATCCAAATCCAGCCGCAGGTGGGCCGGACGCAGGGCGCGCAGGCGCTCGATCTCGCGAGCGGAAGAGGAGCGCCGGTCGGAGGGCAACCCCAGGCCGATGGCCGGCAATGGCGCCGTCGGTTCGCCGATCTCTAACGTGACGGGCTGTTCCTCATCGGCCGGTGGAGCGTCGATATCCCCGGCATCCTCGGCGCCTGTGAGGCTGATAGTTACCGTCTGGATAATGCGGGTTCCCTTTTCGATCCGCACGGGAAAAGGCAGCCCCAGAGGCGTCGAATAGGTCTTGAAGGACGCATCGGTCCAGTTGCGTTGATCTTCCATCTCAAAGGTGTCGCCCTCCATGCGCACCGTCGCCCACACGTTGGGTGCCACCTGATGGGATATGGCGCGGATATCGAAAAAGGGCTGATGGGGTGAGATGGTTTGAGGAAATGCGCTTTCGGTACGCGAGCCGTCGACGTGCTCGACCACGCAGGGCACACCGGCGCATTCCATGGGGTGCAGGACACAAAATCCGATGCGGTTGCGCATAAAGGTAGAGAGGGCCTCTCCCTCCATGCGACATGTGATGGTGCCATCCTGCCGGCCGACGATATGCCCGCGCCAGCGAAAATCGATGTCGTTCAACCGGTTGCGGGCGTCATAGTCGATGCGGAAAGAGCGATCGTCCTGTTGAACGGTCAGGTTCGATAGCTCGAGGGGCGCCGTGTTCCAGTTGCGGTCACGTATCGCCACGTACAACCGCCGCAATATTTCGTGCTGCCCCAGGCGAATATACCGCAGATCACCATGCTCATAGGCCAACGACAGCGGCCCGGCTCGCAGATGCAGGCGCTCTGGCGGCGGCTCGGGGCGACCATAGTACAATATGTAGTGGGATTCGTCGGTGGGCTGGGTCATCATCGGCACTCCTCACCGGGCAGATATTATAGGGGGATCCTCGGGGCCTGCACCTGCCCCTTTGGGAACCCTCCGGCGGTTCCATCTGGTAATTATGTCAATTCAGGCCGCGAATGCCGGAGAATGCTCGAGCGGTTGCATCAGAACAGATCCTCGTTGTCCCACCACAGCTCATAACTGCGCCACTTTTCTATAAAATAGG
>JBMNOI010000077.1:0-17674 GCA_050942995.1 Anaerolineae bacterium
TCGCTCTGGACCTGAGCGACTGGCGCTTTCTGGAAGAGCCCACCACGCGCAGCCGCAGACGCTATATGGCGCAGATGCTGGCGACGATGGAGCGTCGCGAGATCGAACTGGAGTTGCGTCTGGCCGAACTGAGCGGGGTGCCGGTGTGGCGCGTTCCGTTGCGGGCCGATCCCCCGGCTCCCTTCTGGGACTTTACCACCATCGAGAGGATGTTTGTGCAGGGGTACGAGCAGATGACGGCGTATATTGATGCTCACAGCGATTGTACGTTTCCGTTTTGCCGACATCAAGCCGGGGGAGGGCGTTGAGGGGGATATGTGATTTCCAGTCGATCCTCGGCTGCTATAGATTGTGACTTTTAGCGCAATCTATGGGCCGATTTTGCCTATTTGTGAAAAATAGTGCAAAATCAAGTTGGGAGGACGACTATGAGACTGACCGTTCTGGACAATGAGAGATGCATCGGCTGCCAGAGTTGTATGTTTGCCTGTGCGCGACGCCCCGGAGACGGAGGGCTGGCGCGGAGTAGCATTGTGGTCACCTCCATCGGGGGGATGGAGCGTGGCTTCAAAGTCATCGCCTGTCGCGCCTGCGTGAATCCGCCGTGCGCCAGGGTATGTCCTGTGGATGCCCTCACGCCCCGCGATGAAGGAGGCGTGCGCCTGAATCTGAGCAAATGTATCGGCTGCGGGCGTTGCGCGTCGGCGTGTATGGTGGGGGCTGTACAGTGGGATGACGAGATCAACAAACCCATGATCTGCATTCATTGTGGTTATTGTGTCGATTATTGCCCGCACGGTGTGCTGGCGATGGAAGAGACCGTGGAGACGACGGCATGCTCGTAAACGATCCCCTCGCCAATGTGCTCTATATCGATCTGACGCGCAAACGGTTCTACGTGCAGCGACGTGAGGATCTGTTCGAGAGATACCTGGGCGGCGTCGGTGTGGCCACCCGGTTGTTGCTGGAAGAGTGCCCCGAGGGGGTCGACCCTCTGGCGCCGGATAACCCCATCATCTTTGCCGTGGGACCGCTGACGGGCCTGTTTCCTCTGGCCAGCAAGACGGTGGCCATGTTCAAATCGCCCCACACCGGCAATCTGGGCGAGAGCCATGCCGGAGGGCGCAGCGCTGTGGCCATTCGCATGGCCGGGTTCGGCGCCATCGTCATCAAGGGGGCCAACGATTCGCCGGGTTATGTGGCGATCGATAACGGTCAGGTGCATTTCCGTGACGCCACCACGCTCTGGGGCATGAAGAGCGGCTATACGGTGGGCCGCGTGATTCGCGAAAACGAGGGGGGCGCGGGAACGCGCACCATCATGCGCATCGGCCGTGCCGGGGAAAAGCGGGTGACCTATGCCGGAGTGACCACCGAGACCTATCGCCACTTTGGGCGCATGGGTCTGGGCGCCGTATTCGGCAGCAAGATGCTCAAGGCGGTGGTGGTATCGGGCAAGCGCACGCTGGGAGTGAGCGACCGCCGCGAATATCGTCGCATGTACGACGAGATCTACAAGACGGCCACCACATCGCCCCTGATGAAAAAGTACCACGACCTGGGCACGCCGGAGAATGTGTTGCCGCTGGACGCCATCGGCGGGCTGCCCACGCGCAACCTGCAGGCTGCACGCATGGAGGGCGCCGACCAGATCTCGGGCGAGGCGTTTGCGAAAAACTATCTCGGACGGCGGCTGGCCTGCGCTCATTGTCCGGTCGGTTGTATCCATATCGCCGCGTTACGCGAGCCCTATCCGGATAAGGATTATTTCTTCAAGACATCCATGGTCTCGTACGATTACGAGCCGATCTATGCGCTGGGCACCATGCTGGGCATCAATCATCCCGAGGGGTTGTTGAGGCTGATGGACGATATCGAAGCCTGGGGGCTGGATGCCATGAGCGCGGGGGTTGTCCTGGCCTGGGCGACCGAGGCGCAGGAGCGCGGGCTCGTCTCAGAGGCCGAGACGGGCGGCATACGGCTGGCCTGGGGCGATCACGCCGCCTATTCTGCGGCGGCCGAGATGATCATGGAGCAGCCCAACGATTTCTACCGCGCTCTGGCGCGAGGGGTGGATCACGCCGCTTCGATCTATGGAGGGCGCGAATTCGCCCTCACCTATGGCAAGAACGAGATGTCGGGCTACCACACCGGGCCGGGGGCGCATCTGGGATTCCTGTTGGGCACGCGGCACAGCCATCTGGATAGCGCCGGATACAGCATCGATCAGAAGGTGCTGCCCCAGCGCCAGGTATCGCCGGAAGAGATGGTGGACATGCTGGTGAAAGAGGAGCGTTGGCGGCAGGTGTTATCCAGCATGGTGGTGTGCTTTTTCGCTCGCGGCATCTATGATATGGCTACCACCGTCAAAACGCTGCGCATGGCCGGTATGGACGTGACGGCAGATGGATTGCTCGAGCTGGGAGCGCAGATTCATCGGGACAAGATCGCGTTCAAGGTGCGCGAGGGCTTTTCGTACTTGCAGGCCGGGCTGCCCAAGCGTATCTTTGAGACAGAATCGCCGGTGGGGCGGCTGGACGAGGCGTACATGCGCCGGGCGATCGAGTATTTCCAGGCGCGATATGTTCATGGTGTAGAGGAAAAAGAGCCGGCCGCTGCCACATCATAATCCTGTGAGAGGAAGAGAACGATGGCCGAGGTTCGGTTGCCCAAGCTCGATGCGGCAATGAAGGAAGCGATCATTATCGAGTGGCTCAAGCAGGAGGGGGATCCGGTGGCCGAGGGGGAGCCGCTGGTCCAGCTCGAGACGGACAAGGCGGTGGGTGAACTGCCTTCGCCTGTGAGCGGCGTGGTGCGTCGCGTGCTCCATCCTCAGGGGGCCAGGGTCGCGGTGGATACGGTGCTGGCCGTCATCGAGTGACCTTCAACTCGACATAACCCGCTATCAAGGCGCGCCGTTGGATTACCCGGCGGCGCGCTTCCTTTATCGCCCTTCTGGACGGTACCCGCTCCTCCATGTTATAATGCCCGCCATTACGAGCCCGAGACGTCCCATCGTCAGGGCTTTTGAGTCCCATCATCGGGCGATACTGCAAAGGAGCGACTCCCTATGAAAGCGTTGGTCAAGGCCAGGCCCGAGAAGGGCGCCGATCTGCTGGATATCGACGTGCCCCGTGTGGGGCCCAACGACCTGCTGGTGCGCGTGCAGGCCGCCGCCATCTGTGGTACCGATAACCATATCTACGAGTGGACACCCTGGGCCCAGGCGCGCCTGCCTCTGCCCATGATCTTTGGCCACGAGTACGCCGGTGAGGTGGTGGAGGTGGGATCGGCGGTGCGAGGGTTCGCGGTGGGCGACATGGTCGCCGCCGAGACGCACATCCCCTGCCTGCAGTGCCGTCAGTGTCGCACCGGCCGGCAACACACCTGCGAAGAGATGAAGATCATCGGCGTGCATGTGGACGGCGCCTTTTCCGAGTATGCGCTGCTGCCCGAATCGTGCGCCTGGAAGCTGCCGCCGGGCACCTCGCCCGAGCTGGGGGCCATTCTGGAGCCTATCGGCGTGGCCGCCAACGGATTGTTCAAGGATCGGGTGGACGGCCTGAGTGTGGCCGTTATCGGATGCGGACCTATCGGCATCTTTTGCGCGCAGATGGCGGCGGCCGCCGGCGCACGGCAGCTTTTTGTCACCGATGTGAACGCCTATCGTCTGGACATGGCCCGGCGCATCGTGCCGGACGCGGTGGTACTTAATCCGCTGCAGGATGACGTGCCGGCTATCGTGGCCGACGCCACGAGCGGGCGGGGCGTCGAGGTGGCGGTAGAGCTGAGCGGCAGCCAGGCGGGCACCGAGCAGGCCTTTGACCTGCTGGCCAAGGGAGGGCGTGTGAGCCTGGTGGGGCTGCCCTCACGGCCCATCACCCTGGAGATGACCGAGGCCATCATCTATCGCGAGGCGGTGGTCTATGGCAGCACCGGCCGTCTGATGTGGGATACCTGGTATCAGGTGGACGGGCTGTTGCAACAGAACAAGTTCGACCCGCTGCCCGTCATCACTCATCGCTTTCCGCTGGAGGAATATGCTCAGGCGCTGGAGCTGACCATGAGCGGCGAGGCCGGCAAAGTAATTCTGGCGCCTTGATCTCATCCGTCCAACCGAGAGCGTCGATGGAGGACGAGATGCACGGGCTGGCGGTGGTGGCCGACGACCTGACGGGCGCTATGGATACGGGTGTGCAGTTCAGCAAGCGCGGGCTGGAGACGGTGGTACTCATGGTCGGCGTTGATCTGCCCGGCCCCGGCCATCCCCTGAACGACGTGCAGGTGCTGGTAGTGGATACCGACAGCCGGGCGGTGGCTGCGCCCGAGGCGTATCGGCGGATGCGGGCGGTGGCCGAAGCGCTGGGCGGCAGGCGTCTGTATAAAAAGGTCGATTCTACCATGCGCGGCAACGTGGGCTATGAACTGCGCGCCATAGGGGATGTGCTGAGGCCGCGTGGCATCGTGGTGGCGCCGGCTTTTCCACCGGGCGGGCGTACGACCTTGCGCGGCCGCCAACGGGTGCACGGGCAGCCGCTGGAGCTGACCTTTTTCGCCCGCGACCCTCGCTGGCCCATGCACGAATCGCACCTGCCCACGCTGCTGTTGCAGCAATCGGGGCGCGAAGTGGGGCAGGTGGATATCGAGGTGGTGAGCGGCGGCGTCGAGTGTCTGACCACGGCACTGGCGGCGCGCCCGGAGCCCATCGTGGTGGTCGATGCGCTGGAGCCCTGTCACCTGCGCACGATCGGCAGGGCGCTGGTCGCTCTGGGAGAGGCATGGATACCCTGCGGTTCGGCCGGACTGGCCGAGGAGTGGGTGAGTGCGCTGAATCTGCCGCCGGTGGATGAGCCCGGGCGCCCACCGGAATCGAGGGCGCCGGTGCTGGCCGTCGCCGGCAGCCGCAACGATGTGACCCTCTGCCAGATCGAGCGGGCCGAAACGGAGCGCAAGATCGTGCGGGTGGATCTGGACCCTTATCGTTGCTATGACGCCGACGCCGAGGCGCAACGGCTGGCCCTGGCGCTGGAGCAGGCGCTCTCGGCAGGGCACGATACGTTGCTCACCTCGTCTTTTGCGCCGCTGGTGAGCGGAGCGGGCGGTCTCGTTTCGCGGGTACTGGCCGATGCCGCAGCGCGCGTCATGGTGCGTTGCCGGCCGGGCGGGTTGTTTCTCACCGGTGGCGATGTGGCCGTGGCGATGGGCCGGGCGCTGGGGGTGCAGGCGCTACGCATCGCCGCCGAGGTGCAGCCGGGCGTTCCCGGCGGCCGCCTGGTGGGCGGGGCAGTCGATGGGATGTGGGTGGTGACAAAAGCGGGCGGCTTTGGCGATGACGATGCCCTGATCGATGCGCTGGCCTATCTACGCGGCGGGTGACTCAGCCGGAAAGGCGGTACCCTCCGACGGGTGTTTTCTCGGCGCGGCCGGCCAGCACCCAGTCGTGCAGAGTGCGGGCTACCTGGGTTCTCAGGAGCGGGTCGTCGCGATAGCGCCCCTCAGCGGCTACGGCGGCGGCCATCTCCTCGATACCGGAGATTCCCTGCGCCAGCGCCGCGCGACAGGCTGCATCGTACTCGTCCAGTGCGGTGGTGGCCTCTTGAATCCAGCGCGTAAAGCCTCCCTTGTCCACAGGCTGCGCATGAGATGAGAGCAGCTGTCGCACATCCAACGTCCCCAGACGGCGCAACGTGCGGCGATAGGACCAGGGATCATCTCCAAAGGGCGTGGCGCGCAGCCCCTCCTCGTCGGGCGCGGGTACGGGCATGAGCGTTTCACCGTGAATCAGCGTGCGTTCGCGCCGATGGTAGAGGGCGATATTGCCCGCGGTATGCCCAGGGGCGTGGATGACCTGGAGCTCGATACCCTCCAGATCCAACACCTCCCCTCCCTGAAGGCGCATATGTACGGGCGCCTCGGCGCCCAGGCGACGGAGCAGCGTTTCGGTGCGTTCGATGTCGCTTTCCGGGATACCGTACACCACGCGGGCCAGCCGCCGATGGTCGGCGATGGCCGGGGCATCGAGGTTGTGGGCGGCGATGCGCAACGTCTCGCCCGATGCGGCCCACAGCTCACCGTTGCCGCCGACATGATCGGCGTGGGCGTGCAGATTCACCAGCATCGTCAGCTCGGTGGGGGCGAGCCCCGCCTCCCGCAGATAGGGAATCACCGTCTCGGTCGGCACGTTCACCACGCCCGAATCTACCAGCAGGTGGCGGCGTCCGCGGAAGAGATACAGATTGATGGTGCGTCCGTTCTCAAAGGGCGCCTCGATCACGTGCAATCCCCGATAGATTTGCATTGGGCCTGTCCTCCCCGGCCAAAAACTTGTGCTCATTATGCCACAGGTAAAGGGCCGATGCGAGCGCTACAGCGACGGCGCGAAATTGACAGCCTGCGGGCGCGGAGCTATGCTCCATGAACCTGAGGACAGATGAATGCGATCACGAGATATCAAAGGCCTGGCCGGGCTTTTGAACACGATCCTGTACGATCAATGAGGAATGATATCATGACGACACAACCGTCCCGCCGACCGATCATGGGTGTGACTATGGGCGACGCCAGCGGCGCCGGTCCCGAGATCATCACCAAGGCGTGGGCCGATCCCGCTGTTCGCGAAATCGCCCGACTGGTCGTCATCGGTGATGCTGCCTGCATGGCGCAGGCGATGCGGATTACCGGCGTGTCCGGTACGATACGGGCCGTCGAGCGCGTGGCCGATGCATTCTATAGCGCCGATGCGCTGGATGTGCTGGATCTGAAGAACATCGACATGGAGCGGCTAGAGTATGGCAAGGTGCAGGCCATGTCGGGCAAGGCGGCCTATGAAGCGGTGGTGCGTGCCGTAGAGCTGGCCATGGCGAACGAGATCGATGCGGTGGTCACCTCGGCGTTGAATAAAGAGGCTCTGAACCTGGCCGGCTATCACTACGATGGGCATACCGAGTTGCTCAAAGAGCTCACCAATGCTCAGAGCGTGACCATGATGCTCACCGCCGGCCAATTTCGGGTGACCCATGTGAGCACTCATTGTTCTTTGCGGCAGGCGATCGAGCGCACTCGAAAGGAGCGCATTCTGGAGGTGATCCATCTCACCGTGCAGGCGCTACAGCAGATGGGCATCGCCAAACCGCGCCTGGCCGTGGCCGGCCTGAATCCCCATGCGGGCGAGGGCGGGCTCTTTGGTGATGAGGAGGTGCGCGAGATCCAGCCGGCCATCGACGCAGCCATAGCCGAGGGCATCGATGTGTATCCTATCCCGCTGCCTCCGGACACGGTCTTTTATCGCATGAGCTCTGCGGGCCAGTTCGACGCGGTGGTGGCCATGTATCACGATCAGGGGCACATTCCCACCAAGGTGCTGGGTTTTGCCGAGGGGGTGAACGTGACCCTGGGGCTGCCCATTATCCGTACGTCGGTGGACCATGGCACCGTGTTCGGCAAGGCCGGCAAGGGCACCGCCGATGAGACCAGCCTCAAGCGGGCCATCGAGGTGGCCGTATCGATGTGCTCCGGTCGTTCATAGGACGAAGCCGTCGAGGATGATGCGATAGAAAAAAGACACGCCCCGGGAGACCGACCGGGGCGTGTCTTGATAATCGTCGAATCGCTATCTCAGATAGTCACGCAGCTGCTTGCTGCGATGCGGATGGCGCAGACGATCCAGCGCCTGATGCTCGATCTGCCGGATTCTCTCACGGGTGAGACCAAACTTTTCACCCACTTCTTCCAGCGTGTGGGAGCGACCGTCCTTCAGGCCAAAGCGGAGCCGCAGGATGCGGGCCTCACGCGGACTGAGGGCGGTCATGACCTCTTCCAGCGCCTCTCGCAACAGACGCTGATAGGCCACGTCGGTGGGGGCGGGAGAGTCTTCGTCTTCGATGAAATCGCCAAACTCGGTGTCACCATCATCTCCCACGGGGCGCTCCAGTGATACCGGGTAGCGGGAGATGCGCAACAATTGTTCCACTTTGGTGACGGAGATGCCGATCTGTTCGGCGATCTCTTCGGGGGTGGGGCGCCTGCCCGACTCTTGCTCGAACTGTTCCATGGTGCGATAGATGCGACGGATCTGATCGCCGGCATGGACGGGGAGCCGAATCAGTCGGCTCTGCTGGGCCAGGGCGCGCGTAATACCCTGACGAATCCACCATGTGGCATAAGTGCTGAACTTGTAGCCACGATGGTAATCGAACTTTTCGACGGCCTTCATCAGGCCGATGTTGCCCTCCTGGATGAGATCCAGAAGGGGGACACCCTGTCCGAGGTACTTTTTGGCCACACTGACTACCAGGCGCGTGTTGGCCTCCACGAGCTTGGTGCGGGCCATGTCTCCGGCCTTGACGGCCTTGAGGAGGTTGATGCGCTCCTCGGCTGCCATGCACTTGTTGTTGTTCAGACGGGCGCGGGCGAAATTACCCTCTTCGATCTGGCGGGCGAGGAGCACCTCCTCCGCCGCCGTGAGCAGGGGCACCTGCCCCATCTGCTTGAGGTAAAGGCTGACGGTATCATCCGCGGCAATGCCGTCCAGATTGGCCGTCGTCGCTGTAACGTCCTCTTCTTCCTGTTCCAGTTCTTCTGTGTCAGGCTCTTCGTCGGAATCGAGATCGGTCTCTTCCATCGATTCTGTACCCATCTGTGCCACGGATTCCAAAAAATCGATGGCATTTGACGGGTCGCCGTTCGATCGGCCGTCGTTCATCACGATCGTCACGCCCTCATCGATCAATTTGGCGAACAACTCATCGATCTGAGGGATCGACGATTCGACATCGGGATACAGATCCAGAACTTCCCGACTCGTTACATAACCTCTCGCTCTTGCACTCTGTATCAAGTTTTCCAACATACGAGTTGGCCTCTCCATTCTACGCATGTTGATGGAGTGGAAGCTTGAAATGTCCGACAGTTGAAACCTATCTGTGAGTCACCTCCTCTGCGTTGTACAGCTTTTATGCTTTTACACTATCGATGAGGCAAACAAAAACACCCGGCCCACCATCCTCCGGGGGGGACAGTTAATGAGCCGAGCGTTTGTGTGAAATCCAATATGTCATTCCATCACCATTCCACTTGAGGCAAATCACACTGTTTATTATACTCACAATCGCTTCACAGGTCAACCATTTTCAAAATCACTGCATATAAAAAAGGTAAAAATGAAAGTGATTCTGCCTCATTCGCCGAATGGCGGGACCTGAGACGGCCCCCGACCTACCTATCCATCTACCTGTCTAACCAACCAACCGGCCAACCGACCGACCAACTAACCATCTATCTGTCTGTCTGCCTCCCTCCCTGTCTATCTGTCAGTCTGTCCGCCCGTCTAACCACTTATCTATCCGTCTGTCACCCGTCTATCTATCTACTGCCCGTCTGTTCGTCTGCCCGTCTGTCTATCCCCCGCTCTCTCCATTGTCGATCCGGCACGGGCGGACGGATCGCTTGCAGGATCTCGATCAGTAGCTACCGTCCTTTAGCGAACGGGCGGCGGGCAGACCGGCGGCGTCCTCGGCGGCGCGCACGGCGTTGAGGATGGCACGGGCGGTCACCTCGGCGGCCATATCTCCCACCAGCACAGGATGGGCCCGGGTTTTGCCCGTCGCCAGGGTAAAGATCGTGTCGCCGTCGTACAGGGTATGCGACGGGCGCACCACGCGGGCCAGTCCATCGTGGGCGGCAGCGGCGATGTTGTTGGCGCCGGCCACATCCAGTCGGGCATTGGTGGCTACCACGCCGATGACGGTATTGCGCAAGCTCATGATGGTGCGTAACAGGCGTCCCCGGATGGCGCGGGCCGTATCCAGCGGGCTGCCGTCGACATTGCGGGCGCCGGCCACGATGCGGCCGCTGTCGGGATCGACCACATCACCGAAGGCGTTCACGATGAACAGGGCGGCGACGATCAGCTTGCCGGCCCGCAGAGACGCCGTGCCCAGCCCACCCTTCATGGCCCGACCGGGACCGGCGACCTTGCCCACGGTAGCGCCGGTGCCGGCGCCTACATTGCCCTGCTCCGGCGCGTCGTTTCGGGCGGCGACGCACGCGGCATAACCCATGGCGGCATCGGGACGCACGGTGGCGTCACCGATCGCCAGATCAAAGATCACGGCGGCGGGCACGATGGGCACTTTGGTCACGCCCACATCGTAGCCGATGTTTTGCTCCTCCAGATAGCGCATCACCCCATCGGCGGCGGCCAGGCCGAAGGCGCTCCCGCCGGTGAGCAACACCGCATGGGCCTGCTCGACCAGGGTTCCCGGCCTCAGCAGGTCGGTCTCGCGGGTGCCCGGAGCCAGCCCCCGGACCAGACCCCCGGCGGTGGCGCCCTCACGGCAGAGCGCCACGGTGCATCCCGTCCATGCCTCACGATCGGTAATGTGCCCGACCTCGATGCCGGGCACATCGGTCAGTGCGCCGGTAAAAAGATCACCCGTCATGGTCCGAGCTCCGGGCGCGGACGATGTGGGCGATGCGGACGATGATCTGTTCGGCCACTTGGAATTTCTCCATGAGGGGTAACGCCTCTTCGCCACCGTCGGGCGTGAGCAGGGTGACGCGATTGGTATCCACATCAAAGCCGCTGTCGGATGAGGCCACGTCGTTGGCCACGATGAGATCCATCCGCTTGCACCGGAGCTTGTCACGGGCATTGGCCAGCAGGTTCTCCGTCTCGGCGGCAAAGCCCACCACCACCGTCGGGCGCTCTCCCGGCCGGGCCGCGCGATATTCGGCCACGGCGGCGAGAATATCCTGCGTGCGCTCCAGCTCCAGCGTCAGACCCCCGTCGGTCTTTTTGATCTTTTGTCCGGCGGCGCGAGCGGGACGATAATCGGCCACAGCCGCCGACATGACCAGCACGTCGGTTTCGGGCAGCCCGGCCATGACGGCATCGTGCATCTGGGCGGCGGTGCGTACCGGCACCATATCGACGCCATAGACAGTGGGCAGGGCCGTCGGCGCATGGATCAACGTCACCTGTGCGCCGGCATCGCGGGCGGCCTCGGCTACAGCATAGCCCATGCGCCCTGACGAGCGATTGCCGATGTGACGCACGGGATCCAGCGGCTCCTGGGTGCCCCCGGCGGTTACGACCAGATGCAATCCGGCCAGCACGCCGTTGCGCCCCAGCGTGCGCCGGATGGCGGCGAGGATCTCTTCTGTGGTCACCAGACGGCCGGCGCCGATGCGTCCGGAGGCCAGCCGACCGTGGCCCGGGCCGACGATGACGGCGCCGCGCTGACGCAACGTCTTCACGTTGGCCTGTGTGACCGGATTAGCCCACATGTCGGCATCCATGGCGGGCGCTATCACCAGCGGCGCCGTGGTGGCCAGTATGGTGCTGGTGACCTGATTATCGGCTATGCCGTAGACGATCTTGGCGATGGTGTTGGCCGTAGCCGGCGCGACAACCATTACATCGGCCTTTTCTGAGAGCGAGATGTGGGCCATGTCGGTGTCGCGCAAGAGCTGGAACATGTCCAGGGCCACCGGCCGCTTGGTGATGGTTTGAAAGGGCAGGGGGGTTACGAACTGGGTGGCCGCCTCGGTCATGATGACGTCTACATTGGCGCCGGCCTGCACCAGCTTGCTGCACAGGTCGATGGCCTTGTACGAGGCGATGCCCCCCGTCACAGCCAGGACGATATTCGCACCATTGAGGATCATCCTTCACCTCGATTCATCTCGTAGATCAGGCGCAATCCCTTGAGCGTCAGCCAGGGATCCACCACCTCGATCAGATTCGTTTCGCGGGCGATGACCTCAGCCAGGCCGCCGGTGGCGATGACGCGCATATCGGGGCCCAGTTCATCGCGAAAGCGGGCGATCATCCCCTCGGTGAGCCCGACATAGCCATAGAGCATGCCGGAGCGGATGGCGTCCATGGTGTTGGTGCCGATGGCCTTGTGCGGACGCTGAAAGTCGATGGGGGGCAGCTTGGCCGTGCGCTGAAACAACGCTTCGGCGGCGATGCGGATGCCCGGGGCGATGGCTCCCCCTAGATACTCGCCGGTGGCCGATACGGCATCAAAGGTGGTGCCGGTGCCATAGTCGACCACGCAGGCCGGACCGCCGTAAAAGTGATAGGTGGCGGCGGCGTTGACCACGCGATCGGCGCCCACGTCGCGCGGGCTCTCGTAGCGGATGGCCACGCCGGTGCGCACGCCGGCGCCCACGATCAGCGGTCCGACCTTGACATAAGCACGCAATACTTCCCTGAACAGATCGGTGACGGGCGGCACGACACTGGCCATAGAGACGCCGTGAATATCGGTGACGGAATAGCCCCTGTGTGAGAGCAGCGTCATCAACATGACGCCATATTCATCGGGCATCTTGTGATAGTCGGTGCTGAGCCGCCAGTGGGCGACCAGGTCATCCCCGTGATAGAGACCCAGGGTGATGTTGGTGTTGCCGATATCGATACAGAGCAACATGGTCTTTCTCCTCTCCCAGAGCGGGGCGCCGGATCAGAGGCGCGGGCGGCGCCGGGCGCCCACCTGGCGCAACGCGGCCACGACGGCAATGGTCACGACGCCGGCCACGATCACCTCGGGGATGCCGTGGGTGAGGCCGATGCCCCAGGCCGCCTCGGCCGGGATATAGCCTCGCAGGGTGGCGACGGTGAGCACCAGCACCGTGTTGGTGAGCGAGCCGACGGCGGCGGCGACACCGATGCCGATGATGCGTGTATCTTCCCGCTGCATCCACAGGTAGAGACCGGCGGTGGCCGCCAGCGCGAGCACCGCCAGCACAATGCCCAGCCACGGCATGTTGCGGTACGCCTCGTAGCTAAAGGCCAGCATGAACACTAAGAGCAGCCCGAGCATGACGATGAGGGTGGGGCGGTTGGCGCGACGCAGAGCGCGGTAGGTCCACGCAGCGGTCAGGCCGATGAAAAGGCGCGGCAGGACGGCCACCAGCGGATCGCGGAACATGGGGATGGTGGCGGCCATAAAGCTGGAGAAGCCAAAGCCCAGGCCGACCAGCAAGCCCGCCACAGGCCCCTCCAGGATGCCGGCGATGATGGCCGGGATATGGGCGATGGTGGCATTGGCCGCCGGAGTGGGCATGGGAATCAACCCGACGCGGGTAAAGGTGAGCAGCAAGGTGATGGCCAGCAGCAGGCCGGCGATGATGACCCGACGAATGGCACGATCTTCGGCAGTCATAACAGTTCTCCTTTCAGGGCAGAGCGGTGCGCTGGGCAAAGATGACGAGCGCCAGCACGATGACGCTGGCGGACACCGTGACGTAATCGGCGAACGTGGCTTTGAGCTCCACCAGATGGGTGCGGCCCCGGCCCCCGCGATAGCAGCGGGCCTGCATGGCCAGGATCATCTCCTCCGAGCGGCGATAAGCATCGACGAACAGCGGGATAATCATGCGGGCCATGCGACGGGCGTTCTCCAGAATCTGCCAGCGGCCGGCTGCGCTCTGACGCACGCCCCGTGAGGCCTGGGCCTGCAGGATCGATTCGAGCTGTTCGCCCAGAATGGGCAAAAAGCGCAGGGCGATGGCTCCTACCATGGCCAGCTCATGGCCGGGCAGGCCGACGGCGTTCAGCGGCCGCATGAGGCTCTCCATGCCGTAGGTGAGATCGCCGGTGGTGGTGGTGTTGGTGAGCAGGCTGGTGAGAAAGAGCAGCTCCGCGAAACGCAGCAGCGATACGACCACCAGCCGCACCCCCTCGGTCGAGATGCGGATGGGTCCCCACGCCAGCAGCACCCGACTGGCCGGATTGGGCCCCGCGCCGTAAAAGAGCAGTTGCATCAGGGCCAGGACGATGATGATAGGCAGCGCCGGCCTGACGCCGGAGACGATGTAGCGTAGCGGCAGGCGCGACAGCCCCACCAGCGCCAGAACGAGCGTCAGCAGAGCGATATTGCTGCTATATGACGCGGCCAGGATGATGGCAAAGCCGAGGATCAACGCAGCCAGCAGCTTGGCGCGGGGATCCAACCGATGGATGGCCGAGCCGGTGGGGATATATTGACCGATGGTGACATGTCTCAGCGCATCATCGTACGCCATATGGCCTCCTCGGCTTCGGCGGGAGTGAGGGCGCCCTGCTCGACGGGTAGGCCGGCGGCGGCCAGGGCGTGAACGATCTCGGCGGCAGTGGGTCGGGCCAGCCCGTAATCATCGGCCAGTTCGGGGCGAGAGAATACCTCGCGGGTGGAGCCCTGGAGCACAGTGCGCCCGCCGTAGAGCACGGTCACGCGATCGGCCAGCCCGGCGACCTCGTCCATATCGTTGGAGACGATGAGGACCGTCACGCCTTCCTCATCGCGTAAGCGGCGCAGCAGGGCATGCACCTCGGCGCGGCCCCGGGGATCCAGTCCGCTGGTGGCCTCATCCAGCACCAGCAGTTCGGGGCGCATGGCCAGCACGCCGGCCAGAGCGACGCGGCGCATCTCGCCGCCGCTCAGCGAAAAGGTGTGGCGATCGACAAAGGTCTCGAAATCGAGCCCCACCACACTCATCGCCCACTCGACCCGCGCGCGGATCTCTTCACGGGGCAGGCCGAGCTGACGGGGGCCGTAGGCGATGTCGTCGCCCACATAACGCTCGAAAAGCTGATGGTGCGGGTACTGGAACACCAGGCCCACATGGCGCCGTAGATCAGAGAGGTCGACAGGTGACGAGGCCATATCGTGTCCGAGAACCGTCACGCATCCGGCCGTGGTGGGGCGCAACAGGCCGTTGATGAAATGCACCAGGGTCGACTTGCCCGCGCCGCCCGGCCCCACCAACGCGGCCAATTCGCCGCGACGCAGGGTCAACTCGGCGCCGTGCAGCGCCGGGGCGGCCAGAGGCGTGTCGGCCAGATAGGTATGGTGCAGATCGCGAATCGAGACCATGACGTCGTTCATGTCGCCGCCCCTCGATGGTTCACTTTCTGATGCCTTGCCTCCTGACGGCTCGTGAGCGTGGCCACCAGCTCAGATGTAGTGAGAATCCCCTCGGGTAGATCGAGCCCTCGCCGGCGCAATCCATAGGCGATGGCGGCTGCGGCGGGCAGAGCCAGGCCCAGGGCGGCCAGTCGATCGGCGTGGGCGTACAGGTCACGCGGCATGCCCTGCAGGGCGATGCGCCCGGCCTCCAGGGCGATCACCCGTTGAGCGGCGACCACTTCCTCCATATAGTGGGTGATGATGACCACCGTCAGGCCGTCGTGATGCAGATCGGCCACCAGATCCAGCACCTCACGGCGCGAAAGGGGATCGAGATAGGCTGTGGATTCATCCAGCACCAGGCAGGCCGGTCGCATGGCCAGAATGCTGCCGATGGCCAGACGAGCCTTTTGCCCGGCCGAGAGGGTGCGCGGGTTGCGCTCGCGCAGGGCGCCCAGGCCGGTCTTTTCCAGCGCCTCATCGACCCGTCGGCGCAATTCGGGGTGGGGGATGCCCAGGTTCTCCGGGCCAAAGGCGATCTCTTCCTGCACGGTGGCGGCCACGAACTGGTTGTCGGGATTCTGGAACACCATGCCCACTGTGGCGCGAATGTCGTACAGCGCCTCTGTGCGGCGCGTGTCCAGACCGTTCACCCACACCTCACCTTGTGTGGGGCGCAGCAGGCCGTTGAGACATTTGGCCAGGGTCGACTTGCCGGAGCCGTTGTGCCCGACGATGGCGACGAGATCACCCCGCTCGATGGTCAGGCTGACGCCACACAGGGCCTGTACGGCGCCCTCCGAGTCTTCCTCCCCGTAGGTATAGTGCAGATCATTTACACGGATCAGGCTCTCGGCCATGGTCGACTCCGATAATGAAAAAAACCTCGTGCCGCCGACGCAGCACGAGGTCAAAGGATCGTGTCCCATCTCTCACGCCGTCTCGGTCGCACAGCGATCCAAGCGAGCAGTTGTTGTTGCACGAACGGATGTTGCAAACGGCCGCTCGGCGCCCGCATACGGGTCACCTGCGGTTCCATTATACGCCCGGAACGTCGAGGCGCAAAATGCAGCTACCAGTACAAGAACAAGAATCGGATGGTTATCTCGCGTGTCGTCGGCGTCTGTGATATAGTAAGCGAAAATTCGCATCACTCGACCCGAATGCCGTTATCGGCATCGGGTTGTGACATAAGGAGACGGGACATGAAAGCAGCGGTCTTTTACGGACGGAGCGACCTGCGCATCGAGGAGCGAGAGGATCCGCACCCCGAGCCGGGTGAGGTGCTGATTCGGGTGGCAGCCTGTGGCATCTGCGGCACCGACCGGCATATCTATCATGGCGAGTTCGATACCACACCACCGGTCATTATCGGACATGAATACGCCGGGGAGATAGTGGCCCTGGGCGAAGGGGTGACCGATCTGGCGGTGGGCGACAGGGTGGCGGTGGATCCCAACATGGCCTGTGGGGTGTGCCGCTCGTGTCGGCGGGGAGAGATCCACCTGTGTGAGAACCTCACCGCTCTGGGCGTCGATGTGGACGGCGGATTCGCCGAGCTATGCCGCGTGCCCCGGTCGCAGTGCTATCGGCTCCCCGCCTCGGTTTCGGCGCCGGAGGGCGCCATGGTCGAGCCGCTGGCCTGCTGTGTGCACGGCATCGATCTGGCCGAGATACAGGCGGGCGACACGGTGGCCGTCATCGGCGGCGGCGCCATCGGCCAGATGTTGGCCCAGCTTGCGCGGCTGCGGGGCGCGGGGCGGTTGGTGCTGAGCGATCCGCTGGCGGCGCGGCGGGAGATGGCCCTGTCGCTGGGGGTGGATATCGTCGTCGATCCGATGAACGAGGACCCGCTGGCGCCCGGCGGCGCGCTGGAGGGGGGCGCCGATGTGGTGATCGAGGCGGTGGGCTCGGTACACACCAACGCTCAGGCGTTGACCTGGGCCGCTCGGGGAGGCACGGTGCTCTGGTTCGGCGTCACGCCTCCCGGCCAGACGGTGGCGGTCGAGCCGAATCTGCTGTTTCAGAAGGAACTAACCATCCGCGGCGCGTTGGTGAACCCCTACACCCACGCCAGGGCGCTGGCTCTGCTGGGCTCGGGGCAGGTGCGGGTGGAGCCGCTCATTACCCGTACTATCGGGCTGGATGAGCTACCCGACGTGCTGGACCAGCCGCCGGGGGATGATATTAAAACGGTGGTGGTACCCTGATGACGCAAACAAAAGCCGTTCTGTTGGATCTGTTCGGCACCGTCATCGCCTATGGCGATGTGGCGGCGGGCACCGAGGCGTCGTGGCGGGGCATCTATGGCGTGCTGGCCGATCTGGGCTGTACCGTGCCCTACGACGAGTGGGTGCCATTGTGGGAGCATGGCTTTGCCACACCGCTTGCGGCAAAGGACGACATCGCCGAGACGCCGTTCCTGGGCAAGATGCTGCGTTTGTTCCGTGAACTGGGCCTGCCGCAGGACGAGGCGGCGGCGCAAAAGGCGGTGCATCGCTGTTTGATGGGCTGGGAGCGACACATCGACCTTCCCCAGGACGCCATCCCCACGCTTTGCGCGTTGCGCGAACGCTATCGGGTGGCTCTGGTGTCCAATTTCGATCATCCGCCTTATGCGCACGATCTGCTGGCGCGCTACGGGCTGACGGAGCTATTCCACCATATCGTGATCTCGGGCGATATTCGCGTCGACAAGCCCGATCCGCGCATTTTCCATCATGCTCTGGATGCCCTCGGATGCGAGCCTTGCGAGGCCGTGTTCGTGGGCGATAGCC